>CAYZPX010000353.1:0-1501 GCA_964480105.1 uncultured Burkholderiaceae bacterium | reverse complement strand
CTCTGCACCTCAAAGCCCACCACCGAGCGCGCCTGCTGGCTGAACTCCACGCCTATCAGGTGCATGGGTTCGCCCCGGCTGCGGTACTTGTCGGCGTAAGCGCGCTCAACGATTTGCGCCAGCGCCCGGCCCTCGGGCGCCAGCTCCACCACCTTGAACTCGAACAGATAGACGTGGCCGTTGAACAGCACCGTCATGTCGATGCGGCCTTGGTGGGTCACATCTTCAAGGCGAATATCCAGCCCCAATGCAGCAAAGTGGCTGTAAAACACGCTGGCCCAGTAACCCTCGTAGCGTGCAATCGGACTGTTGCGGTACCAGTCGTGGGGGATGCTGGCAAAGAACGCCTTGAAGAGTTGGTGCAACCCGACAAAGTCGTTGGCTTGCAGCAAGCGGTAGAGCTGCCCGGTCTGGCGGTCGGTGGCCGAGGTGCCGCCCTTTAGCGCTTTGAGCAGCGCGCCGTTGAGGCTGGCTTGCACCTCCAGGTTCGGGTATTTGAGCGTGTACTCAATACGCGCGCCCATGGCAAATTCGGAGGCAATCGTCAGGTAGCCGGCCTGGAACAGCAGCGCCTCGGGCGCCAGCGCATCCACATCGAAGGTGCTGAGCAGGTCTTCCATGGCCACGGTCTGGCCCAGCTCGGGGGTGAAGGTGTGGTGGCGGGTGAGTACGTCAATCAAAAACGTGGGCGTGCCGGTCTCAAACCAGTAGGGGCGGAACTGGCGGCTGTCAAACAGCAGCAGCAAGTCAAAGGGGTTGTAAACACTCTGGCCCGTCCAGTTGTAGCCGTTGTACCAGCGTCGAATTTCCTCGCGTTCCAGCCCGGGCAGCTCCGGGGCAAACACCGTGTCCACATCCTCGTCGGTGTAGCCGCACACATCCGAATAGCGCACGTCGATGGTGATGTCTTTAACATTGTTCAGCCCCGAGAACAAACTCACTTTGCTGAACTTGCTCACACCCGTCAGCATGGCAAAGCGGATATGCGCGTCGGCGTCTTTGATCACCGAATACAGGTTGCGCAGGCCATCGCGCATTTGGCGTGCGGTATCGCTATCGGTGATGTTGTCCAAAATGGGCTTGTCGTATTCATCGACCAGCACCACCACGCGCTGACCGGTCTGGGCGTGCAGTTGGCGCAGCAGGTGGCCCAACAGTCCGGGGATGTCTTGCCCTTGGGGTAGCGGCAAGCCTAGCCGGGTGTAGTTGTCCTGCAGCAGCCCGAGAATGCGACCGTCCAGCGCCTCACGGCTGTGCAGTACGCCAGCACCAAAGCTGATGCGCACCACCGGGTTGCGAGCGTTCCAGTCCCAATGCTGCTCGGCGTGCAGGCCAGTAAACAGGGGGGCATTGCCCTCGAACAGTTCGGCGATGGTGTCGATCAGCAGGCTTTTGCCAAAGCGGCGCGGGCGGCTCAAAAAGTAGTGCGTGCCCTCATCGATGAGGCGCAGGATGTGCGGCGTTTTATCGACGTAGTAGCAGCCGTCTTCGCGTATCCGAG
>CAYZPX010000352.1:0-1512 GCA_964480105.1 uncultured Burkholderiaceae bacterium | reverse complement strand
GGGCGTGCCCGACCCCGTGGCCACCGAAGGCAGCGAGGACGACATCCGCAAGGCCTATTCGGACGCCTTCCTGACCCTGCACCGTCGAATCAGCCTGTTCCTGAACCTGCCCATCGAGAAGCTGGACCGCCTCTCGCTGCAAAATGAGCTGAGCCAGATTGGCCGTCAGTCGGCCTGAAGGCCGCCTGCGACACCTCCTCCAGAAAGGTCCTGCCATGCAATTCCTGAACGATTTGCCCCGCTGTGTGTTCTTCACCGGCAAGGGCGGCGTAGGCAAGACCTCGCTGGCCTGCGCCACGGCAGTGCGGCTAGCCGACCAGGGCCGGCGCGTGCTGTTGGTGAGCACCGACCCGGCCTCCAACATCGGCCAGGTGTTTGGCTTGGCGATTGGCCACCAGCGCACCCCCGTGCCCACGGTGCCCGGGCTGGAAGCGCTGGAGATCGACCCGCAGGACGCCGCCCGCAGCTACCGCGAGCGCATCGTCAGTCCCCTGCGAAGCACCCTGCCCGAGGCCGAGCTGCGCGGCGTGGAGGAACAGCTCTCCGGCGCCTGTACCACCGAGATTGCTGCGTTCGACGAATTCACCGCGCTGCTGACCGAACCCGCCCTGCTGGCCCCATACGACCACATCCTGTTCGACACTGCGCCCACCGGCCACACCATCCGCCTGCTGCAATTGCCCGGCGCGTGGAGCGGCTTTCTCGAAGCCGGCCAGGGCGATGCCTCCTGCCTGGGGCCCCTGGCGGGGCTGGAGCAACAGCGCGAGCGCTACCGCGCCGCTGTGCAGGCGCTGGGCGATGCCTCCCGCACCCGCATGGTGCTGGTGGCCCGAGCCCAGGCCAGCGCCCTGCGCGAAGCGGCCCGCACCCATACCGAGCTGAGCGCCATCGGCCTGCCACCGCCTTTCCTGGTGGTCAACGGGGTGTATCCGAAAGACGCCATCGCCGACGACCCGCTGGCCGCTGCGCTGTACGCTCGCGAACAGGCTGCGCTCGCCAACCTGCCCGAGGGCCTGCGCACGCTGCCGCAAGACCGGCTACCACTGCAGCCCGTCAACCTGGTCGGGGTCGAAGCACTGCGCCAGCTGCTGCAAGCCCCGTCCGCAGCGGGAATGGAACCCGCCGCCGAAAGCCCGCCACTGGCGGCCCCCAGCCTGTCGGACCTGGTGGACGCCATCGCCGCCGACGGCCATGGTCTGGTCATGCTGATGGGCAAAGGCGGCGTGGGCAAGACCACGCTGGCGGCAGCGATGGCCGTGGCGCTGGCAGACCGAGGCCTGCCCGTGCACCTGACCACGGCCGATCCCGCCGCCCACCTGGCCGAAACCTTGCAAACCTCCCTGCCGCAGTTGCAGCTCAGCCGCATCGACCCGCACGAAGTCACCGAGCGCTACCGCCAGCAGGTGCTGGCCACCAAGGGCGCCAAGCTGGACGCCGAAGGCCGCGCCCTGCTGGAAGAAGACCTGCGCTCGCCCTGCACCGAGGAGATTGCCGTGTTCCAGGCCTTCTCCC
>CAYZPX010000351.1:0-1518 GCA_964480105.1 uncultured Burkholderiaceae bacterium | reverse complement strand
GCTGGTGCATGTTGATGGCGTAGTTCCACTCGCGCACGCCCTCGGAGCGCAGGCCAATGGCAATGGCTTGCAGGGCGCGCTGGAGCGCAGGGTTGGCACGGGCGGCGGCTTTTTCAGATTCGGTCAGCGGGGCGGGAGCCGCAGGGACCGTGACGCGCTGGCCCAGTTCTTCCAGCGCCAGCTGCTCGTAAAAGCCACGGTTGCTGGCAATGGACTGGAACAGGCGCTGGGCTTCGGCGCGGTCGGCGTCGCTGGGGCGGCTGGCGGCCAGCAAAGCGCGGGCCTTCCAATAGACCCAGGTGCTGTCCTGGCGCAGCTCAGGGCCCATCGCGTCGATGGCGGTGAGCACACGCTTCCAGTCGCCAGCACGCAGGGCAGCGCGGGCTTTCCAGGCCAGGTGCTCGTCGTGCAGGTCGGCGGCGCGGCGCACCCGGTCAAAGTGGCCGATGGCCTCGGGCGACAGGCGCTGGGCGGCCTGCTTACCGACCACGCCCCAGAGCCAGTGGCGCTCCTCGGCGGTCAGATAGACGTCCCATTGGTTGTCCAGCAGACGGGTGGCGGCGTCCACGTCGCTGGTGGCCATCTTGACCAGGGCCAGCACCACCAGCTCCTGGCGGACTTTTCCGCGCGTGCTGGCACGGCTGGCCAGGAACTTGACGGGGGCATCCAGCGCTTCCTTGAACTGGGGCAGGACCTCGGGGGCGACGATTTCCACCGCCTGGCGTGCAGCCCGGGGGCGGTTGGCCTCCACCGCCTGACGGGCCTTGCGCCACAGGTCCAGCGTGCTCAGCTGCTTGGCAGCGTAAAAATGTCCCGCCGCCTGGGCGCAGCCGTCGTCGGCCTCGCGCTGGGCGTACCAAGTGCGGCGCACTTCATCAGCCGCGTCCGAGGCGGCCACGCCGGTGAGTTGCTCGATCAACAAGGCGTAGCAGCGGACTTCACGGTCATCGCCCATGCGGTAGTTGGCATGGTGCTGGGCAAAGCCTGCCCAATCGCGGCGTTGGCCCAACAGCAGCAGCCAGTCGTTGCGCAGGCGGTCTTCCTGATAGGTGCCGGCATAGCGCTGCAAAAAGGCCTCGACTTCGGCAGCGCTGGCCTCGGGCAAGCGGGCTTTCAGCTCCCAATAGGCGGCCCAGGGCTCCAGCGCATGGCCGCGCGCCAGCGGCAGCAGCTGTTCCAGCCGCTTGCGGTCGCCCTTGCGGAAGGCCTGCTGCATCTCCAGCACGGTCTCGTCACCGTTGGAAGCAGGCAAGTTTTGGGCACCCGAAATCGGTGCAGACAGGGCCAGCGTCAGGGCAGCCGCCAGCGGTGTCAGAATCTTCGTCCATTGCATGGGGAGAATTATGTGATGGACAAAGCCGCTCTGCGCCGCGCCTTGGTTGAAACCCGACTGAACATGCCCGACCGAATGGCCCGGGCCGAACAACTGCAGCAGGTCATGCGCATCTGGCTGGTCGGTCGTCCCGACACCGTGATCGGCGCCTACTGGCCCATCAAGGGCGAATTCGACCCCCTGCC
>CAYZPX010000350.1:0-1527 GCA_964480105.1 uncultured Burkholderiaceae bacterium | reverse complement strand
CTTGCGCTGCAGGTCGGCGGCCACGCGTTCGCACAGCGCGGTGAAGAGGGCGCCCAGCTCGGCCCGGTCTTCCACCGCGTGCAAATCCCGCTCGAAAGTGGTTTCGCGGCTCATGCTGACCGGTTCGCTTTCGGTCACCACCGGGCGCTCGTCCCGCCCCCAGGCCGCGGCGTGCAACCAGGCGCCGTAGGCCCGGCCAAAACGCTGCACCAGCCAGGACTCGCTGCACTGCGCCAGCGCCCCCAGGGTGCGGATGCCCAGGGCCTGGAGCTTGGCGTCGGACTTGGGGCCAATGCCGTTCAGTTTGCGGCAGGCCAGCGGCCAAATGCGCGTCGCCAGGTCCTCCGGCTGCAGGATGGTGATGCCATTGGGCTTGTCGAACTCGCTGGCCAGCTTGGCCAGCAGCTTGTTGGGCGCGACGCCGATGGAGCAGCTCAGGCCCGTGGCCTGGAAGATGCTTTTCTGAATCAGCCGCGCCAGCACCCGCCCGCCCTCGCGCTGGCCGCCCGGCACCTGGGTGAAGTCGATATAGACCTCATCCACCCCACGGTCCTCCATCACCGGGGCGATGTCGGTAATCACGGCCTTGAACGCCCGCGAAAACTGGCGGTAGCGCTCGAAGTCCACCGGCAGCAGGAGGGCATCAGGACACAGGCGCGCCGCCTTCATCAGTCCCATGGCCGAGCCCACGCCAAAGGCCCGCGCAGCGTAGGTGGCGGTGGTGATGACGCCCCGGCCCTGGTAGTCCCGCAGGCGGGCGAAGGCCTCCAGCGGCAAGTCGGCCTCGGTCTGCCCTGGCGCGGGCTGCGGCGGCGGCATGCGTCCGCCAATCACCAGCGGCAAGCCTTTGAGTTGCGGGTAACGCAGCAGCTCCACGCTGGCAAAGAAAGCGTCCATGTCCAGGTGGGCGATGCGCCGGGGGAGCGAGAGTTCCGATGGCTCGGATGCCTCGGGCTGTGCAAGAACGGACGTTGACCGAGCGTCGGTCATGGACTGCCGACCGGAAGCTTCAGGCCGTGGGATAGGTCCCAGGCACCAGGATGGAGCGGTCCACGGTCGCCAGCTGGGTGTGGCCGCAGAAGGCCATGGTGGTGTCCAGCTCCTTGTGGATGAGTTGCAGGGCCTTGGTGACGCCAGCTTCGCCGAAGGCGCCCAGGCCATAGACCATGGAGCGGCCAATCATCGTGCCGCGCGCGCCCAGGGCCCAGGCCTTGAGCACGTCCTGGCCGCTGCGGATGCCGCCATCCATCCAGACTTCCAGCTGATGACCGACGGCGGCCACGATGGCCGGCAGGGCGTGGAGGGAGGATGGCGCCCCGTCCAGCTGGCGCCCGCCGTGGTTGCTGACAACGATGGCGTCGGCGCCATGCTGGGCGGCGA
Source organism: uncultured Burkholderiaceae bacterium (assembly GCA_964480105.1). Taxonomy (GTDB): domain Bacteria; phylum Pseudomonadota; class Gammaproteobacteria; order Burkholderiales; family Burkholderiaceae_C; genus CAYZPX01. The sequence continues at coordinate 147 of CAYZPX010000350.1, read as the reverse complement.
GCACGGCGTCTTCCACGTCCATGATGCCCTTGAGGATCAACTTGCCGCCCCATTGCTCCTTGACCCAGGCCACGTCGGGCCAGGACAGGCGGGGGTCGAACTGCTCGTTGGTCCAGGCGGCCAGCGATTTCATGTCGGACACGCCCT
>CAYZPX010000349.1:0-1533 GCA_964480105.1 uncultured Burkholderiaceae bacterium | reverse complement strand
ATGCGGTGCACATAGTCCACCGCCGAGCGCGGCAGGTCGTAGTTCACCACCACCGGCAGTTGCGCAATGTCGATGCCACGGGCGGCCAGGTCGGTGGTCACCACCACCTGCCAGCGCATCTCCTTGAACTCTTGCAGCACCTGGGCGCGGGCCCCCTGGCTCAGGTCGCCATGGAAGGGCGTGGCATAGATGCCCGCTTGGTAGAGCTTGTCGGCCACCCGTTCGGCGCTGTACTTGGTGGCGACGAAGACCAGCACCCGCTCCCAGCCTTCCTGGGTGACCAGGTGGCGCAATAGCTGGGTGCGGCGGCCCGCATCGACGGCAATGGCGCGTTGGGCGATCGAGGTGATTTCCTCCGGTTCATGCGCCACTTCCACCCGCACCGGATCGCGCAGCAAACCCTGGGCCAGCGCTTGCACGGCGGGCGGAAAGGTGGCCGAGAAAAACAGGTTCTGGCGCCGCGCGGGCAGCAGGGCCAGCACCTGGCTCAGTTCTTCGGCAAACCCCAGGTCGAGCAGGCGGTCGGCCTCGTCGAGGACCAGCGCTTCTACAGCGGACAGCTTCAGCGCCTTGTGCGCCACCAGGTCCAGCAGGCGGCCCGGGGTGGCCACCACCACATCGGCCCCGCCGCGCAGAGCCATCATTTGCGGATTGATGGAGACGCCGCCAAACGCCACCACCACCTTCGGGGGCTGGGACAGGTTCTGGGCCAGGCTGCGCAGCACCTCGCCAACCTGGGCGGCCAGTTCGCGCGTGGGTACCAGCACCAGGGTGTGGACGCGGCGGGCGCCGCCACCTGGCGCGCGGGCCAGGGTCCTGTCCTGGTGGTGCTGGAGCAAGGGCAGCACAAACGCGGCGGTCTTGCCCGAGCCGGTCTGGGCCGAGGCCCAGACATCCGCGCCCCGCAAGATGGCGGGAATGGCGGCGCTCTGGACGGGGGTGGGCTGGGAAAAGCCCAGTGCGGTAGCGGCCTGGGCCAGGGCAGGGGAGAGACCAAGGGAAGCGAAAGGCATGGTGCGAGGCAAAAAAGGGGCAGGGGGCGATTGTGCGCTGCCCCGTCCGGGCCCAAACGGGCGCATGTCGCAGGGCGATAATCGCAGCCCTGCGACGTGTCCCGGCCCCTCCGCCCTTCGTATTCCACACCGACCTGCCCATGCCCCTTGCGATCGACGCTTCCGACATCACCCACAGCATCCAGCTGGCCGTGGCCCCCGTGTTTCTGCTGACGGCCGTGGCCGGCATGATCGGCGCGGTGGCGGGGCGCCTGGCACGCATCGTGGACCGGGCGCGGGTGCTGGAGGTTCAGGTCCGCGCCGAAGTCCGCGCCCATCCCGAGGCGGTGGCCGATCCCGACAACGACACCATCCACCGCGGCGTGGAGGAACTGGGCATCCTGCGCCGGCGCGGCTCCCTCGCCAACACTTGTCTGGGCCTGCTGACCTTGTGCGGCTTTCTGATCGGCCTGACCATCGTCTGGCTGTTCCTGGGCGAGACCACCAATTTCCGGGGGCACACCTGGGCGCTGTGGTCGTT
>CAYZPX010000348.1:0-1538 GCA_964480105.1 uncultured Burkholderiaceae bacterium | reverse complement strand
TGGTGGGCTCGCCCCTGTTCCTGGACACCTTCACCGCCCTGGGCGCCAACCCCACCCAGATGAGCTGGGCCGACGCCCAGCCCGCCATGGCCAGTGGCGCCGTGGACGGCCAGGAAAACCCCCTGGCCGTGTACATGGCCGCCAAGCTGCACACCGTGGCGCAAAAGCACATCACGATGTGGGGCTACATGAACGACCCGCTGGTCTTCGTGGTGAACAAGGAGATCTGGAACAGCTGGACCCCTGCCGACCGCGAGATCGTCAAGCAGGCCGCCATTGACGCCGGCAAGGAAGAAATCGCCATCGCCCGCAAGGGCTTGGTCGAAGAAGGCAAACCGCTGCTGAAGGACATCGCCGCCAACGGCGTCACCGTGACTGAACTGACCGCCGCCGAGCGCGAAGCCTTCGTCAAGGCCACCCGCCCCGTGGTGGACAAATGGAAAGGCCAGATCGGCGCCGACCTGGTGGCCGCCGCTGAAAAGGCGATTGCCGCGCGCAAGAAGTAAGCCAACTTACTCCTAAAAAGAGAGCTGCTACCGCCCGTTTTTATTGGGCTAGCAGCTTTTTTCATGGCATGCCAAACAAGTCACCCTTCGCGTGATCAAGCAGCTGCGTGACATTTCGGCCCTGACCCAGAGCTGCCCCGCTGCCAAAGCACCCACATGCGCAAAGCCGGCATCAGCCACCAAAGTCGCCAACTTTAAATTGGCCATCAATAGAATTTAATTTGGTCAGAATTTGTCTTGAAATGTGCGCGACATCGCCCAGATTGACCAACTCGATCGCCTACCACGGCTGCTGAATGTGCTGGCGGCCCATGCAGGCCAGTTGGTCAACCACAGCAGCTACGGTGCGGCCTTGGGTCTGTCAGTGCCCACCGCACAAAAATACGTGGGCATTCTGGAAAGGCTGTTCCTGATGCGCCTGGTGCCGCCCTGGTCGCACAACGCGGTGAGCCGTTTGACCAAAACACCCAAGCTGCACTTTCTGGACACCGGCCTGCTGGCCGCATTGAACGACACCACCATCCACCAAGCGCAGACCGATCGCACCCGCTACGGCCCCCTCCTGGAGAACTTTGTAGTGTCTGAGGTGCTGAAACTGTCAAGCTGGTCCGACAGGCGGCTGCGTATTTCACACTTTCGCACCAAAGAACAAGACGAAGTGGATTTGGTGATTGAAGACCGACGCGGCAACGTCATCGGCATCGAAGTGAAGGCCTCTGCCACCGTCCGCCCCAATGACCTTCGCGGACTGCGGCAGCTGCAAGCGGCCACGGGCGACAAGTTTGTACAAGGGCTGGTACTGCACGACCACGACCGCATCACGCCCTTTGGCGAGCGGCTGCACGCAGCGCCCGTATCGCTGCTGTGGTGAGCATGGCCAACGGTTTGAATTCAGCGCTGCTGTGCCTCACTCCGCCCCGCTCTGCTGCAGCGCCCACATCTGCGCGTAGCGGCCGCCCTGGGCCAGCAACTGCGCATGGGTGCCGCGCTCCAGGATGCGGCCGGCGTCCATCACCAGGATTTCGTGGGCAT
>CAYZPX010000347.1:0-1540 GCA_964480105.1 uncultured Burkholderiaceae bacterium | reverse complement strand
ATCCTGGGCCAGGACCCCTACCACGGCCGGGGCCAGGCCGAGGGGCTGGCCTTCTCGGTCGCGCCGGGCGTGCGCCTGCCGCCCTCGCTGCAAAACATCTTCAAGGAGCTGGAGCGCGACCTGGGCACGCCCTGGCCGGCGTTTCCGCAACCGGGCGGCAGCCTGGTGAAGTGGGCGAAAAACGGCGTGCTGTTGCTCAACACCTGCCTCACGGTGGAAGAGGGCCAGCCCGCCAGCCATGCCGGCAAGGGCTGGGAAGTCCTCACGGACGCCGTGATCCGCCATGTGGCGCAGGGCACGCGGCCGGTGGTGTTCATGCTGTGGGGCGCGCATGCCCAGTCCAAGCGGGCGGTGATTCCCCAGGACCGGGGGCATCTGGTGCTGGCGGCCAACCACCCCTCGCCCTTGTCGGCGCTGCGCCCGCCCCAGCCCTTCATTGGCTGCGGGCATTTTGGGCAGGCGCGGGCGTTTCGGCTCGCGCAGGAGGCCGCGCTTACGCCCCAGACCGCTCCAGCAGCATCGCATCCCCATAGCTGAAGAACCGGTACCCCCGCGCAATCGCATACCGGTACAGCCCCATGATCGGCGCGTAGCCGGCAAAGGCGCTGACCAGCATCATCAGCGTGCTCTTGGGCAGGTGGAAGTTGGTCAGCAGCAGGTCCACCACCTGGAACTGGAAGCCGGGCGTGATGAAGATGGTCGTGTCGCCCGAGACCTGACCCGTTTGGGCCCAGGATTCCAGCGTGCGCACCGTGGTCGTGCCCACGGCCACCACCCGGCCGCCGCGCTGGCGGCAGCGCTCCAGCGCGGCCAGCGTGGGTAGGGGGATCTCGTACCACTCGCTGTGCATCTGGTGCTCGGCCAGGTTCTCGGTCTTCACAGGCTGGAAGGTGCCAGCGCCCACGTGCAGCGTGACGTTGGCGCGCTCGATGCCGCGCGCGGTCAGGTCGGCCAGCACGCCCTCGTCGAAATGCAGCGCTGCCGTAGGCGCGGCCACCGCGCCGGGCGACTTGGCGAACACGGTCTGGTAGCGCTCGGCGTCCTCGGCGGCATTGGGATCGTCGCCCTCGGCCTGCTGGCGCTCGATGTAGGGCGGCAGCGGCAGGTGGCCGTGGCGGTCCATCAGCGTCCAGGCGGTTTCGTTGGCGGGGCCCTGCAGCGCCAGACGGAACAGCGGGCCGTTGTCGTCGGGGTAGCGGCCCAGCAGCACGGCGTCAAAGCCGCCGCCATGCAAGCCCCCGGCCAGGTGCATGACCCCGCCCGGCAGGGGCTTCTTGCTCACCTTCATGTGCGCGACGACCTCGGGGCGCTGTCCCTCAGGCGTCGGGAGTACGCGTTCGATCAGGATCTCCAGCCGGCCGCCGCTGGCCTTTTCGCCAAAGATGCGGGCCTTGACCACCTGGGTGTCGTTGAACACCAGCAGGTCGCCGGCGCGCAGCAGGTTGGGCAGCTCGCGAAAGATGCGGTCCACTGGCTGGCGGCCGCGGCCATCGAGCAGGCGGGAGCTGCTGCGCTCGGGCGCCGGGTGCTGGGCGATCAG
>CAYZPX010000346.1:0-1548 GCA_964480105.1 uncultured Burkholderiaceae bacterium | reverse complement strand
TGATGCTCATGTCGTTGTCGTTGAGCACCACCAAGAGCTTGCCCTCGGCCACGCCAGCATTGTTCAGCGCCTCGAAGGCCATGCCGGCGGTCATCGCGCCATCGCCAATGATGGCCACGGCGTGGCGGTCCTCGCCCTTGCGGTGGGCGGCCAGCGCCATGCCCAGGGCCGCCGAGATGCTGGTGCTGGAGTGCGCGGTGCCGAAAGTGTCGTATTCGCTTTCGCTGCGCAGCGGAAAGCCTGACAGGCCGCCCAGCTGGCGCAGCGTGCCCATGCGGTCGCGCCGACCCGTGAGGATCTTGTGCGGATAGGTCTGGTGGCCCACGTCCCAGACCAGGCGGTCGTAGGGCGTGTTGAAGACCGCGTGCAGCGCGATGGTCAGCTCCACCGTGCCCAGGTTGGAGCTCAGGTGCCCGCCGGTCTGGGCCACGCTGTGCAGGAGAAAGGAGCGCAGCTCGTCGGCCAGCACCTTGAGTTCGTTGCGGGACAGGCCGCGCAGGTCGGCCGGGTCGTTGATGGTCTGCAACAGGGGGTAATTGGTGGTGGACATTGCTCTTAATTTAATAGCACATACCGCGCGTATTCAGGGCTTTGGAAGGCGTTTTTGCTCAAAATCGGGCTATGGGGGCACCGGGGGGTGCCGGCCCAAGACTCAATGGCTGCGCTGCACGACCAGGTCGGCCAAGGCAGCCAGCGCGCGGGTGTCGGGCAGGCCGGCGCGGGCCAAGGCGTCGTGGGCCTGGGCGCGCAATTCCTGTGCATAGGCCTGGGCCTGGGCCAGCCCCATCAGCGAGACATAGGTGGGCTTGTCGTTTTCGGCATCCTTGCCGGCGGTCTTGCCCAGGGTGGCGGAATCGGCCACCACGTCCAGGATGTCGTCCACCACCTGGAAGGCCAGGCCCAGCGCAGCGCCGAAGTCGCCCAGCGCCAGCACGGTCTCTGCCGGCGCACTACCGCAGGCGGCGCCCAGCAGCACGGAGGCCCGCAAGAGCGCGCCGGTTTTCAGGCGGTGCATGTGGCGCAGTTCGTCTTCGCTCAGGGCCAAGCCGATGCTGGCCAAGTCGATGGCCTGCCCGCCCGCCATGCCGCTGGCGCCCGAGGCATGGGCCAGCAGCCGGCACAGGCGGGCCTGCAGCGCATCGGGCACGCTGCCATCACCGGAGGTCAGCAGCTCAAACGCCAGGGCCTGCAGCGCATCGCCCGCCAGCAGGGCCAGGGCTTCGCCGTACTGCACGTGCACGGTGGGCTTGCCCCGGCGCAGTACGTCGTTGTCCATGCAGGGCATGTCGTCATGGACCAGGGAATAGGCGTGAATCAGCTCGACCGCGCAGGCGGCGCGCAGGGCGGCGTCGGTTTCAGCGGTGGCGGGCGTCCCAGCGTTCAGGCTCTGCACGGCTTCGTGCGCGGCCAGCACCAGCAGCGGGCGCAGGCGCTTGCCACCGTCCAGCACCGAATAGCGCATGGCCTGGGCCAGGTCGGCCGGGGCATCGGCGCCCACCCAGGTGGACAGGGCCTGCTCCACGCGGGCCAGGTGCTGCTGGCTCCAGC
>CAYZPX010000345.1:0-1554 GCA_964480105.1 uncultured Burkholderiaceae bacterium | reverse complement strand
TGGTCGCGCTGTTGCTCGACCAGGTAGCGGCTCAGGCTGATGCGTTTGCTCATGCAGTTTCTCCTTCGTTCTCGGCCAGCGCGCGGGTGACGACCTCGCGCACGTCGTTGCTCAGTTCGGGGCGGGCGGCGACGCGGGCAATCGCTTCGCGGGCGGCGGTGCGCCAGGGTTCGGCCAGTTTTTTCCAGCGGTCCAGCGCACGGGCCAGGCGGGCGGCGACCTGGGGGTTGATGGCATCCAACTCCATCACCCGCTCGCTCCAGAACACATAGCCGCCCGCGTCGGCGCGGTGAAAGCCCCCGGGGTTGGCGTTGCAGTAGCTGAAGATCACGCTGCGCGCGCGGTTGGGGTTCTTCAGGCTGAAGTCCGGGTGCTGCATCAGTTGGCGCACCAGTGGCAGCACATGGCCCTGGCGGTCGCTGGCGCCGGCTTGCAGCGCAAACCACTTGTCCAGCACCAGGGCATCGCCGCGGAAGGTCTGGTAGAAGCGCTCCAGCGCCGGCGCGGCCAGTTCATGCCCCACGCCCACCAAGGCCGACAGGGCATTGAATCGGTCAGTCATGTTGCCGGCGCTCTTGACCCGCTGGTAGGCCTTGCCTGGCCAGACGGTGTCCCCGGTGCGCATGGCGTCCAGGCAGAGCATGTGCAGCGCCAAGCCGCACAGCGCGCGCCGGCCGGTCGAGACCGGGTCGGGGCGGTAACCGCCGCTGTTCTGGTGCTCGGTCCAAGCCCATTCCCAGTCGGCCCGCAGCGCCTGCGCCAGTTCCTCGCGCAGGGTTTCGCGCACGGCGTGGATGCGCTGCGGGTCCACGACTTCCAGTTGCTCGGCCAGGTAGGTTTCCGACGGCAGGGTCAGCACCAGCTCTTTGAATGCAGCGTCCAGCTCGGGGTGGCGCAGCACCTGGCGCATCGCGGCGATAAAGCCTTCGCCCAGCAGGGGGCGGTCGAAACGGCCCGTTGCGTTGGGCACCAGCGCGGGATCCTGGATGGCCTGCAGCGCCAGGTTCAGTGCCAAGCGTTGCCCGGCTTCCCAGCGGTTGAACGGATCGCTGTCATGCGCCAGCAGGGTCAGTAGCTCGGTCTCGCGGTAGGGGCAGTCCAGCACCACCGGGGCGCTGAAGCCGCGCAGCAGCGAAGGCACCGGCGCGGCATCCAGCCCTTCAAACACCAGGGTGAGCGAGGTATCGGCCAGCACGACGGTACGCTCGGTGGCGCCCGGTGCGGCCTCGCCTTCGAGCTGCAGCGACAGGGCCTTGCCGTTGGCGTCCAGCAGGCCCAGGGCCACCGGGATGACAAAGGGTTCTTTGAAAGCCTGGCCCGGGGTAGCAGAGCAGCTTTGGGTCAGCGTCAGGGCATAGCGGCGCGTGCTGGCGTCGTACTGCCCAATCGCCTGCACCCGGGGGGTACCGGCCTGGCTGTACCAGCGTTTGAACTGCGGCAGGCGCTGTGCCAGCTCGCTGCCCGGATTGGCGTCGGCAATCGCCTGGGCGAAGTCGTCACAGGTCACGGCCTGGCCGTCGTGGCGCTCGAAATACAGCTTCATGCCCCGGGCAA
>CAYZPX010000344.1:0-1555 GCA_964480105.1 uncultured Burkholderiaceae bacterium | reverse complement strand
TCTCGGTGCGCGCGACCTTGTTGCCCACGGTGTCCATCAGCCACGCGGCCTTGAGGGTGAGCAGGCGGGCCATGTCGATCTTGCAGCGGGCCTCGGCAATGCGTTCTTGCGTCACGGTTTGCTGCGCCACGGTCTTGCCAAAGGCCACGCGGGACGAGGCGCGGCGGCACATCAGCTCCAGCGCACGCTCGGCCAGGCCGATCAGGCGCATGCAGTGGTGGATGCGACCGGGGCCCAGACGACCCTGGGCGATTTCGAAGCCCCGGCCTTCGCCCAGCAGGATGTTGTTGGCGGGCACGCGCACGTTCTCGAAGGTCATCTCCACATGGCCGTGGGGGGCGTCGTCGTAGCCCATCACCGTGAGCGGGCGCAGGATGGTGATGCCGGGGGTGTCGGCGGGCACCAGCACCATGCTTTGCTGGGAGTGCCTGGCGGCCTCGGGGTCGCTCTTGCCCATGGTGATGAACACGGCGCAGCGCGGGTCGGCCGCACCGGAGATCCACCACTTACGGCCGTTGATCACGTACTCGTCGCCCTGGCGCTCGATGCGGGTCTCGATGTTGGTCGCGTCGCTGGATGCCACGGCAGGCTCGGTCATGGCAAAGGCGGAGCGGATCTTGCCCTCCAGCAGGGGCTTGAGCCAGCGCCGCTTGGCTTCGTCGTCGCCGTAGCGGGCGATGGTTTCCATGTTGCCGGTGTCGGGCGCGGAGCAGTTGAAGACCTCGCTGGACCACGGCACCCGGCCCATGATTTCTGCCAGCGGGGCGTATTCCTGGTTGGTCAGGCCGGCGCCGGCGTAGCCTGAGTGCTCGGCGCTGTCCACGGGCAGAAACAGGTTCCAAAGATCTTCGGCCTGGGCCTTGGCCTTCAGGGTTTCAATCGTCTGCAGTGGGCTCCAGCGCTTGCCGGCGGCGGTGTTGGCTTCCAGCTCGGCCTTGTAGGCGTCCTCATTGGGGTAAATGTGCTCGTCCATGAAGCGCAGCAGCTTGGCCTGCAGCGCCTTGGTCTTGGGGGAGTAGTCGAAATCCATGCCTGTCGTCTCCTTCGTTGTGAAACCGTTGAACCGGGGGCTGGGGGCCTTTTCAGGCGCCGCTGCGTTGCGCGAACTTCCAGGCCAGCTCCGCCATGGGGCGGGCGCCGGCGCCAGAGGCCTTGGCTTCGGCGCTTGATGCCGTGCCGGCTTCCACGCGCTTGGCAATGCCTTGCAGGATGGCCGCGATGCGGAACATGTTGTAGGCCAGGTAAAAATCCCAGTCCGGCGCCAGCGCTTCGGGCGTGGTGAAGCCGGTGCGCTCGCAGTAGCGGCGGATGTACTCGGACTCGCTGGGGACGCCCAGGCTGACCAGGTCCAGCCCGCCAATGCCCCGGAAGGTGCCGGGCGTGATGTGCCAGGACATGCAGTGGTAGCTGAAATCGGCCAGCGGGTGACCCAGCGTGGAGAGCTCCCAGTCCAGCACCGCGATCACGCGCGGCTCGCTGGGGTGGAACATCAGGTTGTCGAGGCGGAAGTCCCCATGCACGATGGAGACGCGGCTGTCGTCCTTGGCGCTGGCGG
>CAYZPX010000343.1:0-1558 GCA_964480105.1 uncultured Burkholderiaceae bacterium | reverse complement strand
CGATCTGGGTGTTGAAGCGCTCGGCGTGTTGCTGAAAGCGCTGCATCAGCTCCGGGCCCTGCACGCCGTGCACGTCGGCCGGCCAGTTGTCCACTTCGGTGGTGGTCATCAGCTGGCCGCCTTGGGCCATGCCGGTGATCAGCAAGGGTTTGAGATTGGCGCGGGCGGCGTAGACGGCGGCGGTGTAGCCGGCGGGGCCGGAGCCGAGGATCAGGACTTGGGCGTGTTGCGTGACAGTCATGGGTAAAACCTGTGGTTGCGTGCCCTGAGGGCCAGGGACACGGGGAGGGTGGATGTCAAAGAAAGGTCAAGGGAAAGGCCAAGGCCTCCAGTATCCAGGACCGCAGCGGGGGAAGCCTGCGGGCATTCTCAATCGCGGCGATTGTAAGAAGCCATGCTTCCCTGTTGGAAACGGGCTCGGGTTTCCCCTCTGGCACGGCGGGTCCATGGGGTAAGCTCGCACGGCTTGCTATGACGTATTCCCTCAACACCCTGAATGCTTCTTCGGCCGATCCCCAAGGCCCCCGCTCCCTGCTTTCCCGTCTGGGGCAGGAAATGGGCCTGCTCCTGGGCCTGCTGGTCCTGGTGGTCTGGCTGCTGGCCCTGCTGAGCTACTCCGGCGAGGATGCGGCCTGGTCCACCTCCGGGCTGGCGCAGGGCACCCTGCCGTCCAATTGGATGGGCCGTTTTGGCGCCTGGTTGGCAGATCTGAGCTACTTCGCCTTTGGTTTTTCGGTCTGGTGGGCGGTGGCTGCCGCCGTCTGGGCCTGGATGGCGGCCTTGCTGCGCTGGCTGCATGGCGAGGCTGCCTTCCCCGACGCCCACCGTCCCCTGCAGCCACTCGCGCGCCTGGCCCTGTTCTGGGGCGGGCTGCTGCTGTTGCTGGGCGCCAGCACGGCGCTGGAATGGTCTCGGCTCTACCGCTTCGAGGCCTCGCTCCCCGGCCCTGCGGGAGGGGTGCTGGGCTATACCCTGGGGCCGGCCAGCATGCGCTGGCTGGGATTTGTCGGCTCCGGCCTCCTGTCCATCGTGCTGGCGGTTGTCGGCGCGGGCCTGGTGTTTCGCCTGTCCTGGGCGCGGGTGGCCGAAGTGCTGGGCGGCCGCCTGGAGGGCCTGGCCCAGTTGCTGCGCAGCCGCCGCGAACAGGCCCAGGACGCTGCCGTGGGCCGCCGTGCGGCCCGGGAGCGCACCGCCCGGGTGCAGGAAGGGCGCGGTGGTGCCACCGGGCTCCAAGAGACCCCCGCCCGTCCCGACGCCATCGACCCCGTGGTCCGCGACCGGGCCCATGCCGAGCCCGTGCGCCGCGAGCCGGTGATGGCGTCGCCAGTGTCCGAGCGCGCGGCTCCCGAGGAGGTCGATACGCCCGATGCCCTGCCCGTGTCCCCACGGCCCACGCCTGCCAAAGCCGCCCCGGTAGCGCCTGCCCACGAGGCCGCGCCCGCCTGGACTGCGGCCGCGTCCGACCACGCCCTGCCCCAGGTGGACCTGCTGGACCGCCCTGCCCAGCGCCAGGAAACCGTGTCCCCCGAAACGCTGGAGATGACCAGCCGCCTGATCG
>CAYZPX010000342.1:0-1562 GCA_964480105.1 uncultured Burkholderiaceae bacterium | reverse complement strand
TCCTGCGCCACTTGAGCGAGGAAGAGGCCTTCCAGACCCTGGAGCAGGCCCTGCCCCTGCAAGACAAGTTCATCGGCGTGGGCCTGGACAGCAGCGAGGTCGGCCATCCGCCCGAAAAATTCGCCCGGGTCTTTGCCCGCTGCCGCGAGTTGGGTTTTCACATCGTCGCCCATGCGGGCGAGGAGGGGCCGCCGCAATACATCTGGAGCGCGCTGGAGGTGCTGAAGGCCGAGCGCATCGATCATGGCGTGCAGGCCCTGCGCGACCCGGCACTGGTACAGCGCCTGGCCCAGGACCGCATCCCGCTGACCGTGTGCCCGCTGTCGAACCAGAAGCTGTGCGTGTTCCCCGACCTCAAGGACCACAACCTCAAGGCTTTGCTGGACGCGGGGCTGATGGCCACCGTGAACTCGGACGACCCCGCGTACTTTGGCGGCTACATCAACGACAACTTCACCCAGGTGTTTGCCGCCACCGGCATGACCGCCCGCCACGCCTACCAACTGGCTTTCAACAGCTTTGAGGCCAGCTTTGCCCCCGACAGCGACAAGCGCGACTGGGAGCACCGGCTCAAGCAGTTCTTCGAGCGTTTTGTCGAGCAGGACTGAAGCAATGACTGGGGGAGGGCGCTGCGGATTTGGTTTCAGGCCGCAGCGCCCAACTTCCGCGCCTGCGGGCTACGCACAAAACCAAAGCGGCGGGGCAGGTCAGCGCTTTGGACCTCTTCGGGTTGCCACAGGCCTTGCTCGACGGCATTGGCGGCTGCTTCCATGTCCAGCGTGTGCACCAGCCCCAGCCCGAGGGGCGTGTGCAGGTACAGCCGGCCCGCCTCGTCCAGCAGGCAGGACAGGATTTGCGGTGGCACTTGGCCAGTGTGGGCTTGCACGCTGAAATCCGCATTCACCCGCCAGACCAGCGGCGTGCATTCCAGCTCGACATACACCCGCTGTGGCCCGTTCTGAAAGAACCACTGGCCCTCTGCATCCGGCTCGTAGTTGCGCTGGATAAATTCAATCAGCTTGTCGTGCTGCAGCAGCGAGCCTTTGGACTGCGGGAAGGGGCCTGTGGCTTGGGTCTTGTCATCGCGCATGAACCAGCGCCCGCGCGCATCCAGGCCCAGCCAGCCGTGGCAGTCCGGGACGTTGGGCCATTTGGCCAGGGCTTGTTTGACGATGTCGTCCATGGGGAAAGGCTCCTTGTGGGGTTTTTAGGTCAAATGGGCTTCTATCCCTTTATTGATGAGCGGTAGTAGCTATCAATTCAGGAGTTATTGAGCAGGCTGCGCAGCCGTTCGGCATAGCTTTGAAGCACCGCCGCACCGGGTTCCTTGCGTGGCCAGGTGGTGGCAATGCCGTCGTCGGGATAGCGGGGCACCACGTGCAGGTGAAAGTGAAACACTGTCTGCCCGCCATCCGCGCCATTGGCCTGCAACAGCGTGAGGCCGGTGGGGTGGAAGGCCTCGCGCACCGCCAGGGCGACCTTTTGTGCGGTTTGCATGACGGCGCCAGCTTCTTCTGGCGTCAATTCGAACAGGTCGGTCGCGTGGCGTTTGCTGGCCACCA
>CAYZPX010000341.1:0-1567 GCA_964480105.1 uncultured Burkholderiaceae bacterium | reverse complement strand
ACCCAGCTCACACCGAGCCAGGCGGAGGAAAAAATTCAGCCCGGCCCGGTGCCCCGCTCACGCCAAGGGCACCGGGCCGGGCCGCGAGGGCATCAGGCCGCCAGGGCAGCGCCCTGGGGCGCGGCTTCCAAGGTGCGGCGGTGCAGTTGCGCCGGGTGCGCGGGCCGGGGCAGGCCCAGGTGCTCGCGCAGCGTGCGCCCGGTGTAGGCGGTGCGAAACAGCCCGCGCCGCTGCAGTTCGGGAATCACCAGGGCGACGAAATCTTGCAGGTCATAGGGCAGCGTGGGCGCCATGACGTTGAAGCCGTCCGCCGCGCCCGTGGTGAACCAGTGCTCCAGCTCGTCGGCAATCGACTGCGGCGTGCCCACCACCGTCCAGTGCCCGCGCGCCGTGGCCACGCGCTGGTAGAGCTGGCGCAGCGTGAGGTTTTCGCGCCGCGCCACGCCCAAAAACAGCGCCTGGCGGCTTTGCCAGCCCTCGGTGGGCGGCAGATCGGGCACGGGGCCATCGAGCGGGTAGCGCGAAAAGTCAAAGCCACCGACAAAGTTCGACAGCAGCCCCAACCCCACCGAAGGCTCAATGAGCGATTGCAGGCGCTCAAACTTCTCTTGCGCCTCGGCCTGGGTGCGGCCCACCACGGGCGAGACGCCGGGCAGGATTTTCAGGCTGTCGCTGCTGCGGCCATGGGCGGGCAGGCGGTTTTTCAGGCTGCTGTAAAACGCGCGCGCGTCTTCGACCGACTGGTGCGCGGTGAACACCAGCTCGGCGGTGGCGGCAGCCAGCTCTTGCCCGTCTTCAGACGAGCCTGCCTGCACCATCACCGGGTAGCCCTGGGGCGGGCGCAGACTTTGCAGCGCGCCCTGCACCCGGTAGTGCTTGCCTTGGTGGTCCAGCCGGTGCAGCTTGGCCGGGTCGAAGTAGCGCCCGCCCGCTTGGTCGAACACGGCAGCATCGTCCTCAAAGCTGTCCCACAAACCTTTCACCACGTCCACGTACTCGCGCGCACGCTCGTAGCGGCTGGCATGGCTGATTTGCTGCTCCAGGCCAAAAATGCGCGCTTCATGGTCGGAACCCGAGGTGACCAGGTTCCAACCCGCCCGCCCACCGCTCAGGTGGTCTAGCGTGGCCACCTTGCGTGCCAGGTGGTAGGGCGGCAGGTAGGTGCTAGAGACCGTACCCACCAGGCCAATGCGCTCGGTCACCCCCGCCAGGGCGGTGAGCAGCTGCAGCGGCTCGAACTGGTGCGGGGGTACGTTGCGCGACAGCGCCTGGGCAGATGTGCCGGGCAAGCCCATGGTGTCGGCGCTGAAGATGGCGTCGAACAGGCCCGCTTCGGCAATGCGCGCGAGGTTTTTGTAGTGCTGCGGGCGCAGCGCGGCTGCAGGGTCCACATTCGGGTGGCGCCAGGCGGCAATGTGGTGGCCCACGCCAAACAGGAAGGCGCCCAGGTGCAGTTGTCGATGGGGTGTGCTCATGGCAATGGCCTTTCAGGACGGTGCGGTGCAGGCCTAGAGCTTGGCGATGGAGACCTCGGTGGACTTCACCAAGGCCACCACGTCCGAGCCGA
>CAYZPX010000340.1:0-1574 GCA_964480105.1 uncultured Burkholderiaceae bacterium | reverse complement strand
TTAGGAGCGTCGTTCATGGTTTCTGGGCTTTCAACAGGGTCAGCAGGGCGGCGGCGGCGGCTTGCTCGCCCGCACGGCGCGAGGCGCCCGTGCCACGCGCGCGCAAGGCGCCGTCCTGCGTGGCGCATTCGACTTCAAAGGTCTGGTGGTGGGCGGCGCCGGTGGTGGCAATGACTTGGTAAGCGGGCAGCGGGCGCTTGCGGCCTTGCAGCCACTCCTGCAGCGCGGTCTTGGGGTCTTTGGCGGCCGCCTGCATCTGGGGGTTGATCTCCACCTTCTGGTAGAGGCGGTGCACCAGGGCCTCGGCGGCCGGGTAACCGGCATCCAGGTACACGGCGCCCAGCAGGGCTTCGAGCGCATCGGCCAGGATGGACGGGCGCTGCGGCCCGCCGGACTTGGTCTCGCCCTCGCCCAGGCGCAGCACGCCCGAGATCTGCAAGCCCAGCGCCAGCTGGTGCAGAGTGTCTTGCTTGACCAGGTTGGCGCGCACGCGGGACAAGTCGCCCTCGGGCAGCGCGCCCAGGCGCCGGTACAGCAGGCTGGCCACGGCCAGGTTCAGCACCGAGTCGCCCAGAAACTCCAGGCGCTCGTTGTGGTCGGCGGAAAAACTGCGGTGGGTGACAGCGCGCTGCAGCAGCGCGGCATCTTTAAAACGGTGTTGCAGGCGGTCCTGCAAGGCGGAAAGTGCGGGAGAAAGCACGGTCACTGGTGGGATTGCCCTTGAAAACGGTAAACCAGGTAGGCGGGGCCTGCCAAGTGAATTTCGCGGGTGTACGCGAAGGAGACGACCACCTTGTCGCCCCGCTTGGTGATGTCCAGGTCGGAGCCCTTGATCGACGTGATGTCCTCGATGACAGCGGTGCGGTCAAAGGCCGCACGGACCTCGGCCACCGTGGAATGGTGTTGGGCGCGCTCGATCGCACTTTGCGCTGCGTAGTACTCGATGAACATGGGCACGGTCTGGCTGCCCACCACCACGCCAACGAACACCAGCACGGAGACGATCAGCAGGCTCCACAAGGACAGGCCGCGCTGGCGGCGCAGGGACAGGGGCAAACGCATCGGAATTCCTTTCTTGCTCAAACAACCCAGCGCGCCGGCCCTGCCCCCCTCAATGGAAGCGGCCGATGCGTCCCAGGTCGCCAAAATTCATCCAGACCAGGAAAGCCTTGCCGACGATGTTCTTGTCCGGCACAAAGCCCCAGTAGCGGGAGTCCAGCGAGTTGTCGCGGTTGTCGCCCATCAGGAAATAGTGACCCTCGGGCACCTTGCACACCACGCCCTCGACACTGTAGCGGCAGTTCTGGCGGAAGGGAAAGTCGCTGGCGCCCTGCACAAAGGCCGGGGCTTCGGGGTTGTTCAGCACCCGGTGGGGTTCGCCACCCACACGTTCCTCGAACTGCTTGAAATAGCGCATGGCGCCGGCGTCGAAGAAATCGGGCTGGGCTTGGGTGGGCACAGGCCGGCCGTTGACCGTCAGGCGTTTATTCAGATAAGCCACTTCGTCGCCCGGCACACCGACCACGCGCTTGATGTAGTCCAGGCTGGGCTGGGGCGGGTAGCGGAACACCATC
>CAYZPX010000339.1:0-1584 GCA_964480105.1 uncultured Burkholderiaceae bacterium | reverse complement strand
GCCCCAACACCAGCCCGCCTGATTCACCATGGACATCACCCGCACCCGCGCCCTGCGTGGCCCCAATCTGTGGAGCCGCAACACCGCCATCGAATCGATCGTGCACTGCCAGCCGGCAGTGCAAGACCTAGCCCGCCTTCCCGGCTTTGAAGACCGGCTGCGCGCCCGTTTTCCCGCCATTGGTTTGCTGCAAGCGCAAGGCTCGGACCACCCCCTGTCGCTGGCCCATGTGCTGGAAACGGCTGCGCTCGCGCTACAGGCCCAGGCGGGCTGCACCGTCACCTTCAGCCGCACGCACGCCACGCTGGAACCCGGCACCTACCAAGTCGTGGTCGAGTACACCGAAGAAGCCGTGGGCAAACTGGCCGTCGAACGCGCGGCGCAGCTGATCGCCGCCGCGCTGAACGACACGCCCTTTGACGCCGCTGCAGCCATCGCCGAGCTGCGTGAGCTGGACGAAGACGAGCGCATGGGCCCCAGCACGGGCTCCATCGTGGAGGCCGCCGTGGCCCGGGGCATTCCCTACCGCCGCCTGACCTCGGGCAGCCTGGTACAGCTGGGCTGGGGCTCCAAGGCCCGCCGCCTGCAGGCCGCCGAGGTGGACCAGACCAGCGCCGTGGCCGAATCCATCGCGCAGGACAAGGACCTGACCAAGCGCCTGCTGCACGCCGCCGGCGTGCCCGTGCCGCTGGGCCGCCCGGTCGCCGATGTAGAAGACGCCTGGACCGTGGCCCAGGAAGTGGGCCTGCCCGTGGTGCTCAAGCCGCAGGACGGCAACCAGGGCAAGGGCGTGACGGTGAACATCAGCACCCGTGCGCAGCTCGAAGCCGCCTACGCCACCGCCGCCGAATACGGCGAGGTGATGGTCGAGCGCTTTTTGCCAGGCCACGATTTCCGCCTGCTGGTGGTCGGCCACCAGCTGGTGGCCGCGGCCCGGCGCGAACCGCCCCAGGTGGTGGGTGACGGCGTGCACACGATTGCCAAGCTGGTGGATATCGTCAACCAGGACCCCCGCCGCGGCTCCGGCCACGGCACGGCGCTAACCAAGGTGCGACTGGACGATATTGCGGTTGCCCGCATCGCCGCCGAGGGCCTGACGCCCGAATCCGTGCCCGCCCAGGGCCAGCGCGTAGTGCTGCGCAACAACGCCAACCTCTCGACTGGCGGCAGCGCCACCGACGTGACCGACGATGTGCACCCCGAAGTCGCTGCCCGCGCCATCGAAGCCGCGCAAACCATCGGTCTGCACATCTGTGGCGTGGACGTGGTCTGCGAAACCGTGCTGCGACCGCTGGAAGAGCAAGGCGGCGGCATCGTCGAGGTGAACGCTGCCCCCGGCCTGCGCATGCACCTGGCGCCCTCGTTTGGCAAGGCGCGCAACGTGGGCGTGCCGATGGTGGACCTGCTGTTCCACCCGCACGACGATGGCCGCATCCCGCTGGTCGCAGTCACCGGCACCAATGGCAAGACCACCACCACCCGCCTGATCGCCCACCTGTTCACAGCACACGGCCAGCGCGTGGGCATGACCAACACCGATGGCGTCTATGTGAACGGCCGCCAGATCGACAGCGGCGACTGCTC
>CAYZPX010000338.1:0-1593 GCA_964480105.1 uncultured Burkholderiaceae bacterium | reverse complement strand
CCAAGGCCTTCAAGGAGGCGCTGCCGCTCACCGGCATCGTGCTGACCAAGCTGGATGGCGACTCGCGCGGCGGCGCGGCGCTGTCCGTGCGCCAGGTCACCGGCGCGCCGATCAAGTTTGCTGGCGTGTCCGAAAAGATCGACGGCCTGGAAGTGTTCGACGCCGAGCGCCACGCCGGCCGCATCCTGGGCATGGGCGACATCGTCGCGCTGGTCGAGCAGGTGGCGGCCGGGGTGGACATGGAGGCCGCGCAGAAGCTGGCCGCCAAGGTCAAGAGCGGTGATGGCTTCGACCTGAACGACTTCCTGGGCCAGCTGCAGCAGATGAAGCAGATGGGCGGGCTGTCGAGCCTGATGGACAAGCTGCCCAGCCAGCTCACGGCCAAGGCTGGCGCTGTGGACATGGACAAGGCCGAAAAAGACATCCGCCGCAAGGAAGGCATCATTTGCAGCATGACCGCGCTGGAGCGCCGCAAACCCGAGCTGATCAAGGCCACGCGCAAGAAGCGCATCGCCGCCGGCGCGGGCGTGCAAGTCTTTGAGGTCAACCGCCTGCTCAAGGAGTTCGAGCAGATGCAGGCCATGATGAAGCAGATGAAGGGCGGCGGACTGATGAAGATGATGAAAAAGCTCGGTGGCATGAAGGGCCTGATGGGCGGCGGCATGCCCAAGATGCCGTTCTGAAGGCCTGCACTAAGAATTTGACTGTTTTTGGCCTCCAGGCCAATGGAATCCAGCGGTAATAGCTATGGATTCAATAGCAAAAAACCCGTTTTTGGACGGGTTTTTTGCATAGGGCGTGCCCGTCGCCAGGGCCGTCAGCGATCGTCGAAGCTCACGGTGAGTTCAGGGCTGGTGGCCCGGGCTTGGCAGCTCAGCACGAAGCCCTGGGCCATCTCGTCGGCTTCCAGTGTGTAGTTCTTGTCCATGGCCACCTCGCCGCACAGCACTTTGGCGCGGCAGGTGCAGCACACGCCGGCCTTGCAGGAGAAGGGCAGGTCTAGGCCGGCGTCTAGCGCCACGTCCAGCACATGCTCGTTCGGGGCCATGGCCATCTGGTGCTCCTTGCCGTCCAGCACCACGGTGAGCCGGATGGTTTTGTCGCTGGCCGGGGCCTTGGGGGCTTCGGCGCTGGCCGTCGCTGCGCCGGCCGGGGCGCCAGAGCCGAAGCGTTCGGTGTACACCCGGTTGGCGGGCACACCGGCCTCGATCAAGGCCTTTTCGGTGGCGTCCATCATGGGCTCGGGACCGCAGATGAAAACCTCGTCCATGCTTTTGACGGGCAGTAAGGTGTCGATCAGCGCGCGCACCTTGTCGCCATTGACCAGCCCCTGCAGCAGGTCCACTTCCTGGGCTTGGTTGGACAGGATGTGGATCATGGTGAAGCGGTCGGCATAGCGGTCCTTGAGGTCCTGCAGCGCTTCGTTGAACATGATCGTGGCCATGTTGCGGTTGCCATAGACCAGGGTGAACTTGGATTCGGGCTGCTCCTCCAGCGTGCTGGCGGCGATCGACAGGATGGGCGTGATGCCCGAGCCACCGGCAAAGCCCACGCGGTGAAGGGCTCGCGGCTTGCGCACGACGAAGCGGCCAT
>CAYZPX010000337.1:0-1611 GCA_964480105.1 uncultured Burkholderiaceae bacterium | reverse complement strand
CCGACACCGTGATCGGCGCCTACTGGCCCATCAAGGGCGAATTCGACCCCCTGCCCGCCCTGCACCGCTGGAAGGAGGACGGCGAGTTGCTCGACCAGCCGCTGCGCCGGCGCATCGGCCTGCCGGTGATCGACAAGGTCCACAAGACCCTGACCTTCCACGCGTGGTACCCCGGCTGCCCCATGGAAGAAGACGCCTACGGCATCCCCAAGCCCAAGGACACCGAGCTGATCGTGCCCACCCTGCTGTTCGTGCCCTGCGTGGGCTACGCGCCGGGCGGCTACCGTCTGGGCTACGGCGGCGGCTTCTACGACCGCACCCTGGCCGCGCTGGAACCCCGCCCCTTCACCGTCGGCCTGGGCTACACCCATGCCTACGTGGACGACTTCGAGCCAGAACCCCACGACCAGCCCCTGGACGCGATCCTGAATGACAACGGGGTGGTGTGGCCGGTGTGAATCCCGGCGGAACCCCCTACCGAAACTGCTTGCGCAAAAACGGCTTGTGCCGTGCGATGTGCGCCAGTTGAGCGGGGGCCAGGGTGCCGCCCAGGTCCTCGTCCTCGGTGTTGAGCACGCGGTTGGCGTGGTCCAGGGCGCGAGCGACCACGTCGGCTTCGCTCACGCCCAGCTGGGCGGCCAGGTCCATGGCCACGCGGCGCATGGCGCGCTGGGACAGCATCCACATCGCGCCAAAGGCGTCCCAGGCGGCGGCGGATTCCTTGAACTTGTCGCGCTCGGCGAGGATGTCCTTGAGGGGCTTGGCCAGTAGTTCTTGCACGGCCTCCATCTGGGATTGCAGGGCCTCAAACTGGGCCTCGCGCTCCAGCGCCTGCGCGGCGGCATTGGCGGCGGCGTCGGGCGGGGGTGGAATCGGAATGCTGCCGTCGGGATGGGGCTGGGCGATGGTCAAGAAATCAGACAAGGACATGGTCAATCACACGGTCAATCGCGGGCACCCGGCCCGCCAGGAATGAAAAAAGGCTGTCAGGACCCGCGCCGGCGGGACACCGGGCCCTGTCCTACACTGCCGCCATGCAAATTTACATGGTAGGGGGCGCCGTCCGTGACCGGCTGCTGGGCCGCCCCGTCAATGACCACGACTGGGTGGTGGTGGGCGCCACGCCCGAACAGATGGAAGCCCAGGGCTTCTTGCCGGTGGGGCGGGATTTTCCGGTGTTTCTGCACCCCGAAACCCGTGAGGAATACGCGCTGGCCCGCACCGAGCGCAAGAGCGGGCGCGGCTACCGGGGCTTTGTCGTGCAGACCTCGCCCGAGGTCACGCTGGAAGAAGACCTGTCCCGCCGGGACCTGACCATCAACGCGATTGCCAGCACGCCCGACGGCACCACGCTGGTCGACCCCTACGGCGGCGCCCGCGACCTGCAGGCCCGGGTGCTGCGCCACGTGACCGAGGCCTTCCACGACGACCCGGTGCGCATCCTGCGCCTGGCCCGCTTTGCCGCGCGCTTCACCGATTTCAGCGTCGCCCCCGAAACCCTGGACCTGATGCGGAGCATGGTGGACCACGGCGAGGCCGACCACCTGGTGCCCGAGCGGGTGTGGCAGGAAATCAGCCGGGGCCTGATGGAGGCCCAGCCCTCGCGCATGT
>CAYZPX010000336.1:0-1640 GCA_964480105.1 uncultured Burkholderiaceae bacterium | reverse complement strand
CGCGCCGCCCGCCCGGCCCACGAGACCGAGGCCCGCGTGCAGTTCTACGCCAGCATGGGCCAGGCCCTGGCCACGGGCCTGTGGAACGGTGACCGCGACACGCTGGCCACACCGCCCGAGCCCGAGGTCTGGAGCCCGGTCGCGGCCGAGGGCAGTTCCTGCACCGGTAAGCATTGCCCGGTCTTCAGCCAGTGCAGCTACTTCGAGCAACGCAAGGCCCTGGTCGGGGCGCAGGTCATCGTCGCCAACCACGACCTGCTGCTGTCCACGCTGGGCGCGCGGGTGCTGCCCGAGCTGGACAACTGCCTGCTGGTGCTCGACGAAGCGCACCACCTGCCCGCCACCGCGCTGGAGCAGTTCGCCAGCCAGATGGACCTGAGCCGCCTGGGCTGGATCGACCGCCTGGCCAGCCGCGCGCTGCGCATCGGCGCGCTGGTCGAGGTCGAAGAGATCGCGGACATCCCCAAACACTCCGCCCAGCTGCGCCAGACCCTGCAGGACCTGGCCCGGCTGGTGATGGACGCCTATGGCGAGGCGTTGAAGGCCCAGAAGGGCGCCTACGGCCCCGCGCGGGCCCGGGTGGCGGGTGGGGTACTGCCACCGGCCCTGGTGGCCCCCCTGGGGCTGCTGGCCCACCATGCGGACGGCTTTCTCGATGCCCTGCGCGCCATCAGCAAAGCCCTGAAGGCGGAAATCCGCGATAAGCCCGACGAGGCGCGGCGCCTGTCCACGCTGTACGCGCAGATCGGCTCGCTGGCGCCCCGCCTGGAGGCGGTGCATGCGACCGCCCAGCTGCTGCTGCAGGAGCCGCCCGAGGGCGGCGTACCCGCGGCCAAGTGGTTCACGCTGGAGATGGATGGCGAATTCATCGCCGTCAAGGCCCATGCCAGCCCGCTACTGCCGGGCGCCACGCTGCGCCAGCACCTGTGGAGCCAGGTGCGCGGCGCGGTGCTGACCTCGGCCACGCTGACCAGCTGCGGGCAGTTCGACTTTTTTCTGCGCGAATCCGGCCTGCAGGGCGATGCGGCCACCACCACGCTGGAAGTGCCCAGCCCCTTCGACTACGCCGCCCAGGGCACGCTGGTGACCGCCGAAACCTGGGCCGACCCCAAACACGCCGCCCAGTTCACCCCCGAAATGGTCGAAGCCCTGCTGCACGACCTGGCCCAGGTGCAACACGGCGCGCTGGTGCTGTTCACCTCCCGCGAGCAGATGCGCCAGGCGGTCGATGGGCTGGCCACCGCCATGCGCGACCTCGTGCTGGTGCAGAACACCCTGCCGCGCCAACAGCTGCTGGCCCGCCACCGCGAGCGGGTGGCGATGGGCGAGCCCTCGGTCATCTTCGGCATGCAGTCCTTTGGCGAGGGGCTGGACCTGCCGGGCCGGCTGTGCGAGACGGTGTTCATCACCAAGCTGCCCTTTGCCCCACCCGACGATCCGGTGGGCGAGGCCCGGGCCGAATGGCTGCGCACCAGCGGCCGCGACCCCTTCATCGAGCTGGTGGTGCCCGCCACCGCCATCCGCCTGGCCCAGTGGGTGGGCCGGGCCATCCGCACCGAGGAAGACCGCGCCCAGGTCTTCTGCTACGACCGCCGCCTGACCCGCACCACCTACGGCCAGCGCCTGCTGGCGGGCCTGCC
>CAYZPX010000335.1:0-1671 GCA_964480105.1 uncultured Burkholderiaceae bacterium | reverse complement strand
CCGCTGACAAACAGGGCCTTGGCGCCCGATTTGGCCAAATGTTGCGCGAGCAGGCGCTGATCACCCTGGCGCTGGCGCCGCTGGGCATCGTGCTGTTTGGTCAGTTTTCGTTGGTGGGGCTGGTGGCCAACCTTGCGGCGATTCCGTGGGTGACGTTCTGGGTCACGCCGCTGGCGCTGCTGGGCGTGGTCTGGGCGCCGCTGTGGGATCTGGCCGCCGCCAGTGTCGAGGCCCTGGCCTGGGGGCTGCAAGGGATGGTCGCCTGGCCCGGCGCGGTCTGGCAGTTTGCAGCGGCACCGGCCTGGGCCGCGGTGGTCGCCGTGCTTGGCGGGGTGGTGCTGGTGCTGCGCCTGCCCTGGTGGCTGCGCCTGTGGGGTCTGCCGCTGTGCCTGCCCTTGCTGTTCTGGCAGCCACCCCGTCCGGCCTGGGGGGAGTTCACGCTGATCGCGCCCGAGCTGGGGCAAGGCAGTGCGGTGCTGGTGCAAACGGCCGGCCACCGCCTGCTGTACGACGCGGGCCCCCGCTACGGCCCCGGCAACGATGCCGGCCAGCGGGTGTTGGTGCCCCTGTTGCGCGCCCTGGGGCATGGGGGTGAAGGCGCCGATGGCAGCACTAGGAGGCACCTCGACGCCCTGGTGCTCAGCCACGGTGACAGCGACCACATCGGCGGCGCTACCGCCGTGCTGGCCCTTGCCCCCAAGGCGCTGCGCTGGGGGGCGCCCGCAGGGGGGACTGGCGACACCGAGGCCTCTCGCCCTTGCGTGGCTGGCCAGCAGTGGGAGTGGGAGGGCGTGCGCTTTGCCTTCTTGCACCCGTCCACCTCCGTGCCGCCGACCGCCCGGCAGGACAACGCCCACAGCTGTGTGCTGCGGGTGGAGTCCGCCTCGGGGCGCGCGGCCTTGCTCGTGGGCGACATTGCCCAGGCCCAGGAGCGTGCGTTGGTGGCGCAGGGGGCGCCGCTGGCGGCCGATGTGCTGCTGGTGCCGCACCACGGCAGCCGCAGTTCGTCGTCAGAGGGTTTTCTGGAGGCCGTGCGCCCGCGCTGGTCGTTGGTGCAGGCCGGCTACCGCAACCGCTACGGCCATCCTGCTCCCGAAGTCCTGCAGCGCTATGCTGAACGCGATCTGGCTGTGGTCGAGTCCAGCCGCTGTGGTGCTGCACGGTGGCAATCGGCCCAGCCCGAGGCTTTGCAGTGCGAGCGCGAACTGCGCCGTCGTTACTGGCAGCACGACCCACCGCCGTAAATAGCCATTCCCAATCGAATCCATCGAATCAATTCATTGGGTTTATGGTGTGGATGGGCCTACACTTCGTCCTGTGTTCTTCGGAACCGCCTTCCCATCCACCTTCTTAAGGAATCCAAGATGTCCCTGATCAACACCCAAGTCCAGCCCTTCAAGGTCAACGCGTTCCACAACGGCAAGTTCATCGAAGTGACCGAGAAGAATCTGCACGGCAAGTGGTCCGTTCTGATCTTCATGCCCGCCGCCTTCACTTTCAACTGCCCCACCGAAATCGAAGACGCTGCCGACAACTACCCCGAATTCCAGAAGGCCGGCGCCGAGGTGTACATCGTCAC
Organism: uncultured Burkholderiaceae bacterium; assembly: GCA_964480105.1. GTDB lineage: Bacteria > Pseudomonadota > Gammaproteobacteria > Burkholderiales > Burkholderiaceae_C > CAYZPX01. The sequence goes on along the minus strand of CAYZPX010000335.1, from coordinate 92 downwards.
CACCGACACCCATTTCTCGCACAAGGTGTGGCACGAAACCTCCGCTGCCGTGGGCAAGGCCCAGTTCCCGCTGATCGGCGACCCCACCCACG
>CAYZPX010000334.1:0-1688 GCA_964480105.1 uncultured Burkholderiaceae bacterium | reverse complement strand
CGCACCATCAGTAATCCAGCCGCTCCGGCCGTACCTCTTGCAGGATGGTGGTGGCAATTTCTTCGATGGACTTGTGCGTGGTCGAGAGCCAGCGGATGCCGGCGCGGCGCATCATGGCTTCGGCCTCAGCCACCTCGTGGCGGCAGTTTTCCAGACTGGCGTAGCGCGAGTTGGGGCGGCGCTCGTTGCGGATCTCGGACAGGCGCTCGGGGTTGATGCTCAGGCCAAACACCTTCTTGCGGTGCGGGGTCAGCGCCGGGGGCAGGGTGCGGCGGTCAAAGTCTTCGGGAATCAGCGGATAGTTGGCGGCTTTCAGGCCATGCTGCATGGCCAGGTACAGGCTGGTGGGGGTCTTGCCGCTGCGGCTCACACCCACCAGGATCACGTCGGCGCTGTCGAAATCGCGGTTGGACTGGCCGTCGTCATGCGCCAGGCTGAAATTGATCGCCTCAATCCGGTCATGGTATTGCTGGCTTTTGGTCACATCGCTGAAGCGTCCGACCCGGTGGTGGGACTTGATACCCAGTTCTTCTTCCAGCGGATGCACAAACGTGGCGAACATGTCCATCAGCACGCCTTTGCATTGGGCGCGGATCACTTCAAGGACTTCCATGTTCACCAGCGTGATAAAGACGATGGGTTTTTTGCCCTCAATCTCACCCGTGTGGTTGATTTGCCGCACCGCCTGGTGGGCCTTGTCCACGCTGTCGATGAAGGGCAGGCGCACATGGCGCGGGGTCATTTCAAACTGCGCGAGGATGGCATTGCCAAAGGTTTCGGCCGTGATGCCGGTGCCGTCCGAGACGAAAAAAACAGTGCGGGTGTGCATTTGATTCTCCTGAGGGCGGCCCGACTCCTGTGGGTGAGCCGGGATCACCGCCTATACAATGCCGCCCCATTATCTGAATGAATTCACCCCCTGCTGGGCAGGCGCGATCCAAAAAACGACACAAATTCGCGTCCCAGGCACGGGGTTTTTGTTTTCGGCCAAGGCACGAAAGCAAAGCATCGGTTTTTTAACTTTGGAGTCTTCCCATGTCCCAACGCTTCAGTCCGACCGCTCTGGTCGTTCCGTTCGAAAACCTGCGCATGAGCGATGTCGAGGTCGTCGGCGGCAAGAACGCTAGCCTCGGCGAGATGATTGCCGAATTGCCCCAGGGCGTTCGCGTGCCCACCGGCTTTGCCACCACGGCCCATGCCTTCCGCGAGTTTCTGGCCTTTGAAGGCCTGACCGACAAGATCAATGCCAAGCTCGACGCCCTGGACACCGAGGACGTGCGTGCCCTGGCCCAGGTGGGTGCCGAAATCCGCGCCATGGTCGAGGCCCAGCCCTTCCCGGCCGAGCTGGAGCAGGCGATTCGCGACGAATTTGCCAAGCTCAGCGCTGGCAACCCTGCGGCTTCGTTCGCGGTGCGTTCTTCTGCCACCGCAGAAGATTTGCCCGATGCCTCGTTTGCCGGCCAGCAGGAAACCTTCCTGAACGTGGTGGGCATCGACGAAGTGCTGCACAAGATGAAGGAAGTGTTTGCTTCCCTCTACAACGACCGCGCCATCAGCTACCGCGTGCACAAGGGCTTTGCCCACGCCGATGTGGCCCTGTCTGCGGGCGTGCAGCGCATGGTGCGCTCTGACTTGGGCGCCGCCGGCGTGATGTTCACGATCGACACTGAGTCTGGCTTTGAAGACGT
>CAYZPX010000333.1:0-1704 GCA_964480105.1 uncultured Burkholderiaceae bacterium | reverse complement strand
GGGGCTCGGTCAGGCACATGGTGCCGGTCCATTCGCCGCTGGTCAGCTTGGGCAGATACAGGGCCTTTTGCTCGGGCGAACCGTGCGCGTGCAAACATTCGTAAGCGCCGTGCGACAGGCCGGGGTACATGGTCCAGGCCTGATTGGCGCTATTGAGCATTTCATAAAAGCACTGGTTCACCACGAACGGTAGGCCCTGCCCGCCATAGGCTGGATCACAGCTCAGCGCGGGCCAGCCGCCTTCCACGTACTGGGCATAGGCCTGCTTGAAACCCTGCGGGGCCTTGACCTCGTGGGTGCTCCGGTCCAGCTGGCAGCCCTCGGCATCGCCAGAGATGTTGAGCGGAAACGCCACTTCCGCCGCGAACTTGCCGCCCTCTTCCAGCACGGCGTTGACGGTGTCGGCATCGGTCTCGGCATGGGGCGGCAGCGCCTTGAGCTCGTCGCCGAGGTTCAGCACCTCGTGCAGCACGAATTGCATGTCACGCAGAGGGGGGGTGTAGCTGGGCATGGGTCAACTCCTGGAACGGGAAAAAGGCGAAAGGCAAATGGCAAATGGCAAAGGGACGACAAAGCAATCAGGCAGCCGGCGCGGTGCGGTGGCGCACCAGGATGTTCTGCAGGCCCTGGCGCGCGCGGTCGATGGCGCCGGGGGTCTGCAAGAAGCGGGCTTCGTAGTGCAGCGCCAGCACCAAGCCGTGGATCTCGAACAGCATCTGGTCCGGGTCCACGGCCGCATCCAGCTCGCCGGTTTCCTGGCTTTGCACGATGGCGCGGCGCATCGCGGCATGCCAGGTGCGCACCGAATCCACCAGCGCATCGCGCACGGGGCCGGGCCGGTCGTCAAACTCGACCGCGCCGCTGATGTAGATGCAGCCGGAATCCACTTCGATGGACGAGCGCTGCATCCACAAATCGAACATCGTGCGCAAGCGCGCCAAGCCTCGGGGCTGGGCCAGCGCCGGCGCAAACACTTCCTGCTCAAAGCGGGCGTGGTACTCGCGCACCACCGAAATCTGCAGCTCCTCGCGCGAGCCAAAGTGGGCAAACACGCCCGACTTGCTCATGCCCGTGGTCTCGGCCAGGGCGCCGATCGACAGGCCTTCCAGGCCAATGTGCGTGGCCAGGCCCAGGGCCGCCTCCAGAATGGCGGCCTTGGTCTGCTGGCCTTTGTGCAAAGTACGGGACGCCCCGGCAGTACCAACAGTACCAGCAGTACTGGGAGGACTCGCGACCACTGTGCGAGAAGGGGGGGAAGAAAGGTCAGACATGAACAAAATAAAACGAACGTTCGTGCTATTTTGCAGAAAGCCAGTGGCGGCGCAAGCAGTTTCCGACGAGCCTCGGGTAAACCCCTAACCCCGCCGACGGCCTCCCGTGCGCCGCGCCGGAGAGACAAAAAAGCCGGTGCAGACGCGTTGGCACCGGCGTGAAAACAGAATTGGTCCCGCCCCCGTCAGACGGCCCGGATCATCGTCCCAAAGGCCTGGTCGGTCAGGATTTCCAGCAGCATCGAGTGCGCGACACGGCCATCGATGATGTGCACGGCATTCACACCGCTCTTGGCGGCGTCCAGCGCGCCGGCAATCTTGGGCAGCATGCCGCCGCTGATCGTGCCGTCGGCCACCAGTTCGTCGATGCGGGCCATGGTGAGCTCGGGCAGCAGCTGGCCCTGCTTGTCCAGCACGCCGGGAATGTTGGTCA
>CAYZPX010000332.1:0-1757 GCA_964480105.1 uncultured Burkholderiaceae bacterium | reverse complement strand
TCTTGACCGCGCCAACAGTGGCTGTGTCGGGATTGACAAATGGGGTTTGGCAAAAGGTTACCAAACGGCCGGCCAGAGGATCGAAAAGCCCGCGATTATAGCTTTTCCGCTGCGACCGCCGTCAGCAGCGCTTCGTCTTGCTTGGTCAGTGCGCCGGCGCTGCGGGCGGCCTCCAGCAGATCGGGACGGTGGCGGGCGGTAATGGCCAATCGCTGCGCGCGGCGCCAGCGTTCAATCTGGGCATGGTGGCCCGACAGCAGCACGGGCGGCACCGGCTGCTCCTCCCAGACTTCCGGGCGGGTGTAGTGCGGGCAGTCCAGCAAGCCATCCAGGGCCGGATTGAAGCTGTCGAACTGGTGGCTGCCCTCATCGTGCAAGACACCGGGCTGTAGGCGGGCCACCGCATCCAGCAGCGCCATGGCCGCGATCTCGCCGCCCGAGAGCACAAAGTCGCCCAGGCTGATCTGCGCATCCACGTAGCGATCGATGAAACGCTGGTCGATGCCCTCGTAGCGGCCGCACAGCAGGATGGCGCCGGCGCTGCTGGCCCAGCGCTCCACGGCGGCGTGGTTCAGCGTCTGCCCGATCGGCGAAAACAGCAGGACGGGCGCGGGCGCACCGACGGGGTCCTGGCGGTCGGCGCGGATGGCGGCCAGGCAGCGCTGCAAGGGCTCGGCCAGCATCACCATGCCGGGGCCGCCGCCAAAAGGGCGGTCATCCACGCGGCGGTAATTGCCTTCGGCATGGTCGCGCGGGTTCCAGCAGCGCACGTCCACCTGGCCGCTGGCGTACGCGCGGCGGGTAACGCCCGCCGTGAGCAGCGGCGCAAACAGTTCCGGGAACAGGGTGATGATGTCAAAGCGCATGGACAGGCCCGGCAAGCGCGCTCAGTAATCGGGCTGCCAGTCCACGGTGATCTGGCGGGCGGGCAGATCGACCTTGTCCACATAGGCATCGACGAAGGGAATCATGCGCTCGACGGGCTTGGGCTGGCTTTCGTCCACCAGCACCAGCACGGTTTGCGGGCCGGTGGAGAGCAGGTCGCGCACCACGCCCAGCGAGACGCCCTCGCGGTTGACCACGGCCAGGCCGATCAGGTCCACCCAGTAGTACTCACCGGCCTCGGCGGCGGGAAAGTGGGCGCGGGAAATGAAGATGCGTGCGCCGCGCAGGGCCTCGGCGGCGTTGCGGTCGTCCACGCCCTGGGCCCAGGCCACGACGCTGCCCGAATGGGTCTTGGACTGGCGGATGGGCAAGGCCACTGTGCCGCTGAAGGTCTTGGCACCCCGCTCGGCCGGCTGCAAAAACCACTGCTTGGCGGCAAACAGGGCCTCGGGATCGCTGCTGAAAGGCAGGACCTTGAACCAGCCCTTGATGCCCCAGGCATCGGCAATTCGGCCGACCTCGACGGCATCGGCGGGCAGTTCGGCAGGTTCGAGGGGCGGGAGGGACGCAGACATGGACAAATCGCTCAGAAATAAAAAACGGGCTTCGTCAGCACAAGCCAACGAAACCCGCTTTGGGAGAGGTCAACGCTCAGGCAGCCTTTTTGGCAGCTTGCTTGACCAGGCGCTCCACGGTGTCGGAGGTTTGGGCACCGACGCCGATCCAGTAGGACAGGCGGTCTTGTGCCAGGCGCAGGCCTTCTTCACCGTCCTTGGCGCTGGGGTTGTAGAAACCGATGCGCTCGATGAAACGACCGTCGCGGCGCACGCGCTTGTCGGCAACCACGATGTTGTAGAAAGGACGGCCTTTGG
>CAYZPX010000331.1:0-1775 GCA_964480105.1 uncultured Burkholderiaceae bacterium | reverse complement strand
CCCCCGATGTGCAGGACCTGTACCTGGAGCAGATCCACCCCGAAGACCCCAGCCGCTACCGCACCCCGGACGGATGGGCACCCTTCAACGTGCGGCAGGAGCGCATCCGCATCAAGGGCCAAGCGGACGAAGTCCTGGCCGTGCGCAGCACCCGCCATGGCCCGGTGATCAGCGACGCCCAGCCCGAGCGCCACGGCAAGGTGCTGGACCTGCGCCGCCACGTGCTGGCCTTGCGCTGGACCGCACTGGATGCCGACAACCAGACCGTCACGGCCGCGCTGCGCGCGAACCAGACGCGCTCGGTGCCCGAGTTGTTCGAGGCCCTGGCGCTCAACCACGCGCCCATGCAAAGCGTGGTGGCGGCCGATGTGGACGGCCGCATCGGCTTCAAGGCCGCCGGCCGGGTGCCGCTGCGCCACCGCGACAACGACCTGCGCGGCGTGGCGCCCGCGCCCGGCTGGGAGGCGCGCTACGACTGGCAGGGCTGGTTGCCCTACGCCCAGACGCCGCAGGACGATGGCCAGGCCAGGGGCTGGATCGCCACGGCCAACCAGCGGATCACTGCGCCGGACTATCCGCATTTCCTGACGCAGGACTGGGTGCTGCCCTACCGAATGCAGCGCATCGAACAGGTGCTGGAAGGCAGCGAGCGCCACGACCTGGCCAGCATGCAGGCGCTGCAGGGCGATGTGCTGTCGTTGGCGACCCAGGTGTTACTGCCTTGGCTGAAGCAGGTGCAAAGTGCCCATCCCTTGGCTGCGCCGGTCCAGCAAGGGCTGAAGGACTTTGACGGCACCATGGATGCCAACCAGATGGCGCCGTTGGTGTTTTCTGCGTGGGTGGACGAACTGACACGGGGGCTGATCGCCCCGCGCATTGGCCAGGAGCGCTTTGACGACCATTACGGCAAGCGCGATTTCCGTGCCGGGCTGGAAGGCATCCTGGCGCGGCAGGACCCGTGGTGGTGCGGGACGGAGGGCTGCACGCTCCAGGCCCGCGCTGCCTTCGACCGTGCACTGGAGCGCCTGCGCCGTGCCTACGGCCCCGATCCCGCGAAGTGGCGCTGGGGCGAGGCCCACCCGGCCCGCAGCCAGCACCGGCCGTTTGGCAATGTGCCCGCGCTGTCTGGGTGGTTCGATGTGCGCGTGCCGTCGGATGGCGACAACTACACGGTCAATGTGGGCCAGTACCAGCCGGGCGATCCGGTGGCTCCGTTTATCAACCGCCACGCGGCGTCGCTGCGCGCCATTTATGACCTGGCGGACCTGGAGCAGTCGCGCTTTGTTTATCAGACGGGCCAGAGTGGGCTGGCCTTCTCGCCGCGCTACCGCGACATGGCACAGGCTTGGCGCAGCCAGGGCTACCGCCCCTTGCAACTGCAGCCCCAGCGGTGGAAGCAGCGGCTGGAGCTGCGTCCCGAAGGAAGTCCCGAGAACCGTCCGCAGGGCGCGAAGCCCTGAGGCGGAGGTGGGGGCTTAGCTGCCGCGTGTGATCGGCACGCTGGCGTCGCGGCCGTAGCTGCCGTATTTGCCCAGCTCCCACTTGGCAATCGCGTTGCGGTGCACTTCGTCCGGGCCGTCGGCAAAGCGCAGGGTGCGCGCGTGGGCGTAGGCGCTGGCGAGCGGGAAGTCGTCGCACATGCCGCCGCCGCCATGCACCTGCATGGCCCAGTCGATCACTTCGCAGGCCATGTTCGGGGCGACCACCTTGATCATGGCGATCTCGGTGCGCGCGACCTTGTTGCCCACGGTGTCCATCAGCCACGCGGCCTTGAG
>CAYZPX010000330.1:0-1815 GCA_964480105.1 uncultured Burkholderiaceae bacterium | reverse complement strand
TCACCAAGATTCTGGATTTCGGCGCCCTGATCAACCTGCTGCCCGGCAAGGACGGTCTGCTGCACATCAGCCAGATCGCCCACGAGCGTGTCGAGCGCGTTTCCGACTACCTGCAGGAAGGCCAGATCGTCAAGGTCAAGGTCATGGAAACCGATGAGAAGGGTCGCATCAAGCTGTCGATGAAGGCGCTGGCTGACCGCCCTGCGGGCGCTGAGCGTGGCGATCGTTCCGAGCGTCGCGAGCGCGCGCCTGCGGCCTTGTCCGAAGCGCCCGTGGCCGGTTCGCAGGACTGAGCCTGAGTGGAGTGCGTCAGTATTTTCTGGCGCGCTCCTTTTTTGATAGCTAGTACCGCTGGTATCCAGGGCCTTGGCGGGCGATTTGACTTAAAAATTGCCCCATCGCTCTTCTGAGTTGGCTTTGGGCACTTGCGGCACCGTGGCACGGGTGGGTGGCGATCGCCATGCCCCGCAAGACGATGTTCACCGTGGAGACGCAGACCTCATGAAGAAAAAGCTCATCGCTGGCAATTGGAAAATGAACGGCAGCCTGGAGGCCAACGTGGCCTTGCTCCAGGCTTTGCGTTCGGGCCTAGACGCCACCGCACCGGCGTGCGATGTGGCCGTGGCGGTGCCTGCGCCATACCTGGCCCAGGTGGCCGGGCTGGTGGCGGGCTCTCCCGTGGCGCTCGCAGCGCAGGACCTCTCGGCCCACGAAGTCGGTGCTTACACTGGTGAAGTGTCCGGGGCCATGCTCCAGGACTTTGGCGTGCGGTACGTGCTGGTGGGCCATTCCGAGCGCCGCCAGTACCACCACGAGACCGACACCACCGTGGCCGTCAAGGCCCAGCGGGCCCTGGCCTTGGGCATCACACCCATCGTCTGCGTCGGGGAAACCCTCGAAGAGCGCGAAGCTGGCCTGACCGAAACCGTGGTCAAGCGCCAACTGGCAGCGGTCATTCACCTGAACGGCCATTGCATCAGCGAAATCGTGGTGGCCTACGAGCCCGTCTGGGCGATTGGCACTGGCAGAACTGCCACGCCCGCGCAGGCCCAGGAAGTGCATGCGGTGCTGCGCGCCCAGTTGCAGGCGGCCAGCCCCCAGGCCGACAAGATCCGCCTTCTCTATGGCGGCAGCATGAATGCTGCCAATGCCGCGCAATTGCTCGCCCAGCCCGACATTGACGGTGGCCTGGTGGGGGGCGCGGCGCTGAAGGCGCAAGATTTTCTGACCATCATTGCAGCAGCCCGTTGAGGCGTTGGCTGTGACGAACGAAAGCAAACCATGAATGTTTTGATGAATGTGATCCTGGCCGTGCAGATGCTTTGTGCACTGGCCATGGTGGGCTTGATCCTGATCCAGCACGGCAAGGGTGCCGACATGGGTGCAGCATTTGGCAGTGGCGGCTCGGGCAGTTTGTTTGGTGCTTCGGGCAGTGCCAACTTCCTGTCCCGCAGTACGGCGGTGCTGGCCGCGGTCTTTTTTGTGACCACCCTTGCCCTGGCATACATGGGCAATGCCCGTCCCACCTCGGCTGGTAGCGTCTTGGAAACCCAGGCTGTACCAGCGGCCGCGGTCCCCGCGACCGAAGGTGCTGCACCGGTTGCTCCGGAGGCGCCTGCGGCTGGCGCAGCCCAGATCCCAACGAAATAATTGGCGCTAAAGGGCACGGTTCTTCAGGCAGTGCCCTTTTCCACGCTAAAATCCAAGTCTGTCGTGAAAGCCAGCGCCGCAAGGCACCTCAAGCAATCCGACATTCAAACCAGCCGTCGTGGTGAAATTGGTAGACACGCTATCTTGAGGGGGTAGTGGCGAAAG
>CAYZPX010000329.1:0-1830 GCA_964480105.1 uncultured Burkholderiaceae bacterium | reverse complement strand
CCGACTGGCTGCCCGAAGCGCGCAAGCAAAAGTACAACTGGGACCGTCGCAGCCAGGTGCTGGTCAAGAAGCTGTGACGGCGCACACGGTGACCGTCCAGTCCCGCAACAAGGCCAGGGCCTGGTCCAGCGCCCACGGCGCGAAGTGGCCGACCAGCAGGTAAGCCGCGCCGAGCACCAGCCCCAGGAACAGCAGTCGCTCAAACACCCCGCCGGTCAAAAACGTCAGCGGCATGGAGTAGCGCTGCTTGCTGGGCCACAGCAAGGGCACGCCGCCATGGGTGGCAAAGTCGCCCACCAAGTGACTGGCATAGCCCGCACAAAGACCCGCCGCCAGTAGGCCCCAGCGGGTATCCAGACTCCAATGCTCCAGGCCCTGGTAGAGCGCCGCCGCCACGCCCGCCACGGCCACCAGGCTGTGCGTGATCCCCCGGTGCCCGAAAACGGCGGCAATCGGCAGAGAAATAAAGGGGATGCGGCGGCCCAGCCAGCTCTTGGGGTGGTCAATGTCGGGCAGCAGGGCCCCCAGGGCGCCCCCCAAAAGGACCCAGACCGCGCCCCACGCGTTCAAGTCCAGGACCTTGACCAATCCGGCCCCCGCCACGAACCCGGCGAGCACATGGGTGGCGACCATCACGGCGCGCACCGGGACTGCCGGCGGCAGCAGCCCTCCCAAATCCTCACCCGCCCCCACAGGCCCCCAGGGGGCAGGAGAATCCAAAAAACAGTCAAATCGGCTTCCAGAGCAATGAATACGAGCGGTACAAGCTCTTATTTTAGGAGCAAATTCTTCATTGCCCACGTAACACTGGCCCGCCCTGAGCCAGCGCACGCTGGTAGGCGGGGCGGGCACGCAGGCGGGCAAGGTAGGCGGCGAGATGGGGCAGGCGCGCGGCATTTTCGGGGCGGGACAGCAGGGCCTCGACCGCGAAGCCCATCTGAAAATCGGCCAGCGCAATGTGCTGGCCGGTGAACCAGGGGTGGCGGGCCAGGTGGTCTTCGATGAAAGCGCTGGCCGTGGCCAGGTTGGGGTCGATCAGCTTGCGCTGTACCTGCAGGCAGATTTGACGGGCAATCGGCCGCACAAAAAATGGCATGGGCTGGGTGGGAATGGTCTGGAACACTAGCTTCATCACCAGCCAGTTCATGAGCGAGCCCTCGGCGTAGTGCATCCAGAAACGCTGCTGAAAATGCGCCTCGGTGCCAGGTGCTGGCAGCAGGCCCGCCAGCGCTGCCGGGGCCTGGGTGCCGTAGTGCTCGGCCAGGTATTCGAGGATTGCACCAGACTCGGCGACCACGCGATCGCCATCGCTCACGACCGGGGCCTTGCCCAGCGGATGCACCTGCCGCAGCGCGGCCGGGGCCAGCTGGGTCTTGGGGTCGCGGGCATAGCGCCGCAGTTCGTAGGGCAAGCCCAGCTCTTCGAGCAGCCACAAAATGCGTTGCGAACGGGAAAACTCCAAGTGATGGACGGTGATCATGGCCGGCAGGATAGCGACCTGCGCCTGCGGCTGTGCAGCCCCCAACAAAAAGCCCGGCCAATGCCGGGCTTTTTGAGAGGAAGCGGCGTGGGGCCGCAGCGCGCAGCCCTACCTCTTGCCCGGCGGCAAATCCGTGCAGCTGCCGTGCGCCACTTCCGCCGCCATGCCGATGCTCTCGCCCAGCGTGGGGTGCGGGTGGATGGTTTTGCCAATGTCCACCGCGTCGGCGCCCATCTCGATGGCCAGGGCAATCTCGCCAATCATGTCGCCGGCGTGGGTGCCGACAATGCCGCCGCCCAGGATCTTGCCGTGGCCGTGCGCTTCGGGGCTGTCGTCAAACAGCAGCTTGG
>CAYZPX010000328.1:0-1833 GCA_964480105.1 uncultured Burkholderiaceae bacterium | reverse complement strand
CGGTGCTGATCGTGCAGGCCACCATCCAGTTCGCGCTGGCCATCCTGGCCGAAGCGGCGCTGTCCTACCTGGGCCTGGGCACCCAGCCGCCCGAACCCTCCTGGGGCCGCATGCTCAGCGAGGCCCAGACCCTGATGTTCCAGAGCCCGCTGCTGGCCGTCTGGCCGGGGCTGGCGATCGCGCTGTCGGTGCTGGGCCTGAACCTGCTGGGCGACGGGCTGCGCGACCTGCTCGACCCGCGCCTGAGCCGCCAGCGCTGAAGCAGCGCCCGTCCCCCCATGCCCTCCGATTCCGTCGCCCCCGCCATGCCCCCGCTGCTCGAAGTCACCGACCTGCACATCGCGCTGCACACCCCGCAGGGCAAGGTGACTGCTGTGCGCGACCTGGGCTTCACGCTGGCGCGCGGCGAGACGCTGGGCATCGTCGGCGAATCGGGCTGCGGCAAATCGCTGACCGCGCTGGCGCTGATGGGCCTGCTGCCCGACAACGGCCGGGCGCGGGGCAGCATCCGTTTTCAGGGGCAGGAGCTGCTGGGCCTGGATGAGCCCGCGCTGTGTCGCCTGCGGGGCAACCGCATCGCCATGGTGTTCCAGGAGCCGATGACCGCGCTGAACCCCGTGCACCCGATTGGCCGCCAGGTGGCCGAGCCCCTGCGCTGGCACCAGGGCCTGGGCGCCGCCGCCGCCCGGCGCGAAGCCGCCGAACTGCTGCACCGCGTGGGCCTGCCGCAGGCGGCGCGGCGGCTGGATGCCTACCCGCACGAGTTTTCCGGCGGCCAGCGCCAGCGCATCACCCTGGCCATGGCACTGGCCTGCGGGCCGGACCTGCTGATCGCCGACGAGCCCACCACCGCGCTGGACGTGACCGTGCAGCGACAGATCCTGGACCTGATCACCGAGTTGGTGGACGAGCGCGGCATGGGCCTGGTGCTGATCTCACACGACCTGGGCGTGATCGCCCACACCGTGGACCGGATGCTGGTGATGTACGGCGGCAGCGGCGTGGAAAGCGGCGATACCGACGCGGTGTTTGCCGCCCTGGCCCACCCCTACACCCGGGGCCTGCTCGCGGCCCGGCCTGGTTTTGGCGGTGCCGTGCTTGCGGGCGCTCGACCCCGTCTGGCGACCATTGCCGGCAGCGTGCCTGCGCTGCATGCCCTGCCCCCCGGCTGCCCATTTGCTGGGCGCTGCGCCCATGCCGTGCCCGCCTGTGCACAGACCCCGCCCGCCATCCAGCCCCTGGATGCGGCCGGCACCCACTGGGTGCGCTGCGACCGCCCCGAGGCGCTGGGCAGCGCCGCTTCCACGCTTCCAACGGGGGCGTCCACATGAACCTGCGGCCATCGGAAACGCACCTGCTGGAAGTGCAGGACCTGGTCCACCACTACCGGCTGCCGCGCGAGCGCCTGTGGGGGCCCCGGCCCGTGGTGCCGGCGCTGAATGGCGTCAGCTTCACGGTGACGGCCGGGCGCAGCGTGGGCATCGTGGGGGAGTCGGGCTCGGGCAAATCCACCCTGGCGCGGCTGGTGATGGCGCTGGAGACACCCACCGCCGGCCAGGTGCGCTTTCAGGGCCAGGACCTGCACCGCCTGGCGCCCGCAGACTTGCGCCGGGCGCGTGCGAGTTTTCAGATGGTGTTTCAGGACCCCTACGGCTCGCTGGACCCGCGCCAGACCGTGGCCCGCACCGTCACCGAAGCGCTGCGGCTGCAGACCCCACTGTCGCCCGAGGCCCTGCGCGCCGCTGCGGCAGCCGCCCTGCAGGACGTGGGCCTGCGCGCCAGCGATCTGGACAAGGTCCCGCACGAGTTTTCCGGCGGCCAGCGCCAGCGCAT
>CAYZPX010000327.1:0-1857 GCA_964480105.1 uncultured Burkholderiaceae bacterium | reverse complement strand
GCCTGGTGCGCGACCAGATTTTCTTCTTGGGCAACCAGTCGCTGGCCATCATCACAGTGTCGGGTCTCTTCGTCGGCTTTGTGCTGGCCTTGCAGGGTTACAACACCTTGCAGCGTTATGGGTCGTCCGAGGCGGTGGGCCTGCTGGTCGCGCTGAGCTTGCTGCGCGAGCTGGGGCCCGTGATCACCGCGCTGTTGTTTGCGGGCCGGGCGGGGGCTTCGCTCACCGCCGAGATTGGGCTGATGCGCGCCGGCGAGCAAATCACGGCGATGGAAATGATGGCGGTCGATCCGATCCAGCGCATCCTGGCGCCGCGTTTCTGGGGCGGCTTCATTGCCATGCCCTTGCTCGCGGCGGTGTTCAGCGCGGTGGGGGTCGTTGGTGGCTATTTGGTCGCGGTGCAGTTGATCGGCATCGACGGCGGCGCTTTCTGGAGCCAGATGCAGGGTGGGGTCGATGTGTTCTCCGACGTGGGCAATGGCGTGGTCAAGAGCCTGGTGTTTGGCGTCGCGGTGACCTTCATCGCGTTGCTGCAGGGCTACCGGGCCCAGCCCACGCCCGAGGGCGTATCCAGCGCCACCACCCGCACGGTGGTGATGGCATCCTTGTCGGTGCTGGGTCTGGATTTCATCCTGACCGTGATGATGTTCAGTATTTGAAGGAGGGACTGTGGAGCGTTCCAAAAACGATGTGTGGGTGGGCCTGTTCGTCATGCTGGGGCTGGCCGCCTTGTTGTTCCTGGCCCTGAAGTCGGCCAATTTGCTGAACCTGAGTTTCCAGTCGGACTACCGCGTCACCGCCAAGTTTGACAACGTGGGCGGGCTCAAGCCCCGCGCTGCGGTGAAGAGCGCCGGCGTGGTGGTGGGGCGGGTCGAGTCCATCACCTTTGACGACCAGAGCTTCCAGGCCCTGGTCACGCTGGCCCTGGAAACCCGCTACGCCTTCCCCAAGGACAGCAACCTCAAAATCCTGACCAGCGGCCTGCTGGGCGAGCAGTACGTGGGCATCGAGCCCGGCGCCGACGAAAAGACCCTGCAGGGCGGGGACAAGATCAGCGCCACCCAGTCGGCCGTGGTGCTGGAGAACCTGATTGGCCAGTTCATCTATGGCAAGGCGGCCGATGGTGCCTCGGCCAAGAACAACAACCCCGCAGGGAAGAAATGAACCCCAAGACTCAAATCCTCTCCCCCAAGCGCCCGCTGCTCTTCCTGGGTGTGGCTTGGGCACTGGCGGGCCCGGCCATGGCACAGCCCGCCGACGCCGTGCTGCCGCTTCAAGCGACGGCCCCGAACCTGGCAGGCGCGGCCCCGGCGCCCGCTGGCCATCCCCGTGACCCGCTGGAGCCGGTCAACCGGGTGATCTTCGAATTCAACGATGCGGTGGACCGGGCGGTCTTCAAGCCCCTGGCCAGCGGCTACCAGCAGGCGCTGCCTTCGATGGTGCGCACGGGCGTCGGCAATGCGTTTGCCAACCTGGGCGATGCCTGGTCGTTCGTCAACAACAGCCTGCAGTTCAAGCTCGCGCCCGCAGGCGAGTCGCTGATCCGCTTCGGCGTGAACACCTTGTTTGGCCTGGGTGGCCTGATTGACATCGCCAGTGACCTGGGTATTCCTCGCCACAAGCAGGACTTTGGCCTGACCCTGGCGCATTACGGCGTACCCTCTGGACCCTATTTGGTGTTGCCTTTCTTGGGCTCGTCCACCCTGCGCGATACGGTGGTGCGCCCCGTGGACACCCAGGGCGATCTGCTCCTGCACATGAACGATGTGCCGGCCCGCAATTCCCTGTATGTGCTGCGCGTGGTGGACTTGCGCGCCCAGCTGCTGCGCGCCAGCGAGGTGGTCGAAGGCGCCGCCC
>CAYZPX010000326.1:0-1902 GCA_964480105.1 uncultured Burkholderiaceae bacterium | reverse complement strand
TGGTGGGCTCGTCCAGCACGTAGCACACGCCCTGCAGGTTGCTGCCCAGCTGGGCGGCCAGGCGGATGCGCTGGGCCTCGCCGCCGCTCAGGGTGGGGGCGCCCCGGTCCAGCGTCAGGTAGCCCAGGCCGACTTCTTCCAGAAATTCCAGGCGGCTCTGGATTTCCGGCAACAGGTCGCGGGCAATGTCGGCCTCGCGCGGGCTCAGGCGGCCGGACAGCTGCAGGGCCTGCACCCACTGGCGCAGCTGCACGACCGACAAGCGGGCCAGGTCGGTGATGGCAAGGCCCTCGCCATGGACCCCACCCTTTACTTCACCGCCGCCAAAGCGCACAGCGCGGGCGGTGGCGTTCAGGCGGGTGCCCTGGCAGCTGGGGCAGACGGTGTCGGCCACGTCTTCCACCTCGGGCTCGGCAAAGGTCTGTTCGCGGCCCTTGTCCTTGTCATCGCGCACCGAGTCGTCCAGGGCCTTGCGCTGTTCGCGGGTCAGCTGCACGCCGGTGCCCACGCAGTCCGGACACCAGCCATGCTTGCTGTTGTAGGAGAACAGGCGCGGGTCCAGCTCGGCGTAGGAGGTGGCGCAGACCGGGCAGGCCCGCTGGGTGGAAAACACCTGCAGCCGCCCGATGCCCGCCGTGGACTCGCCCGCCTGCAGCGCGGCTTCCAGCCCGTCCAGCGGCGCCAGCATATGGACCACGCCTTTGCCATGCTCCAGCGCCTGGGCCAGGGCCTGTCGCAGCGCGGCCTCGTTCTCGGGGCTGACCGTGAGGCTGGCCACCGGCAACTCGATGGTGTGCTCCTTGAAGCGGTCGATGCGCGGGAAGCCGGCCGTGGGCAAAAACTCCCCATCGACCCGCAGATGGGTGTAGCCACGCGGGCGGGCCCAGTCGGCCAGCTCGGTATAGACGCCCTTGCGGTTGAGCACCAGCGGCGCCAGCAGGCCGATGTGCTGGCCCCGGTAGTCGGTCAGCAGCTGCGCGGCGATGCGGTCGGCCATCTGCGGCTGCACGGCGGCGCCGTCGTGCACGCAGTGCTGCACGCCCAGCTTGACGTAGAGCAGGCGCAGGAAATGCCAGACCTCGGTCGTGGTGCCGACGGTGGACTTGCGCCCGCCTCGGCTCAGGCGCTGCTCGATGGCCACGGTGGGCGGAATGCCGTACACGGCATCGACCTCGGGCCGGCCGGCCGGCTGCACGATGCTGCGGGCGTAGGCGTTCAGGCTTTCCAGGTAGCGGCGCTGGCCTTCGTTGAAGACGATGTCAAAAGCCAGCGTGGACTTGCCGGAGCCGCTCATGCCGGTGATGACGCTGAACTGGCCACGGGGAATATCCACCGACAGGTTTTTGAGGTTGTGCTCCTTGGCGTGGACGATCTGGATCGCGTCCGCGCCCAGCGCAGGGCGCTCGCGGGTGGCTTGGGGTGCCACAGCCGTCCAAGCCGCAGTGGCCTCGGCGACCTGATGCCCATCCAACCCCAGGGCCTCGGCATACTCGCGCAAGGCGGCGCCGGTGTGGGAGGTCGGGTGGGCGCGCAGGTCCTCGGGTGTGCCTTCCGCCACCAGCAGGCCGCCGCCCTCGCCGCCCTCGGGGCCCAGGTCGATCAGCCAGTCGCTGGCGCGGACCACATCGAGGTTGTGCTCGATCACGATCAGCGAGTGCCCCGCCTCCAGCAGCTTGCGCAGCGCGCGCATCAGCTTGGCGATGTCGTCGAAGTGCAGGCCGGTGGTGGGCTCGTCGAACAGGAACAGCGTGCCCTTGCGCGCCAGGGCCTGGCGGGACTTGGCCGCGCTCTTGGCGGCCTCGGCCAGGAAGCCCGCGAGCTTCAGGCGCTGCGCCTCGCCGCCCGAAAGCGTGGGCACGGGCTGGCCCAGCTTCACGTACTCCAGCCCCACGTCCACGATGG
>CAYZPX010000325.1:0-1912 GCA_964480105.1 uncultured Burkholderiaceae bacterium | reverse complement strand
GTCAGCGCACGCACCTGCGCCGTCGTCAGCTGCGCCACCTGCGCCGTCGACAGCGCAGCAATGTCTTCTGTTTGAATGACTGCAATTTGTGCTGTATTCAAAACAGGTACTTGGCTGGTGGTCAGCGCCTGGACCTGGTCGGTTGTGAGTGCTGGGATCTGAAAGGTTGTCAGCGCACGAAGCTGATCGGAGGAGAACGCTTGAAGGGTGTCTGTAGACAAACCAGCGATCTGCTCCGTCGAAAAAGCAACAATTTGGGCAGTGGTAAACGGTGCGGTGGCCATGGTCGTCCTTCCGGAGCAGGGTGTTTGCGGCTGTCTGGAGGATCCGAACGGGCGCAAAAACGCAGATTTAGTAACGTAATTTCGGCACTTTAGCACCCGGTCTAAAGACTGGGTTTGAGCCAAAGCAGTGTTTTCGGCCATTTTTCGGCCGATTGAAATCGGGGTTCCGCACCACGCCAGCGCCTGCAGGATCAAGCGCTACCATTTTTAACCTATGGGTTTACTGGGTTATTCAGCACCCCGCCGCAACACGGGTGCCAATGCCCGCCCGGTGTGCGTCCCCAGACGCACCAGCGCTTCGGGTGTCCCCGCCGCCACCAGCCGCCCGCCGCCGTCGCCGCCTTCCGGGCCCAGGTCCAGGATCCAGTCGGCCTCGGCGATCAAATCCAGGTCATGCTCGATGACCACCACGCTGTGGCCGGCATCGACGAGGCGGTGCAGGACCCGGATGAGCTTGTCCACATCGGCCATGTGCAGGCCGACGGTGGGCTCATCCAGCACGTACAGGGTGTGCGGCGCCTTGTTGCCCCGGCGGGTGACGTCGTCGCGCACCTTGGTCAGCTCGGTGACGAGCTTGATGCGCTGGGCTTCGCCGCCGGACAGGGTGGGGCTGGGCTGGCCCAGGGTCAGGTAGCCCAGGCCCACGTCTTTGAGGAGCTGCAGCGGATGGGCGATGCTGGGCATGCTGGCGAAGAATTCCACCGCCTCGTCCACCTCCATTTGCAGCACTTCGCCAATGCTCTTGCCGCGCCAGGTGACGGCCAGGGTTTCTGGGTTGAAGCGGGCGCCGCGGCAGGTCTCGCAGAGCACCTTCACATCGGGCAGGAAACTCATGGCGATGGTGCGAATGCCGGCGCCCTCGCAGCTGTGGCAGCGGCCTTCGCCGGTGTTGAAGCTGAAGCGCCCGGGGGCGTAGCCCCGCGCCTTGGCCTCCAGGGTCTCGGCAAACAGCTTGCGGATGGTGTCCCAAAAGCCGATATAAGTGGCCGGACAACTGCGCGGCGTCTTGCCGATGGGGGTCTGGTCCACTTCCAGCACGCGGTCGATGGTCTCGAAGCCGGACAAGCCCGTACAGCCCACCAGCGCCGGCGCCTTGCCGGCATCCATCGCCTCGCGCCCGGCCTTGGTGGCGCGCTGGCCCACCCACGCGGCCACATTGGTGAGCAACACATCCCGCGCCAACGTGGACTTGCCCGAGCCGCTGACCCCCGTGACCACCACCAGCCGCTGCAGGGGCACGCGGGCGGTGAGGTCCTGCAGGTTGTGCAGCTGGGCGCCGTGGACCGTGAGCCAGTGCTTTACGCCGACATCTTCTGCACTGACAGCGGTCTCTTTTGCTTCTTTTTTGATAGCTAGCACCGCTGGATTTGATTGGCCTGGAGGCTGATTTGGCTCCAAAACCATCCGGCGCGGCTGCAGCGGGTGGCGCATGGCGTGCAGCAGGTAGCGGCCGGTGGCGGATTCCGGTTCCGCCATGAGGTCCTCCGCTGTACCCTGGGCGACCAGGCGGCCGCCGCGTTTGCCGGCGCCGGGGCCGATGTCGATCAGGTGGTCGGCGCGGCGGATGGTGTCTTCGTCGTGCTCCACGACCAGCAGGGTGTTGCCCTTGCGGCTGAGCTGGTGCAGGG
>CAYZPX010000324.1:0-1935 GCA_964480105.1 uncultured Burkholderiaceae bacterium | reverse complement strand
CGAAGCCTGTTCCCCGCCTGCCCCGTTTTGCCCTTGTTTGCACGCCGGTAGCGGCCGTGCCCCCTTTTGAGTCCTCCATGAGCGCCAACGCCAACGACCCGAACCTTGCCCTGCTCCACCAAGCCCGCGACCAGCTGGCCAAGGGTGACCTGAAAACCGCGGCCAAGACCCTGCAAAAAGCCCAGAAACAATGGCCTCGCGACCCGCGGGTGTTCGTGCTGGCAGCCGTCATGGCAGAAAAGTCTGGCAACGTCAACGGCGCCTTCGACGCCCTGCGCCGCGCGGTCAGCATGGCCCCCGACTGGGGTCCGGGCCTCCTGGAGCTGGCCCTGCTACACGCCCGCACCAACCAGTTCCAGGACGCCATTGCCACGGCCGAAAAGGTCGCGGCGCTGGAGCCCAACAACCTGCGCGTGCTGGCAGGCGTGGTGGACATTGCCCACCGTGCAGGCCATCTGGAAATGGCGGTGCGCCATCTGCGCCGAGGACTGGAACTGGTGCCGGGCGACGCCACCCTGCGCCAGACCCTGGCCCGTGACCTGCAGGCCCTGGGCCAGTTCGACGAGGCCCTGGCCCTGTGGGACGGCCTGCTGGCCGAGCAGCCCACCAGCCCGCATGCCCTGGTCGGCAAGGTGCAGACCTGCCTGGCCGCCGGTCACCCCGCCGAGGGCCAGGCCAGCGCCGAGGCCCTGCTCGCCCAGGCGCCAGACGATGCGGTGTACCAGTACCTCGCGCAGCGGGTGCGTGGCGAAACCCCAACCCAGCAACCTGCAGGACTGACGACAGACCTGTTCAATGGCATGGCCGACACCTACGACCGCCATGTGGTGGGCCACCTCAAATACCAGCTGCCGCGCCAGGTGGCCGCATCCTTGCTGGCCCGCTACCCCGACACACAGTTCAATGTGCTGGACCTGGGCTGCGGCACCGGCCTGCTGGGCCTGTACCTGGGCGAGATCGAGGGCTTCCTGATCGGCGTGGACCTGTCCGCCAAGATGCTGGAGCAGGCGGCCAGGCACGGGGTGTACCACCGTTTCCACCAAGTCAACCTGCACGATGCGCTCTCGGACACGCCCGACGGGCTGTACGACGCCATCACTGCGCTGGACGTGTTCATCTACGCCGGCGACCTGAGCCAGGCCGTGCCCAATGCGCTGCGCATCCTCAAGCCGGCTGGTCAATTGATCTTCTCCTGCGAAGCCGCTCGCGAAGACGGCCCTGACTTGGTGCTGCAGGCCAGCGACCGCTACGCCCACCGCCGCAGCCAGGTCGAACGCCTGTGCCGCGAGGCTGGCTTTGCCGAAGTGCAAATCACCGAACAGGTGCTGCGCATGGAAGGCCAACAACCCGTGGCGGGCTTTGTGGTCACGGCGACCAAGGCCGCTGTCTGAACTCGGGCTACACGTCAAAGTGACACCGCCATGAAAGTCTTTCGCGGCTTCCACCACCCAGGGCTGGCCGAGGCCTGCGCCCTGACAATTGGCAATTTCGACGGGGTCCACCGTGGCCACCAGGCCATGCTGGCGCTGCTCAGGAACGAAGCGGCCCACCGGGGCCTTCCCAGCTGCGTGCTGACCTTCGAACCCCACCCGCGCGACTACTTTGCGGCGGTGCACCACAAGCCCGAGCTGGCGCCCGCGCGCATCGCCACGCTGCGCGACAAGCTCTCCGAGCTGGAGCGCTGCGGTGTGGACCAGGTGGTGGTCATGCCCTTCAATGCGGCTTTTGCGGCGCTCAGCCCCCAGGCCTTCATCGACGAGGTGCTGCTGCAAGGCGTGCGTGCCCGTTACGTGCTGGTGGGCGACGACTTCTGCTTTGGCGCCAAGCGGGCCGGTGACTACGCCCTGCTCGACCAGGAAGGCGCGCGCCAGGGTTTTGATGTGGCGCGGATGAACAGCTACGAAGTCCACGGCCTGCGCGTGTCCAGCTCCGCCG
>CAYZPX010000323.1:0-1939 GCA_964480105.1 uncultured Burkholderiaceae bacterium | reverse complement strand
GCTCGGCCACATGGTCACGGTAGGCTTGCAACATGGTTTTCTCCGGTTGGGTTTGAGTTTGAGAGGGGGTAGGACGGCGCGCAGGCCGGTCAGTCCAGCACGCTGCGGGGGGGGTTCTTTTTGATGGCTTCGGCCACCTGCACCTGCGCGGGGCTCATGCACTCGTCGGCCATGCGCTGACCGAGCTTCTGGTTCATCAGCATGGACTTGTTGGCGATCTGCAACCAGACGGCGCCGGCCTTGGGATCTTCCAGGCGCAGGGTTCCAGTGGTCGTGGGCACGGGAGCCATGTGGTACTTGAAGCCTTTGCCCTCGACATGGAAGTGGCCAGGGCTCTGGGCATCGGGGGTCACGGTGACATGGGCACCCAGTTCACAGGGCATGCGGCCCACGTGGACCTGGTCAGCCAGCGCGATCCGGTCGGCGCCCTGGGGCTCTGCAGGGCGAGGGGCGGCCAGAGCAAGGCCTGCGCCACCCACGGCAGCGGCACCAACGCTGGTCAAGGCCGCAACCTTGACCGCCTTGCCAGCCCTGGATGCCTTGGCCACAGCAGGTACCTTGGCGGCAGAGGCGCGCCCTTCCTTGGCCACGCTCTTGGCCTTGGTCGCTGCAGGCTTGCTGTTGGCAGCCGCCTGGGCGGTCCCCCACCAAGGCAGGGCGCACAACAAGGCCGTTGCAATCACACGTTTCATGGCATTTCTCCGCAAGGGATCAAGAAAGGACATCCGGCGACTGCAACCACGCACGCACGGGCGTCGGAAGGGCACGCCCAGTGCGGTGCGCCCGCTCCAGCACATGCCAGTAATAACGGTAGCTGGCACGGTCGTGCAGCACACCGTGGTGGCTGATGGGCGCCCAGTCGACAGCACTGGCCGCCAGCAGAATTTGGGCGGATTCCTCGATTTCTTCGCGCGCGGGGGCGAAGGCTTCAAGAATCGGACGGATCTGGGCGGGGTGGATGCTCCACATCCGGGTGTAGGCCAACTCCCGCGCGGCACGGCTGGCAGCCGCCTGCAAGGCCTGGGGGTTGGAAAATTCGGTGACCACGCAATGCGACGGCACTTTACCGTGCGCATGGCAAGCGGCTGCAATCGCCAGCTTGGCACGAACGACCATGGGGTGCGTGAACTGGCCATCGGCGCGCATGGCGTCGGCCGGAATGGCGCCGCCATGGGCGGAGACAAAGTCCATCAGGCCGAAACTGATGCTCTGCACACGGGGATGCGCAGCGATTTCGAAGGCGTGGTGCACGGCACCCGGCGATTCGATCAGCACATGCAAGGGCAGGTGGTGGCCACCGGCACGGTCCACGGCCTTTTCGGCTTGCAGCACATCGTCCACCGACTCGACCTTGGGCACCATCAGGTGGCACAGGCGGTGGGCGGCCTCGCCCACTATGCAGGCCACGTCGTTGGCAAAGGCCACATGGTCCACGGGGTGGACGCGGGCGGCCACGCGACTGCCTGAGGCAGCTTCGCGGGCCAGGCTGGCGACGAGGGCAGCGTGCGGCACCTCGTTGCCCACCGTGGCGCCGTCCTCGCAGTCCAGGGTCACGTCGAAGACGCAGGCCCCGAACTCGGCGGTCATTTCAGCCTGCAACTGCAGGCTTTTGCGCATGCGCAGCTCCACGCCGCTGTAGTGATCGCAGACCGGCAAGGCACTGGACGGGGCTTGGGCGCCCAACAGAACTTCCCGGGGATGAGCCGCTGCGACCGACGCTGCGGCAGAGGTCGCGGACAGTGGAGCCTGGCTCATGCTTACAGCAGGTGCTTGACGCCGTCCTGCTCACCCAGCAACTCTGCCAGGGTCTTGTCGATGCACTTCTGGCTGAATTCGTCGATTTCCAGGCCTTCGACGATCTTGTATTCGCCGTTTTCGCAGGTCACGGGGTAGCCGAACATGACTTCCTTGGGAATGCCGTATTCGCCATTGGAAGGAA
>CAYZPX010000322.1:0-2001 GCA_964480105.1 uncultured Burkholderiaceae bacterium | reverse complement strand
GCTGCACCAGAAAGACCAGGGCCTGGTCGTCATCGACATACATCACATGGCGGCGCTTTGGCACAGCGGGGGGCGGCGCTGTGACGGGGCTATCAGGGGGGGCGATGGTGATGGGGTGGGTGGCTGGGTTGGTACCGTCGGCAACTGCCGCGGGCATCGTGGCCTGCGGAAAGTACAGCGTAAAGCAGCTGCCCTGTCCCAGTTCGCTGTGCACATCGACCGCGCCGCCGTGCGTACGCATGACGCCATGCACCACCGCCAGCCCCAGGCCGGTGCCCTGGCCCACGGGCTTGGTCGTGAAGAAGGGTTCAAAGATGCGCTGCAGCGTGGCCGCGTCCATGCCGGGGCCGTTGTCGCGCACCGACAGAGCCACGTACAGGCCCGGCGCCAATCCCAGGCGCTTGCACTGGCGCCGGTCGGGGTGGGTGGCCTGGGCATGGACCTCAATCTGGCCCTTGCCGCTGCCCAGCGCGTGGACGGCGTTGGTGCAAAGGTTCAGCAGGGCCTGCTCGACCTGGGTGGGGTCGGCCAGCACCGGGGGCAAATGGGGCGGCAAGTCCATGCGCAGCGCAACCGCCGGGGGCAGGGTCACGCGCAAGAGGCGTTCGGTGTCGCGCACCACTTCGGCCAGTTGCACCGCCGAGCGATGTGGCGGCTCGTTGCGGCTGAACGTGAGGATCTGCCGCACCAGGTCCCGGGCGCGGCGGCCCGCCTTGTCAATCTCCTGCAGGCAGACCAACGCGGGCGAATCGGCAGCGGTGTCGGCCTGGGCCAGCGCCACGTTCCCCAGGATGGCACCCAGGATGTTGTTGAAGTCGTGTGCGATGCCGCCCGCCATGGTGCCCACCGCCTGCATCTTGTGCGATTCGCGCAGCTGCACTTCCAGCTCGCTGCGCTGGGCCTCGGCCTGTTTGCGGGCCGTCAGGTCGCGGGCAAAGATGGTGGTGGTCTCGCCTTCGCCATGGCGCTCAAAGGCCATGCTCACTTCCACCGCCAGGCCGTGGCCCTTGGCGGTTTGGGCGGTCATCTCGCCCAGCAGGGCCTGGCTGGGGGTGTCGGGCGCCGCCAGCAGGCGCGAGGCTTCCGGCAGGAACCGGGCCAGCGGACTGCCCAGGGCAGCTTCGGCTGGGCACTGGAACAGGGCTTCTGCCGTGGGGTTGAAGACGGTGATGCGCTGGTGCCGGTCCACGCAGACGATGGCGTCCAGCGCAGAGTTGATCACGGCGGCCAGGCGTTTCTCGCTGGCGCGCAGCTGCTCATTGCGCTCCTGCAGTGCGCGGCGTTCTGCCAGCAAGGGGCCCTGGTCGATGACCGCGCAGAGGTACTGGCGCAGCGGCGGCCCCCCTTCCTGGGGGGCGTCGATGCGGGCAATGTGCAGGTCGCCCAGGATCTGGACCTGGGGAGTGACCTCGAACACCACCTCGGTCAGTTCGCTGCTGCCCCACTCGCCGGCGTCGGCAAAGGCGGCGGTCACCCGCGCCCGGTCGGCTTCTCGGACAAAGGGCTGCAGCGAGGTCAGGCGCCGGTCGCGCTCCGTGGGCTGGAAGCTGCGGTGCGCCATGGCGTTGGCCTGCACCACCATGTCGTGCTCGTCCAGCACCATCAGCGCCAAGGGCACGGCGGCAAACAGGGTCTCGAAGCGCTCGGAGGCACTCTCTGCCACGGCCTGGCTGTAGCGCAGCACCCGGTTCTGGATTTCCAGCTCGGCCTGGTAGGCGCGCAGCTCGGCCACCAGATGGGTGCCGGTGGCGTCAGGGGCGGGGGCACCGGCAGGGTCCGCGGGGGCGGCGAAGGGGGAATCCCCCTGCCGGCGCTGGGGAGGTGGGTCGGTCGGCAGGAAGGAGAGGTCGTGACGGGGCATGGTGGAGGGCAGGGGCGGCAGGAGAAACTGTCCGCTTGAGCGTTAAGGTAGCACGCTGGTGGACTCTCTTAAGAGCTTGAGCCCTGGTTAGCCCACGGTTTACTCATAGTGCGTCCACATGCGCAGGACGCGAACGGTTT
>CAYZPX010000321.1:0-2013 GCA_964480105.1 uncultured Burkholderiaceae bacterium | reverse complement strand
GACCCAGTCGGCCCCGTCCAGCTCCGCCGGGCTGCGCACCCAGCGCAGGCGCAGGCCGGGGATGTTCTTGAGCGGCTGGAACTCGTCCAGATTGCTGATGCGCGGCGTCGCCACCACGGCGACCGTGGTGTGCACGGCGCCCTGCCCTGC
This sequence comes from uncultured Burkholderiaceae bacterium, assembly GCA_964480105.1. GTDB lineage: Bacteria > Pseudomonadota > Gammaproteobacteria > Burkholderiales > Burkholderiaceae_C > CAYZPX01. The sequence goes on along the minus strand of CAYZPX010000321.1, from coordinate 1,863 downwards.
GGTGGCCCGGTCATCAAACACCCCGTCTTCTTCGGGCAGGCCGTGCTGCCACTCCATGGGAATCGTCGCCACCGTGGGCACGCCGGTACGGGCTTGCAGCATCTGCGGCGCCGGCGCCAGCAGGACCGCATCGCCGCGGAATTTGTTGAGCACAAAGCCCCGAATCAGGGCCCGCTCGTCCTCAGGCAGCAGCGCCCAGGTGCCGTAGAGGTGGGCAAAGGCGCCGCCCCGATCGATGTCCGCCACCAGCAGGCAATGCGCCTGGGCATGGCGGGCGACGCGCATGTTAACGATGTCGCTGGCGTGCAGGTTGATTTCGGCGGGCGAACCGGCGCCTTCGATGACGACCAGGTCGTTCTCGGCCCGCAGCGCATCCAGCGCGGCGGTGATGTGCGGCCAGACCTTCTCGCTTCGCCCGCGCCAGGGCATCGCGGTGAGCTCGGCATTCACTTGGCCGAGCAGCACCACTTGGCTACGGGTGTCGGCCTCGGGCTTGAGCAAGAGCGGGTTCATGCGCACCTCAGGCACCGCCCGCGCCGCCAGCGCCTGGAAATACTGGGCGCTACCGATTTCGCCCCAAGCACCGAAGGCGCCGGCTTCAGCGCCCTCGCCGCCCGGCCCCACGACCACCCGCGCGTTGTTGCTCATGTTCTGCGCCTTGAACGGCGCCACCTTCAGCCCTTGCCGCGCATACCAGCGGCACAGCGCCGTGGTCAACCAGCTCTTGCCGGCGCCGCTGCTGGTGCCCAAGACCATGAGGCAGGGGGCCAGGCCCGCCGCATCGGCAGCCAAGGAAACGGAAGACTCGGGGGACGACATCGGCAAACACTCCAGACCGCCACCTCGCAGGTGGCGCAAAAAAGGGGAGCTGAAAAACCAAAATCCCCGCAACCTTGCGATTGCGGGGATTAATTTGGTAGGCGCGATTGGACTCGAACCAACGACCCCCACCATGTCAAGGTGGTGCTCTAACCAGCTGAGCTACGCGCCTGTGTTTTGTTCGAGACCGCAAGTATATATCGGAAAAATCGCCCGAAATGAAATTTCGGCAATTTTTCAATTTTTTCAGCGCCGCCGCGCCGAACGCACCCCGCCGACCAACGCCACCTGGCCCAGCACCCGGTTCAGGCGGCCGGCATCGGAGACCTCGACGGTGAAGGTCATCCAGGCCGTGCCCTTGACCGACTGGGTCTGCACGCCAATCACATTCGTCTTTTCGCGGGCAAAGACTTCAGAGATGTCGCGCAGCAGGCCCTGGCGGTCGGAGGCTTCCACCGCCACGTCCACCGGATAGACCGCGGACTGCTGAGCGGTCTTGGGCACGCCCCACTCCACCTCAATCACCCGCTCGGGACTGTGCGCTGCCATTTCCCGGAAGTTGCGGCAATCGGCCCGATGTACGCTCACGCCCTTGCCCCGGGTGACAAAGCCACCAATCGGGTCGGGCGGCGCGGGCTTGCAGCATTTGGCCAGTTGCGTGAGCAGCGAATCGATGCCCACCACCAGCACGCCGCCCTTGGGGGTGGATTGCTGGGTGCGGGCCTTCTTGATGAGCAGCAGGTCCTCGGCCTCGGTGGGCTCGGCGACGGGACGCAGCACGGCCTCGATGTTGCGCAGCGAGTATTCGTCCTTGCCCACCACCTCGAACAGCGCCTCGGCGGACTTGAAGCCGAGCTGGATCGCCAAGTCGTCGAGTTTGAGAGCCGTCTTGCCTTCGCGCTGCAGCAGTTTTTCGACCGCCTCGCGGCCCCGGGCCACGGTTTCGTGGGTGGCCTGCGCGTTGAACCAGGCCCGCACCTTGGCGCGGGCGCGGGGACTTTGCAGGTAACCGAGGTCCGGATTGAGCCAGTCGCGCGAGGGGCG
>CAYZPX010000320.1:0-2015 GCA_964480105.1 uncultured Burkholderiaceae bacterium | reverse complement strand
CCTCGGCCACGATGCGGGCGGTGAGCTGCAGCACGAAGTCGGCGGTGCGCGGGTCGAGGGCGGCGGTGTGCTCGTCCAGCAGCAGGATGCGCGAGGGCTGCAGCGAGGCCATCAGCAGGCTCACGGCCTGGCGCTGCCCGCCCGACAGCAGGCCGATGCGGTCGCTCAGGCGGTTTTCCAGCCCCAGGCCCAGCGTGGCCAGCCGTTCCCGGAAAACTTCGCGCTGGGGGTTCTTGACCGCCCGGCCCAGCCCCCGGAACGCCCCCCGGCGCTGGGCCAGGGCCATGTTTTCTTCGATGCTCAGGTCTTCGCAGGTGCCGGCCATGGGGTCCTGGAACACGCGGGCCACCTTTTGCGCCCGGGTCCAGACGGGTTGACGGGTCACGTCCTCGCCGTCGATCAGGATCTGGCCCCGGTCCACCCCCAGGTCGCCGGAGACCGCGTTCAGGAAGGTGGACTTGCCGGCTCCGTTCGACCCGATCACGGTGACGAACTGGCCGGCGGGAATGTCCAGCGACAGGCCGCGCAGCGCGCGGTTCTCGATGGGCGTGCCGGGGTTGAAGGTGATTTCAAGGGCTTGTGCGCTGAGCATGGCGGTCGGGCGTGGGGGCGATGGGGCAGGGCGAAGGCGTGCAGCGCTCAGGCGGAACGCTTGGCGCGCAGGCGTTTGAGCTGGGGCAGCATCAGCGCGAACGTGACCAGCACGGCGGTGACCAGGTTCAGGTCCTGGGCCTTGAGGCCGATGAAATCGCTGTTCAGCGCCAGCGCGATCAGCAGGCGGTACACCAGCGCCCCCAGCACCACGGCCAGCGTGGCCCACAGCAGCCGCCGCGCGGGCAGGATGCTTTCGCCCACGATCACCGCCGCCAGGCCGATGACGATGGTGCCTATGCCCATCGAGATGTCGGCGCCACCCTGGGTCTGGGCGAACAGCGCGCCCGCCAGGCCCACCAGGGCGTTGGAGAGGGCCATGCCCAGCAGCACCATGGCGCCGGTGTTCACGCCTTGCGAGCGGGCCATGCGGGCATTGGCGCCCGTGGCGCGGATGGCCAGGCCGCGCTCGGTGGCAAAGAAGGCGTCCAGCAATCCCTTGACGGCCAGCACCATCAGGGCCAGCAGGAAGGGGCGCGATAGGTGGTCTTCCCAGCCGGCGGGCTGCCACTGGGTGAACAGCGTGGGGTCGTTGATCAGCGGCACGTTGGGGCCGCCCATGATGCGCAGGTTGATCGAGTACAGCGCGATCATCATCAGGATGCTGGCCAGCAGGTCCATGATCTTCAGGCGCACGTTCAGCCAGCCGGTGATGAGGCCGGCCAGCGCGCCCGCCGCCGTGGCGGCCAGGGTGGCCAGCCAGGCGGGTTGCCCGGCGGTGATCAGCACCGCGCAGACCGCGCCGCCCAGCGGAAAACTGCCGTCCACCGTCAGGTCCGGAAAGCGCAGGAGCCGGAAGGAAATGAACACGCCCAGGGCCACCAGGCTGAACACCAGCCCGATTTCAAGGGCGCCAAACAGGGAAAACAGCGACATGGGCAAGACCACCAATCGACGGGAAGCCAAACAGGAAACCAGGCGGAAAACCCCGAAACCGGGCGCTTCGGGGTGCTCACGGGGCGGGGGCGGTCCCCGCAGTGCTTACTGGACGACCTGGGCGGCCGACTTCACCAGCGCCTCGGGCAGTTTCACGCCCTGTTTTTCAGCGGCGCCCGGGTTCACGAAGAGTTCCAGCTTGGTGCTGGTCTCGGGCTTGATGTCGCCGGGCTTTTCGCCCTTGAGGATGCGCACCACCATGCGGCCGGTCTGTTCGCCCAGGTCTCGGTAATTGATGCCCAGGGCCGCGATGGCGCCGCGCTTGACGCTGTCGGTGTCCGAGGCGATCAGCGGGATCTTGGCTTCCTGGCCGACCTTGACCAGCGCCTCGTAGGCCGAGACCACGTTGTTGTCGGTGTTGGTGTAGATCACGTCCACCTTGCCGATCAGGCTGCGTGCGGCGCTGCTGACATCGACCGAGCGGGGCG
>CAYZPX010000319.1:0-2023 GCA_964480105.1 uncultured Burkholderiaceae bacterium | reverse complement strand
CTGTCTCGCGCACTGCGCACTTTGCTCTGCACCGCCTGACATTCGCTCCCAGCAACACGCAAGACCTCATCGCGCTGTCCACAGGGTCTGAGAAGCTGTCCACAGGGCAGCCTTCCCAGGCCCTTTTCGCTTCCATGGCGCTCGGCTTGGGGGCCATGGTGCCCAAGCGCTGGGCCAAGCGGGCCGTAACCCGCAACACCATCAAACGCCAGGTCTATGCCGTGGCGGCACTGTTCGGCGGCCGTTTGCCTTCAGCAGCCTATGTGGTGCGCTTGCGCGCTACATTTGACCGCAAGGAATTTGTGAGCGCCACTTCCGAGCCCCTGCGCCGGGCCATCCGTGCGGAGTTGTTGCAGCTCTTTGAGCGGGCTGTCCGTTCAACAGCGGCACCCCCGGCGCCCGAAATCGCACCATGATCCGGCGCCTCCTGATTGGCCTGGTCAAAGGCTATCGCCTGTTCTTGAGCCCCTGGCTCGGGTCGGCCTGCCGTTTCGAGCCCACCTGTTCCGCCTACGCGCTGCAGGCGCTGGAGCGGCATGGGGCGCTCGGTGGCACCTGGCTCACCGTGTGCCGTCTGGGGCGCTGTCAACCCTGGTGCCAGGGCGGGCATGATCCGGTGCCGGCCCAATGGGCGCGCGCCCAGGGCCTGTTTTCGCGCTTGATGGCGCAGCCCTCTCCCACCTCCACCTCGAAAAAGTCTTCATGAACGAGATCCGTCGCACCATTTTGTGGGTGATTTTTGGCTTTTCCATGGTTCTGCTGTGGGACCGTTGGCAGGTGCACAACGGCAAGCAGCCCACCTTCTTCCCAAACACGCCCACCGCCACGGCCCCGGCAGCCAGCCCTGCCAACCCGGCGGCTGCGGTGCCCACCGCTAACAGCTTGCCAGCGGCGGCCCTCGCTGGCGCCAACGCCGTACCCGGCGGCGAAGCAGCTCCTGCGGCGACCGCCCCTGCCCGGGAGCGTACCGAGGTCACCACCGACGTCTATCGCCTCACGTTTGACAGCGAGGGGGGCTCCTTGGTCCGCGCCGAGTTGCTGGGTCAGGAAGACCTGCAAAACAAGGGCCAGAACGTCGTCCTGTTCGACCAGAGCGCCCAGCGCGTCTACCTGGCGCAGACCGGCCTGATCGGCGGCGCCTTCCCCACGCACAAGACCCCCATGCAGGCCGTGCCTGGCCCCCGTGCACTCAAAGACGGCGAGCAGACCCTGGTCGTGAAGTTTGAGTCTGCCGACCTGGGCGGCCTGAAGCTGGTCAAGACCTGGACGCTGCGGCGTGGCGCCTACGCCATTGACGTGCGCCACGAAGTGGTCAACACCGGCACGGCCCCGGTCTCGCCCCAGCTGTACCTGCAGCTGGTGCGCGATGGCAACCCGCCGCCCGGAGAGTCCTCCTTCTATTCCACTTTCACCGGCCCGGCGGTCTATACCGACGAGAAGAAATACCAGAAGGTCGAGTTTGCGGACATCGAGAAGAACAAGGCCGATTTCCAGAAGACCACCAGCAACGGCTATGTGGCCATGGTGCAGCACTACTTCGCCAGCGCCTGGCTGCTGGGTGAGAGCGTGCCCCGGGAAATGTTCACCCGCAAGGTGGACGCCAACCTGTACGCCGTGGGCATGATCGCCAACCTGGGCAGCATCGAGCCTGGCGCCCGCAAGGCCTTCGACGCCAAGCTGTTTGCTGGCCCGCAGGTGGAAACCCAGCTTGAAGCCCTGGCCCCCGGCCTGGAGCTGGTCAAGGACTATGGCTGGCTCACCATCCTGGCCAAGCCGCTGTACTGGCTGTTGGACCAACTGCACAAGCTGCTGGGCAACTGGGGCTGGGCCATCGTGGCGCTGGTGTTCCTGCTCAAGATCGCTTTCTACTGGCTGAATGCCAAGGCCTATGCCAGCATGGCCAAGATGAAGGCGGTGAACCCCCGCATCATGGAAATGCGCGAACGCCTCAAGGACAAGCCGCAGCAGATGCAGCAGGAGATGATGCGCATCTACCGCGAGGAAAAGGTCAACCCCATGGGCG
>CAYZPX010000318.1:0-2028 GCA_964480105.1 uncultured Burkholderiaceae bacterium | reverse complement strand
GCCACCGCTTGCGAAAAATCGCTGACATCGCCCATGCTCCACTCCCCGGCCGCTTCGGAGGGGCGGCCTCACGGCACCATCATGCCGCCAGAATGGGCCGCGTGCGAAGACCCTGAGGCCTACTGCCGCTGCGACCGCTGCGACCGCTGCGGCCCGTCATCAAAGCCCGTCAAAATTGGGCCATGACCCTGACACCGCCCTTCCTGGCGCCCAGCCGCCACACCGACCCCGACGCCGCGCTGGCCCAGGTCCAGCGCATCTACCAACAGCAGATTGACCACCTGCGCGAAGCCATGCGGCGCTTCGTAGCGGGCGATCACTTGGAAGGGCCGGTGCGGGCCTTCTACCCTTATGTGCGCATCGAGACCCATACCGTGGCACGGGCAGAAAGCCCGCTGGCCTATGGTTTTGTCGAAGGCCCCGGGCGCTACGAAACCACGCTGACCCGGCCCGACCTGTTCGCCAGCTACCTGCGGGAACAGTTTCGCCTGCTGCGCCAGAACCATGGCGTGGCGCTGGAGGTGGGCACCAGCAGCCAGCCCATCCCCATCCATTTCTCGTTCGCCGAGCACGAACACATCGAAGGCAGCCTGCCACCCGAGCGGCGGATGCAGATGCGCGACCTCTTCGATCTGCCCGACCTGGCGGCGATGGACGACGGCATCGCCAACGGCACCTGGGAGCCCCGGCATGGTCGGCCCCAGCCCTTGGCGCTGTTCACCGCGCCGCGCATCGACTACTCGCTGCACCGCCTGCGCCACTACAGCGGCACCCAGCCCGAGTGGTTCCAGAACTTCGTGCTGTTCACCAATTACCAGTTCTACATCGACGAATTCATCCGCCTGGGCCATGCCGAGATGGCCCGCCCTGGCAGCGACTACACCGCCTTTGTCGAGCCCGGCAATGTGGTCACCCGCCACATCGGCGAACCCGCGCAACCGGACGACCTGCGCGGCAGCCCACCGCCGCGCCTGCCGCAGATGCCGGCCTACCACCTCGTGCGCCCGGACTGCAGCGGCATCACCATGGTGAACATCGGCGTGGGCCCGGCCAATGCCAAGACCATCACCGACCACATCGCCGTGCTGCGGCCCCATGCCTGGCTGATGCTGGGCCACTGCGCCGGCCTGCGCAACAGCCAGCAGCTGGGCGACTACGTGCTGGCCCACGCCTATGTGCGCGAAGACCATGTGCTGGACGAAGACCTGCCGCTGTGGGTGCCCATCCCGGCACTGGCAGAAATCCAGCTCGCGCTGGAGCAGGCCGTGGCCGACGTGACCCAGACCCGTGGGAGCGACCTCAAGCGCCTGATGCGCACCGGCACCGTGGCCAGCACCGACAACCGCAACTGGGAGCTGCTGCCGGACAACACCCCGCAGCGCCGCTTTAGCCAGAGCCGCGCCGTGGCCCTGGACATGGAAAGCGCCACGATTGCTGCCAACGGCTTTCGCTTTAGGGTGCCCTACGGCACGCTTTTATGCGTGAGCGACAAGCCCCTGCACGGCGAGATCAAGCTGCCCGGCATGGCCAACCAGTTCTACCGGGACCGGGTGGACCAGCACCTGCGCATTGGCATGCGCGCCATCGACCTCCTGCGCCAGGGCGGCGTGCAGCGCCTGCACAGCCGCAAGCTGCGCAGCTTCTCGGAAGTGGCGTTTCAGTGAATCACACCTGGCGCGGCTGCACCCGGCTGGCCGCCAGCTTGGCGTTGCGGCGGGCCTGATCGACGTCCTCGGCCCGGGCCAAGGCGACGCCCATGCGGCGCTTGACAAAACTTTCGGGCTTGCCAAACAGGCGCAGATCGGTGCCCGGCACCTGCAAGGCGGCATCGACCCCGTCGAACACAATGCCCGTGGCCTCCATGCCGCCATAGATCACCGCGCTGGCGCCGGGATTGCGCAGGGCCGTGTCCACCGGCAGGCCCAGGATGGCGCGGGCATGCAGCTCGAATTCGCTCTGGTGCTGGGTGCACAGCGTGACCAGGCCGGTGTCGTGCGGGCGCGGGCTGACTTCGCTGAACCAGACCTG
>CAYZPX010000317.1:0-2040 GCA_964480105.1 uncultured Burkholderiaceae bacterium | reverse complement strand
CCACGGGGCGGGGCGCGCCGCTGGTGGGCTTGAGGTGCATCAGCAGGCCGGGGCCAGCGTTCACCTCCAGGATGGCGCCGCCCTGTTCGTGCAGAGGCTTGGAGACGTCCTGCAGGATCATGTCCATGCCGGCAATGTCCAGCCCCACGATCTTGGCCGCCAGCTGGGCGATGTAGGCCACTTCGGGATGGACTTCGTCGGTGCAGTCGATGGCCATGTTGCCGTTGCGCTGCAGCAACACGCTGTCGCCCGGCGCGGGCACCGAATCGGGGGTCACGCCCTGGCGCTTGAGCTCCAGCTGCACAGCGGGGGATTCCAGGTTGATCCAGTCCAGCGGGAATTCCTGCTCCGGGCCCCGGCGGGGGTCCTGGTTGACCACGGCCACCAGCTCCCGCAGGGTGGCGCGGCCGTTGCCGGTCACGCTGACGGTTTCGCCCCGGGCGGCGGCCACGACCTTACCCCCCACCACCAGCAGGCGGTGCTCGGTGCCGGGGATGAAGCGCTCGACGATCACGTCCGAGCCCTCGGGCTGGGCCAGCGCGAAGGCGGCGCGGATGTCGTCCTCGCGGGTCAGGTCCAGCGTCACGCCCCGGGCATGGTTGCCGTCCGAGGGCTTGACGGTGACCGGTGCGCCAATCTCTTGCGCCACTTCCCAGGCTTCGTCGGCGCTCTCCACAATTTGGCCCTCGGGCACGGGCACGCCGCACGACGCCAGCAGGCGCTTGGTCAGGTCCTTGTCCTGGGCAATGCCTTCGGCAATCGCGCTGGTCTGGTCGCTCTCGGCGGTCCAGATGCGGCGCTGGGCGGCGCCATAGCCCAGCTGGACCAGGTTGCCATCGTTCAGGCGGATGTGGGGAATACGGCGCTCGGCGGCGGCATCGACGATGCAGCCGGTGCTGGGGCCCAGGTAGCGGTCGTTGATCTCGGTCTTGAGGAGGGCGATCGCCGCCTTGAGGTCAAAGGGCTGGTCGTTGATGGCGGACATCAGCAGGCGGTGGCCCTGGGCCAATGCCACGCGGGCCACGGTTTCCTCGGGGCAGCGGAACACCATGCGGTAGACGCCGCGCTGCGAGATCTCGCGGGTCTGGCCGAATTCCGCGGGCAGGCCGGCCAGGTTCAGCAGCTCGATGATCACGTGCTCCAGGATGTGGCCGCACCAGGTGCCCTGTTCGAGCCGCTGGATGAAACCGCCGCGCTCGCCGACGCCGCAGTGGTGCTCAATCAGGTTGGGCAGCCAGGCGGTCAGGCGCTCGGTCAAGCCGGGCAACAGGTTGGAGGGGTAGTCTTCCAGCTCGCCCAGGTCCAGCCAGACTTCGAGGGTCGGGCGGTAGGTCCAGACGCTGGGGCCACGCAGGTAGGTGGTGCGAAGCAGTCGAATGTCGTCGAAGTGAGCCATGGATCGGGGCGTTCAGTGAAACAGGGGGAAGGAGGGGCCGGAGCGCAGATTGTGCGTCCTGAACGGGCAACGGCTGGCGTGGGTGGCACGCAGCCCGTCGGCGAAAGGTTTGTGCCCGGGGGCACGGGTTTCGGTCAAAATTCTTGCTCCTGTGCAGCCGGCGCAAGGCCAGCGCTGCGATCAAACCACACAAGCCATGCCACACCACCCTTCTGCAGACGCCTCGGGCGTCTTTTCCGGTCCTGCGGGAACGGCCCTGCGCAACATGCTTGCTGCCGACGAGAACGTGCTGGAGGTCCTGCCGGTTGACCTGAGCGACGCTTTGCGCTTTTCGCCGGGGTGGCTGGTCCTGACCGCGCAGCGGGTGTTGGCCTGGGCACCGGGCGCTGCCAGCTGGGACGCTTGGCCGCTCACCTCCGATCTGGGCCTGCGCTTGCAGGACCATGGTGGCGTGGGGCTCCTGTCCCTGCACCAGCCCGACGCCCGCCTGGCACTGTGGCGCTTCACCCTGTCGCACCAGGCCCAGGCCTTGCGCTGGATCGAGCGCTTTGAGCAGCAGCGCAAGCGCCTGGACCCGCTGGCCGCCGCCGCCGAAGTGGTGGACGAGATCGTGCCCTGTCCGGTCTGCCATGCCCCGCTGCCCC
>CAYZPX010000316.1:0-2064 GCA_964480105.1 uncultured Burkholderiaceae bacterium | reverse complement strand
TCATGTTCACCCGCCGCACGCGGGGCAGCGGGCCGGCGCCGATGCGGCTGGGCATCAAGAGGCGCCGGTAGCGCCCACCCTCGGGGTCGTCGGGGGTGGCGGGGCGGCTGGCGTACCAGCTCTCCAGCGAGGGCGTGGCCGAGCCCAGCAGCACCTTGGCGTCCTGCGCCTTGCCGCGCCACAGCGCCAGGTCGCGGGCGGAGTAGCGGGCGCCTTCCTGCTGCTTGTAGCTGGGGTCGTGCTCCTCATCGACCACGATGAGCTTGAGCCCCGGCAGGCTGGCGAACACCGCCATGCGCGTGCCCAGCAGGATGCGGGCCTCGCCCTGGTGCGCCGCCAGCCAGCTTTTGAGGCGCTGCGGGTTGGTCATGCCGCTGTGCAGGGTGACGACGCTGCCCTCGCCAAAGCGGGGGGCAAAGCGCGCTCGAAAGCGTTCTTCCAGCTGCGGGGTGAGGTTGATCTCCGGCACCAGCACCAGGGCCTGGGCGGCCGGGTCGGCGTCCAGCGCGTGCTGCACGGCGCGCAGATAGACCTCGGTCTTGCCGCTGCCGGTGCTGCCAAACAGCAGGAAGGGGCCGGGTTCGGATTCGATGGCGGCCAGCGCCTGGGCCTGTTCCTCGGTCAGCGTTGGCGTGGCGATGGCTTCTTCTGTCGCTGCCGTGCCGGTCTTGGGGCGGCGCAGGCGGCGGGCCAGCTGGGCGGGCTGCAGGTCGCGCAGTTGGGGGGGCAGGGCGGCGAGCGCTACTTCGCCCAGGCTGCGCTGGTAATAGCGGGCGCTGAAGGCGACCAGCCGGCGCCAAGCCGTGGCCAGTGGCGCCACACCGTCCAGCACACCGGCAATCGGGCGCAGTTCGGCCAGCGGCAGGCCGGGGTCGTCCAGCGCCTCCCAGACCACGCCCAGCACCTCGCGCGCACCCAGTGGCACCCGCACCAGGGTGCCGGGCGGCAGCAGGCGAGAGCTGGCGTAGCTCAGCAGATCGCCCAGGCCGCGGTGGCTGGGGGTGTGCACGGCCACGGCCAGGGCGACCATGGGCAGGGTTTGGCTGGTGGTGTCGGAAGCGGGGGATTCGGTCGGCAAGGTCACGGTGCAGGCAAGGACGGGAGGAGGCCTTGACCACAGCTGTGGCAGGCCATCCTGGCAAGGGTCCACATCCTAGCGGCCTGGACGTCGCCAACAAGCCCCATTCTGTGGATAACTTTGTTGAAAGCCGGGGCTCTCAGGTGGAAAAGCCGTGACGTTGTCAAGGCGCTGGACGCTGCTCTGTCGGTTTGTTCTTAAAAAGAGTCTTTTGAAATCAACGACTTAAAGATGGGTGCTTCGGGTTTTGATAGCGCAAAACACACCTCCTACAAGATTTCCTCGCTATGCTTTTTGTGTGCATAACCAGGGGGTGGTTCGCTGTCAAGTCGGGTGTTTTGTGCTAGGCGAGGCCATTTCAGCGGGTGTCCAAAAGGCATTGGCAGCCCAAGTCCTTGATTTTGGGAGCTTTGCTGTGGTTTTCCTGCTTTTCTGGGGATAACTTTGTGGGCAGTGCTGGGGCTTTGTGCGAGAGCGCCTGGGACCATGCTTTGGGTGCGGAGCTTGGAGCCATCAGAGACTCCACTCCTTTCTTTAAAAATCAAAGACTTGGATTCATTTTTCACAGGTCCGTCCCGCAAAAACCAGGCCCGGCGTCCATAGGGCTGGATCGCCGGGCCTGTGCACAAGTGGCGCTGCCTTAATTTTGAGCAGCGCTTTGTAGGGGGGTCAGCGCTGCCGTTGCTGGCGCGAGTGGCGGTGCACGGCCTCCACCAGTGCCGCCACATGGTCTGGCGGGGTGAACTGGCTGATGCCGTGGCCCAGGTTGAAGATGTGGGTGGGGCCGGTCGTGGTCTTGTCGGTGTGGGGCGTGCCAAAGCTGTCCAGCACCCGGGCCACTTCGGTGGCGATCTGCGCGGGCGGGGCAAACAGCACGTTCGGGTCGATGTTGCCCTGCAGCGCCTTGCCGGGGCCGCCCACCGCGCCGCCGACCAGGGCGCGGGCCTTGGCCAGGTTGGCCGTCCAGTCCAGGCCCAGCACTTCGC
>CAYZPX010000315.1:0-2065 GCA_964480105.1 uncultured Burkholderiaceae bacterium | reverse complement strand
TGGACCAGCGCGGCCTGGATCACCAGGCCAATGCGGGTACGCGTCAGCAGCAGCCACAGGCCGACCAGCATCAGCACCGCCACAAGCATCATGAAGGCCCGCGTGGCCGGGAAGGGCGAGCAGACCACGCGCACCGCGGCATCGCTGGCGGTGCACAAGGCGGCAGGTGCAGCACCCCAGACCATGCTCAGCCCGTCGGTGGCGTGGTGCACCAAAGTGAGGGCTGGCCCCTGCAAGAAGGCTGGAGGCTTGAATTCGAGCGCGGTTCGACCCCAGACCAGCTGCACGAGCTCCAGCACCACATAGGAGAGGCCAAAGGTCACCAGCAGTTCCGGCACATGGCCGAACTTGTGTACTTTGCGCAGCGTGAGGCGCTCGAACATCGCGCCCAAAGCTCCCACCATCAGGGGTGCGATCACCAGGGCGGGCCAGAAGCCAATCCAGCCAGACAGCATGTAGCCAAAATAGGCGCCCAGCATGTAGAAGCTGGCATGGGCAAAATTGAGCACGCCCATCATGCTGAAGATCAGGGTCAATCCCGAACTCAGCATGAACAGCAAGAGCCCATAGCTCAAGCCGTTGAGCATTGAAATGATGAAAAACTCCATGGCCGTGGCCTCTCCCTGGCGGGGCCTGAACGAGGCCTCGCGCTGTGTTGCGATGGTTTTTTCTTGGAAGGGAAATCATGCCCGGACCGAATGACAGGCCCGGGCTGGGACAGCGTCAGCCTCAACCAGGCCGCTTCATCTGGCAGCTGGTGGGCGTGCTGGACACATAGGCTGGGAACTCTTTGACCGGCGCCAGGGTCATGCCCGTGCCTTCAGGGCTGTAGGGATGCTTGCTGTCCACCTTTTGCCACACGGTCAGAAACAGCGGCTGCTGCAACTGGTGGTCCGTCTTGCGCATTTCCACCTCACCGCTAAAGCCCTTGTACTTCAAGCCCTCCAGGGCAGCCGCCACCTTGACCGGGTCGGTGGACTTGGCCTTGGCCATGGCCTCACTCAGCGCCTGGTAGGCCTGCGGAACCGAGCCGGTGAACATGTCGTCCTTGTACTTGTCCTTGAACTCGGCCTGCCAGGCGCTCATCTGGCCGCCCATGTTGTAGTGCTGGTAGGCGACCTGAAACACCCGTCCTGCGCCACCCTGCCCCAGGGCTGTGGGGGTGCCGGTCACACCGGTGTAGTAGGTGTAGAACTTGCCGTTGTAGCCACCCTCGTTGGCTGCCTTGATCATCAAGGCCAGGTCGGAGCCCCAATTGCCGGTGATCACCGTGTCAGCGCCCGAGGCCTTGATCTTGGCAATGTACGGAGCAAAGTCACGCACCTGGGCCAGAGGGTGCAGGTCCTCGCCGACGATCTGCACATCCGGGCGCTTGCGGGCCAGGTTTTCCTTGGCGAACTTGGCTACCTGCTGGCCATGGGAGTAGTTCTGGTTCAGCAAAAAGACCTTTTTGACATCGGGCTGGTCTTTGATGAAAGTGGTCAAGGCCTCCATCTTCATCGAAGTGTCGGCATCAAAACGAAAGTGCCAGTAACTGCATTTGCTGTTGGTGAAGTCCGGATCCACAGCCGCATAGTTCAGGAAGATCACTTCCTTGCCTGGATTGCGCTCGTTGTGCTTGTTGATGGCTTCGAGCAAGGCATTGGCAACCGAGGAGCCATTGCCCTGCGCGAAGTAGCGAACGCCTTGGTCCATGCCAGCCTTCAAGGCCGTCAGGCTGTCGGCCGGGCTGAGCTTGTTGTCAAACGCCACGAGCTGGAACTTGACCCCCGCCGGGTTGTTCTGACTGAACTTCTCGGCGAAGAACTGCCAGGACTTCATCTGGTTGACGCCCAACGGTCCCATCAGGCCGGTCTGCGGGTCAATCAGGGCGATCTTGACGGTTTCGCCTTTTTGGGCAAAAGCGCCGAAAGAGCACGCCAACAGTGCGGTAGCAGCTACGGTTTTGATGGCAAATTTCATCGCTTTGTCTCCTCAAGTTATGGTGCTGCCAGCGTAATCCGCCCCCAAGGCGATGGGGCTCAGGGATTGCCCGTAACCCCTATCGCCTAGGCGACTTTTCCGA
>CAYZPX010000314.1:0-2073 GCA_964480105.1 uncultured Burkholderiaceae bacterium | reverse complement strand
GGCAGAAGGCCTTGCGCTCCAGCGCCAACAGGTATTCCTCGCTGACCAGCGAGCCGGGGTCCACGTCGCCGCCGCAGACCACCTCGGCAATCATGCTGGCAATCTGGTAGTCGTAGGCGCTGATGAAGCGCCCGTCGCGCATATTGACCAGCTGGGCCTTGATGGTGGCGATGCCGCTGCGGCCCGCCACGGGGAACAGGCGCTTGAGGGGCGCGCGCCAACCGCCGGCCGCCATCGCCTTGGCCTCGTTCAGGGCCACCGCGAGCAGCTCGTCCTTGTGCGGCACGACCAGGTCGCTGTCCAGCAGGTAGCCCAACTTGCGCGATTCGAGCGCACTGGTACCCACCTTGGCCATCGCGGCGGCGGTGAAGCCTTCGCTCAGGAAGGGCAAGAGGTCCTTGCTGGTGGAGGCGGCCATGTTCTCGGCGGCGCGGCGGGCAAGGTAGGTCAGGCCCCCGGCGCCGGGCACCAGGCCTACGCCGACTTCGACCAGGCCGATGTAGCTTTCCATGTGGGCCACGCGGCGCGCGCAGTGCACGGCCAGCTCGCAGCCACCGCCCAGCGCCATGCCGTGGATGGCCGCCACCACCGGCACCTGGGCGTAGCGGATGCGCTGCATCAGGTTTTGCAGCTCCTGCTCGATGCTCTCGATGGCCTCGGCACCACCAATCGCAAAGGCAGGCATCGTGGCCTCCAGGTCGGCGCCCACAGAAAACGGCGCATCGCCCGACCAGATGACCATCGCCTCAAAGTCGCGCTCAGCGGTCTCCACGGCTTCCATCAGGCCTTCCATGACCTCGGGGCTGATGGCGTGCATCTTGTTGTTGATGCTGGCAATCAGCACCTCGCCATCCAAAGTCCAGGTGCGCAGGGCCTTGGATTCGGCCACCGTGGTGCCAGCGGTGCGCCAGTCGGGCAGGTTGGTTTCGCCCAGGAGTCTTTCCGGGAACAGCTGCCGTTCATACACCGGCAGCACTCGGCGCGGCACGAACCGGCCCTGGCTGGGGCTCCAGGAACCTTCTGCGGTGTGCACGCCGCCGGCCTCGGCCACCGGGCCCTGGAACACCCAGTCGGGCAGCGGCGTCTTGCACAGCGCTTTGC
Organism: uncultured Burkholderiaceae bacterium; assembly: GCA_964480105.1. Taxonomy (GTDB): domain Bacteria; phylum Pseudomonadota; class Gammaproteobacteria; order Burkholderiales; family Burkholderiaceae_C; genus CAYZPX01. Next base: position 972 of record CAYZPX010000314.1, on the reverse strand, counting down.
CGGCGTCGATGTCGTCCTGCACCATCCGGGCGACCTCCAGCCAGCCCGCTTCCTGCCACAGCTCGAAAGGCCCCTGCTGCATGCCAAAGCCCCAGCGCATGGCCTGGTCCACGTCGCGGGCGGTGTCGGCGATGCTGCCCAGGTGCACAGCAGCGTAATGAAAGCTGTTGCGCAGGATGGCCCACAAAAACTGCCCCTCGGCGCCCTTGGCATTGCGCAGGAGCTTGAGGCGTTCGGCGGCGGGCTTTTTCAGCATGCGGCCATAGACGGCATCGGCCTTCTGGCCGGCGGGCACGTAGTCCTCGCTGTCCAGCTCAAAGCGCAGCACCTCGCGGCCCGCCTTCTTGTAGAAGCCGGCCTTGGTCTTCTGGCCCAGGTGGCCCAACTCCAGCAGCTTTTGCAGCACGGGGGGCGTGGCGAAACTGGCGTGGAACGGGTCGGTCTCGGGGCTGAGCTGGTTTTGCTGGGTCTGGATGACATGGGCCAGGGTGTCCAGGCCCACCACGTCGGCGGTGCGGAAGGTGCCGCTGGACGCACGGCCCAGCTTCTTGCCCGTGAGGTCATCGACCACGTCGGGGGTCAGGCCAAAACGCTCGGCCTCCTTCATGGTGGACAACATGCCCGCCACGCCAATCCGGTTGGCGACGAAGTTGGGCGTGTCCTTGGCGCGCACCACGCCCTTGCCCAGGCCGCTGGTGACGAAGGTTTCCAGCTGGTCCAGCACCTCGGGCTGGGTGTGGGGCGTGGCGATCAACTCCACCAGCGTCATGTAGCGCGGCGGGTTGAAGAAATGGATGCCGCAAAAGCGCGGACGCAGCGCCTCGGGCAAGGCCTCGCCCAAGGCGGTGATCGACAGGCCCGAGGTGTTGGACGCCAGGATGGCATGGGGGGCCAGGTGGGGGACGATCTTGGCGTAGAGCGCGTGCTTCCAGTCCAGGCGCTCGGCAATCGCCTCGATGACCAGGTCGCAAT
>CAYZPX010000313.1:0-2084 GCA_964480105.1 uncultured Burkholderiaceae bacterium | reverse complement strand
CATCGTCCACCTCGCGGCAGAAGGCGTAGAAGGCGGTGATCGCTGCCCGCCGGGGCGCGGGCAGAAACAAAAAGGCGTAATAAAAGCTGCTGCCCGAGGCGGCGGCCTTTTGCTGGACGTACTGTTCCGGGGTCATGGGGGGCGATTGTCCCACGCGCCAAGCGCCGAGCAGAGCCCCGGCGCGGGGCCGGGGATTTTGGGTCAAATTGGCACCTAGGCCAATGGATACCAGCGGTAGGTGCTCTTTATTTAGGAGCGCATTTGCGGCTTTCAGGCGCTGGGTGCATCCATGGCCATGTCGTTGGTGGCCCGGTGGCGCTGTTCGCGCCGCCACCGCCAGGCTTTTTCGGCCTCGGCGGCGGCATAGACGATGAGCGCGGCGCCAAAGCAGATCGCCAGCTCGTCCCAGGACAGGGGTTCGGTCTTAAAGATGGGGTTGAGCGCCGGGATGTAGATCGTGCCCAGCTGCAGCACCAGCGTCAGCAGCACGGCGCCCAGCAGCGGGCGGTTGCTGCCCAGGCCCTGGCGCCACAGCGGCTCGCTCTCGGAGCGAATGGCCAGCACGTGGGCCATTTGTCCCAGCGTCAGCACGGTGAACACCATGGTCTGCCAATGCGCGTGGCCGGTGTGCAGCGCCCAGGCCTGCACCGCCAGGCACAGCCCGCCAATCAGGAGCCCCATGCCCAAAATGTGCTGCCACAGGCCGTGGGCAAACAGGCTTTCCTTGGGCGGGCGGGGCGGGCGCTGCATCACGCCGCGCTCGGCGGGCTCGGCGGCCAGCGCCAGACCGGGCAGGCCGTCGGTCACCAGGTTGACCCACAGGATGTGGATGGGCTGTAGCGGAATCGGCAAAAACAGCAGCGGCGCCAGGAAGATGGTCCAGATCTCGCCCGAGTTGCCGGTCATGGCGTAGCGCACGAACTTGCGGATGTTGTCGTAAATGCGCCGGCCTTCCTTGACGGCGGCGACGATGGTGGCGAAGTTGTCGTCCAGCAGCACCAGGCTGGAGGCCTCGCGCGCCACGTCGGTGCCGCCCCGACCCATGGCCACGCCAATGTCGGCGCGCTTGAGGGCGGGGGCGTCGTTCACGCCGTCGCCGGTCATGGCCACAAACTGGCCCTGAGCCTGCAGGGCTTCCACGATGCGGATCTTTTGCGCCGGGTCCACCCGGGCATAGACCCGCACCTCCCGCGCCTGCGCTTGCAGCGCCGCGTCGTCGAGCTGCAGCAGGTCAGCGCCCGTGAGCACGGGCGCATCCTCCCGGGTGACGATGCCCAGCCGGTGCGCAATGGCGCGGGCGGTGGCGGGGTGGTCGCCGGTGATCATCACCGGGGTGATGCCGGCGCTCAGGCAGTCGCGCACGGCGGCCTGGGCCTCGGGGCGGGGCGGGTCGATCAGCGCGATCAGGCCCAGCAGTTCCAGTTGGCTCTCGACCGCGTCCAGCGCATTGGTGTCGGGCAGTTGCGGGTGGCTGCGCCGGGCGAGCGCCAGCACGCGCAGGCCCTGGGCGGCCAGCTGCTGGGCTTGGGCCAGCAGGGCGTCGGTGTCCAGCGGGGCGGGTCCAGCGGGCGTCCATTGCGCCACGCAGCGCGGCAGCATGGATTCGGGCGCGCCCTTGGTGTAGGCGATCAGGCCCTGGGCGTCGTCCCGGTGGAAGGTGGTCATGCGCTTGCGGTCGGCGTCAAAGGGCTGTTCCTGCACCCGGGGGCAGGCGGCGTCCAGCGCGGCCTTGTCCAGCCCGCCGGCGTGGGCGGCCAGCACCAGCGCGGTTTCGGTGGGGTCGCCGCGCCAGCGTTGGGGCGCGGTGGTGCTCGGGGTGGGGGTCTCCACGGCCTTGCCGGGTTCGTCGGGCAGGGCGTCGTTGCACAGCGCGGCGGCGCGCAGGGCCTCGGCGTGGATGGGTCCGGGCAGCGGGTCGCCGGGCAGCCAGCGCTGCCCCTGGGCCAGCAGCAGTTCGGCGTGCATGCGGTTTTGCGTCAGCGTGCCGGTCTTGTCCGAGCAAATGGTGGTGACCGAGCCCAGCGTCTCCACCGAGGGCAGCCGGCGCACCAGCGCCTGCACACCCACCATGCGCCGCGCGCCCA
>CAYZPX010000312.1:0-2122 GCA_964480105.1 uncultured Burkholderiaceae bacterium | reverse complement strand
CGTTCATCTGGCGACCTTACCAGTGGTCAGGGGGCGCTTAATGCAACAACGCCGCTGTCGGCCGCCAGCGCACTGCAGCCAGATCCGCAACGCGCCATCTTTTTGATCAAGAACGAGCCTATTCCTGCCTTTCACCACAAGACCCTGCTGCAACTGGTGCAGGAGGGCCGCACCGAGGATGCGATCGGCTACCTGGAGTCGGTCGGCGCCGGGTTTGTTGGATGATCCTGACCGACCTGCCGCCTGGCACCACGCTCTACCGTGCACACACCCCGCAGTGGGCCAGCCGGCCTACCAGCGGAATGGGGGCCGCCATCCAGGGTGGTCGTTTCAACCGCGAAGGCGTCGAGGCTTTGTATCTCTCACTGGACGAACTGACGGCACTGCGCGAATACCAGCAGACCTCGTCGTTTCTGCCGCCTTGCACGATGTGCTCCTATGCCGTGGCACTGCGCAACTTGGTGGACCTGCGCCAACTTCACCATGGGGAACCCTGGGACGCGTTGTGGCACGACTGGCGCGAAGACTGGCGTCACCTGAAATTTGAATGCCATATCGAGCCACCGACCTGGGTGCTCGCCGACATGGTGCTGGCCCAGGGCCATACGGGAATTTTGTTTCCCAGCCAGACGCGCGAGGGTGGCACGAACGTCGTCGTGTACGCGGAGCAGCTCAAGAACGGCAACTCGGTCCAGGTCAACGACCCGGATGGACGTCTGCCACACGATCAATCCAGCTGGGTACGTTGAGCTGGGCTTGGCGCACGGGGAGGCGGTCTTTTCACAGCCGCGCGTGAAGGCCAAGCGCGATGAGCTGTGAGTTCGAGATTTTGGGGGGCTCGCCTGCACTCAGTACAGCGCGTTTTCTTCCACCACCTTGAAGTTGCTGACGTTGCTGGCTGGCGTGCCCCGCTCAGCCCAAAATGCAGGCTTTTCCGTCCTTCGATGCACGGAGCGCCCATGCCAACATCCCCAAGCCCTTCCGCCCGCCGCTTCCCCTGGCTCCAACGCACCGCCGTCGCCACGGTGGCCATCGCCTTGTTGGCGGGCGCCGGGGTGGCGGTGCAGGTGCAGCGCAGTTTTCCGACCTTCGATGGCGTGCAGATGCTGCCGGGGCTGAATGCGCCGCTGACGGTGCTGCGCGACGGGGCGGATGTGGCGCATGTGCAGGCACCCACACCGCAGGCGGCCTGGTTTGGCATCGGCTATGTGCACGCGCAGGAGCGCAGCTGGCAGCTGGAGTTCAACCGCAGGCTGGTGCGCGGCACGCTGTCCGAAATCCTGGGGCCAGCCACCTTGCCCGTGGACCGGCTGATGCGCACACTGGATCTGGCCGGTGCGGCGCGGCGGCAGTTGGCGAACCTGCCCCCCGCCGCGCGCGAGGCCTTGCAGGCCTACAGCGCGGGGATTGCCGCCTACCACCAGCACCGCCGCGAGGCGCTGCCACCCGAGTTTTTGCTGCTGGGCACCCAGCCCGGCGGCGTGGAAGGGATTGCCTGGACCCCCGAAGACAGCGTGGGCTGGACGCTGGTGATGGCGCTGGACCTGGGCGGCAACTGGGGTCAGGAGTTCACCCGCCTGGCGATGGCCGAAACCCTGGACACCGAGCGCCTGTGGCAGCTGATGCCGCCATACCCCGGCGAAAAGCCTGCTACGGCCACCGACCTGGCGGCGCTGTACCGGGGCCTGGGCGTATATCGGGCGGGGGAGGGCAAGGAGGCGGCTGCTTCCAAGGCTGCGACTTCCGCCGTTCACAAGTCGGATGACCTGGCCGCCTGGGCGCTGGCCTTTGCGCAGGAAGCCGGTAGTTCGGAAGGCAAGGGCAGTAATAACTGGGTGATTGACGGCCGCCGCACCGCCAGCGGCAAGCCGCTGCTGGCCAACGACCCGCACCTGGGCCTGACGGCGCCGGCGATTTGGTACTTTGCCGGCCTCCAGGCCCCCGAGGGGCGGCTGGCCGATGGGACGCCGTTGCCAGGCTTTCAGGTGGTCGGGGCGACCTTGCCGGGCCTGCCGTTTGTGGTGCTGGGCCGCACGGACCGGGTGGCCTGGGGCTTTACCAACACCGCCCCCGATGTGCAGGACCTGTACCTGGAGCAGATCCACCCCGAAGACCCCAGCCG
>CAYZPX010000311.1:0-2123 GCA_964480105.1 uncultured Burkholderiaceae bacterium | reverse complement strand
AGAAAAACCCCGACGTGCCCGAGCTGGCGCGCGGCAAGACCGGCCGCGTGGTCGGTCACCTGATGGGTCTGATCACGCTGATGAAGGGCCAGCCCCTGGCCTACAACAAGGACAACCAGGAAGACAAGGAGCCGCTGTTCGACACGGTCGATACGCTCAAGGACACGCTGCGCATCTTTGCCGAGATGGTCGGCGGCCAGCTGAACCCCGCCACCGGCGCCAAGGAAGGCGGCATCACCGTCAACGCCCCGGCGATGGAATCCGCTGCCAAGAAGGGCTACGCCACCGCCACCGACCTGGCCGATTACCTGGTCAAGAAGGGCCTGCCCTTCCGCGATGCGCACGAGACCGTGGCCCACGCCGTCAAGGCCGCACAAAGCCACGCCTGCGACCTGTCGGAATTGCCCTTGGCCGTGCTGCAGGGCTTCCACCCGTCCATCGAGAAGGACGTGTACGAAGTGCTCAGCCTGCGCGGCAGCCTGAATGCCCGCAACACCCTGGGCGGCACCGCCCCGGCCCAGGTGCGCCAGCAGCTGGCCCGCCACCGCGCCCGCCTGGCCTGAGCTCCCCGGCCGCACCCGGTGCGGTCTTTTTCAACCGCCTGCTTTCTGCCCGCACCATGACCCTTTCCCGCCGTACCCTGTTGTCCCATTCCCTGCGCGCCAGTGCCGCGCTGGCCACCGCCACGGTCCTGCCGGGCCTGGCCCAGGCCAGCGACAAGCCCATCCGCATCCTGGTGGGCTTTCCCGCAGGGGGCGGATCGGACGTCATTGCCCGCACCCTGGCGGACAAGCTCAAGGACGCGTTGGGCGTGCCGGTGGCCGTAGAAAACCGCCCGGGCGCTGGCGGCCAGATCGCCGCCCAGGCCCTGAAGGCCGCTGCGCCCGATGGCCACACCCTGTTCCTGACGCACGACCACACCATCTCCATCCTGCCGCAGGTGGTGAAGAACCCCGGCTTCGACCCGGAGCGCGACTTCGTGCCCGTGGGCGGCATCGCCACCTTCGTCAATGCCTTTGCCGTCTCGGCCAGCACCCCGGCCAAGACCTTCCCCGAGTACGTCGCCTGGCTCAAGGCCCAGCACCAGGGCAAGGGTGCCGTGGGCATTCCCGCGCCGGCCTCAACCCCCGAATTCCTGACCAAGCTGATTGGTGAGAAGTACAAGCTCGACCTGGTGGCTGCCCCCTACCGTGGCAGCGCACCCATGATCGCCGACATGCTGGGCGGCCAGATTCCCGCCGGCATTGGCTCGGTGCCCGACTTCATGGAAAACCACAAGGCCGGGCGCCTGCGCGTGGTGGGCGTGCTGGGCACCCAGCGCCAGGCCGCCATGCCCGATGTGCCAACCTTTGACGAAATGGGCGTCAAGGGCTTTGAGGACCTGCCCTACTACGGCATTTACGCCCCGGCCGGCACGCCCGCCAAATTCGTCACCGAGTTCTCGACCGCCCTGGCCAAGGTGCTGGCGCTGCGCGAAGTGCGCGAGCCGCTGACCGCCATGGGCCTGACGGTGGGCCACATGGCCCCCGCGCAGCTGGACCAGCGCCAGAAGGCCTACACCCGCGCCTGGACGCGCATCATCCAGCAAAGCGGCTTCCAGCCGCAGTAAGCCGGAGCTTCCGGTACCCTGGGGCTGGTTTTGGTCTTTTTGGCCTCTAGCCCTTTGTTCATCAGCGGTATGTGCTCTCATTTTTGAAGAGCTTTTGAAGGTGCTCAGATGGCCGATTTGTCCAAAATCACCTGCATCGAAGACCTGCGCCGCGTGGCCGAACGCCGCGTGCCGCGCATGTTCTACGACTACGCCGACTCCGGCTCCTACACCGAGGGCACCTACCGCGCCAACGAGCAGGACTTTCGCCCCATCCAGTTCCGCCAGCGCGTGGCCGTCAACCTGGAAAACCGCAGCACCCGCGTGCGCATGGCCGGCCAGGAGGTGGCGATGCCCGTCGCCATCGCCCCCGTGGGGCTGACCGGCATGCAGCATGCCGATGGCGAAATCCACGCTGCCCGGGCCGCCGCCCAATTTGGCGTGCCGTTCACGCTCTCCACCATGAGCATTTGCTCCATCGAGGACATTGCCGAGCACAGCCCCGCGCCGTTCTGGTTCCAGCTGTACATGATGC
>CAYZPX010000310.1:0-2124 GCA_964480105.1 uncultured Burkholderiaceae bacterium | reverse complement strand
AAACCCATGGCACCGGTAGCATCGCCTGCCGCGTCATCGGCCCCGGCCAAGAATTGATGTTTCACCTGTTTGAAGGACGCTTTGCCATGAATTTTGCGTTTTCCCACGTCCTGCGCCTAGCGGGCGCCACGGCCCTGCTGGCCTTGGCTGGCACTGCGCTGGCCCAGCAGCACGACCCCGCCACGCCCCCTGCCGTCGCTGCCAAGGTGGCGCTGCGCGGTGAGGCCAACGGCATTGCCGTGCGCGAGATGCGCCTTGTGCGCAAGAACGACATCCTGACCGTGCAGGCCGATCTCTCCAACAGCGGCCGCAGCGACCGCACGGTGTACTACCGCTTCCGCTGGCTCGACAGCGTAGGCAACCAGGTGGGCGACGGCGAGTCGTGGAAGCAGCTCGGCGTGCTGGGCCTGGGGATGCAGACCATCAAGAGCGTGGCGCCGACCAATGCCGCCGTTGATCTGCGCCTGGAAATGAACGTGGAATCGCGCTGATGCAGCGCACAGCAAAGGAGAAAACCAACATGCAGCAAACCACCCGGCGCCGCGCCTTCGCCCTGGCACTTGCCGCCAGCACCCTGGCGCTGAGCGCCTGCCAGAACCTGTCCTCGCCCGTGATCCGCTTCGACCGCCAGGTCAACTACGGCGATGCCAAGGGCGTCGAGCTGGTCACCAACGAATTCGGCTCCTCTGACCTGCAGATGATCGCCGAGAAGATGACCGGCAGCCTGCTCGAAACCGGCATCTTCCAGGGCCGCCCCACGGTGACCATCTCCACCGTCAAGAACAAGACCAGCGAGTACATCGACACCACCAACGTGATGAACTCCATCCAGACGGCGCTGGTCAAGTCGGGCAAGGTGCGTTTCACCCGCTCCATCAACGAAATGCAGCAGGGCGTGGACGAACTGCAGCGCCAAAACCAGAGCGGCCTGTACAAGCAGAACACCACCGCCAAGGTCGGCCAGATGACGGCGGCCAAATACCAGCTCGAAGGCGAGCTGACCAGCATCGTCAAGCAAAACAACACCACCAAAGACGTGTTCTACAAGTTCACGCTGAAGATGTTCGACGTGGAAGAAGGCACGATCGAGTGGCAAGACGAAAAGGAAATCCGCAAGACCAGCAAGCGCTGAACCAGGAGCACTCCATGCAACGCAGAACCACCCTGGGCGCCGCCTGCGCCCTGCTGGCCGCCACGGCCCTGACCTGGGGCGTGGCCGCGCAGGCGCAGCAGCCTGGCGCCGCGCCGCGCATCGCCGTCACCAACCTGGCGTACGCGCAGCAGGTGTCCGAGTATTTCGTGGCCGGCACCTACCAGGAAAGCAGCCAGATGAGCGCGCAGGGCAGCTACAGCAGCGGCCACAGCCACGGCATGTACGGCGGCTCGGGCTCGGCATCGGGCCAGCAGTCCATGCAGGCCTCGGCGCAGGCCAGCGGCACCTACGTGGCCGGGCGCTACAGCTACATCGAGCAGCGCGACCTGGCGGGCTATACCAACGACATCAAGGGCGCCATCCTGCAGGGCACCTACTTCAAGCTGGTGCAGGGCAAGGCGTTCGACGCCGGCGCCCCGCAGCCCAGCAAGGCCGAGCAGGTGCTGAACCAAGTGCAGACCGGCAAGATGCATACGCCGCGCGCCCAGCCGCAGGTGACCGACGTGATCGCGCGCATCAAGAAGGGCGAGTTCAATGGCGCCGACTACGTGCTGTTCGGCTCCGTGACCTCCATCGACTTCACCGACGCGCTCTCGCCCCTGCAGGGCACCACCAGCGCCACGCGCCAGTACGGCCTGCAACTGCTGGCCGACTTCTCGCTCATCAACACCAAGACCTACGAGATCAAGGCCGCCTTCTCCGCGCAGGGCGCGGGCAACGACACCAAGATCCTGTCCAACCGTGGCGACATTGCGCCGCCCAACCGGGCCAAGGTGATGCGCGAAACCTCGCTCTCGCTGGCGCAGGACGTGTACCAGCAGCTGACCATGCAGCTGGGCTACTCCGACCCCAACCTGGCGCGCGGTGTGCGCCCGGGCCAGCCGCCCATGCCCTACCCGGCGGGCCAGCCGATGGCGCCGCAGCAGCCCGAGCAGGTGCTGATCCTGCGCTAAAGCCTGACTGCCTGGCCC
>CAYZPX010000309.1:0-2141 GCA_964480105.1 uncultured Burkholderiaceae bacterium | reverse complement strand
GAACAGGCCCTTCTTGACCTTGATGCCCTGCGCCTTGGCCTGGTCTTCGGTCAGGCCGACCCAGGCGACTTCGGGGTCGGTGTAGGCCACGCTCGGAATCACGCGGGCGTTGAAGGCGGCGCTGGCCAGTTCCTGGTTGCCCTGCAGTTCGCCGGCGATGACTTCCGCCGCCACATGCGCCTCGTGCACCGCCTTGTGCGCCAGCATGGGCTGGCCCACGATGTCGCCGATGGCGAAGATGTGCGGCACGTTGGTGCGCATCTGGATGTCGACGTTGATGAAGCCCCGGTCGGTCACCGCCACGCCGGCCTTGTCGGCGGCGATTTTCTTGCCATTGGGCGTGCGGCCGACGGCCTGCAGGACCAGGTCGTACAGCCCTTCGCTCTTGGTGCCATCCAGGCCCTCGAACTGCACCTGGATGCCCTCGGGCGTGGCCTCGGCGCCGACGGTCTTGGTCTTGAGCAGGATGTTGTCGAAGCGGTGCGCGTTCATCTTCTGCCAGACCTTGACCAGGTCGCGGTCGGCGCCCTGCATCAGGCCGTCCATCATTTCGACCACGTCCAGGCGGGCGCCCAGAGTGGAATAAACGGTGCCCATTTCCAGGCCAATGATGCCGCCGCCAATGATCAGCATCTTCTTGGGCACGGATTGCAGCGCCAGCGCGCCGGTGCTGTCCACGATGCGCGGGTCCTCGGGCAGGAACGGCAGGCGCACGGCCTGCGAGCCGGCGGCGATGATGGCCTTTTTGAAAGCGATGACCTTGCTGCTACCGGTCTTTTCCTGGCCCGTGCCCGTGGTCTCTTCGACCTGGACATGGTTCGGGCCCACAAATTGACCCAGGCCGCGCACGATGGTGACCTTGCGCATCTTGGCCATGGCCGCGAGGCCGCCGGTCAGCTTGCCAATCACCTTTTCCTTGTGGCCGCGCAGCTTGTCGATGCTCACCTTGGGCACACCAAACTCGATGCCCAGGTCGCCCAGGTGGCTGACCTCGTCCATCACAGCGGCCACGTGCAGCAGCGCCTTGGACGGGATGCAGCCCACATTCAGGCAGACACCGCCCAGGGTGGCGTAGCGCTCGACGATGACCACTTTCAGCCCCAGGTCGGCAGCGCGGAAGGCCGCGCTGTAACCGCCGGGGCCGGCGCCCAGCACCAGAACGTCGCAGTCCATATCGACGGTACCAGCGTAGGAAGACGCTTCGATTTTGATAGCTGCTTGCGCTGGCGGAATGGGCGCTGGAGCCGGTTTTAATGCCTCAGGTGCTGAAGCAGGCGCCGGCGCCGCAGCGCCCTCGGCCACTTCCAGCGTAAGCACCACCGAGCCTTGCTTGACCTGGTCGCCCAGTTTGACTTTCAGCTCCTTGACCACGCCGGCGTGGCTGGAGGGAATCTCCATCGAGGCTTTGTCGGACTCGACGGTGACCAGGCTTTGTTCAGCCTGAATGCGGTCGCCGGGTTTCACGAGCACTTCGATCACGCCCACTTCGGCAAAGTCGCCGATGTCGGGCACTTGGATGTCTATGGTTGCCATGGTGTGGCTCTCCTCACAAAAGGATGCGGCGGTAGTCCGCCAACACCTGGCCCAGGTAGGCATTGAAGCGCGCGGCCAGCGCGCCGTCGATGACGCGGTGGTCGTAGGACAGCGACAGCGGCAGCGTCAGGCGCGGCACAAACTGCTTGCCATCCCACACCGGCTTCATCGCGCTCTTGGACAGACCCAGGATGGCCACTTCCGGCGCGTTGATGATGGGCGTGAAGTGCGTGCCACCAATACCGCCCAGCGAGCTGATGGAGAAGCAACCGCCCTGCATATCCGCCGCGCCCAGCTTGCCGTCGCGGGCTTTTTTGGCCAGCTCAGACATCTCGGCGCTGATTTGCAAAATGCCCTTCTTGTCGGCGTCTTTCAGCACTGGCACCACCAGACCGTTGGGCGTGTCGGCCGCAAAGCCGATGTGGAAGTACTGCTTGTAAACCAGCGTATCGCCGTCCAGGCTGGCATTGAACTCGGGGAATTTCTTGAGCGCTGCGACCACGGCCTTGATGACGAAGGCCAGCATGGTCACCTTGACGCCGCTCTTCTCGTTCTCCTTGTTGGTGGAGACGCGGAAGGCTTCCAGCTCGGTGATGTCGGCCTCGTCG
>CAYZPX010000308.1:0-2142 GCA_964480105.1 uncultured Burkholderiaceae bacterium | reverse complement strand
TGTTCCTGGGCGAGACCACCAATTTCCGGGGGCACACCTGGGCGCTGTGGTCGTTCTTGAGCGGGGTGATCAGCTTTCTGACCGCACTCGTGCTGTTCTTCCTGGAGACCGTGATGGCCACCCATGTGCTGAACCAGCATTTGCTACAGCCTGAGTCCTTGGCCCGTCTGGCCCAGGGGGCCCAGACCACCCGCACCCACCAGGAGGCCGCATGAGCAGCAAACAGATGGCCGCTCTGGTCCTGATCGCACTGGGCACCTTCTTCCTGCTCAGCAACCTGGGCATCCTGCAGGTCAGCCTGGCGGACCTGCTCAGCACCTGGTGGCCACTGGCGCTGATTGGCGTGGGCCTGGTGCTGTTCCTGTCCAAGGACAAGAAGGGCAAGGCCGAGCCTAAAAAGTGAGCGAGAGCCCGTCCTTGATGCGGTGCTAGCTCCTTTTTCAGGAGCGCTTTTGGCAAGGCGGACCGCTCAGCCCAGCACCTCCAGCAGCCGGTCCAGCCCACCTTCATTGATCGCCACCATCGCCTGCTCGCGCACCTTGGGTTTGGCGTGGTAGGCCACCGACAGGCCAGCGGCGCCCATCATCGGCAGGTCGTTGGCGCCGTCGCCCATCGCAATGCATTCCTCCGGGGCAATGTCCAGCAGGCTGGCCACTTCCAGCAGCGTACGGCGTTTTTCGGCGCCATCGCAGATGTCGCCCCAGCACTGGTTGACCATGCGGCCGGTGAGCACGCCGAGCTCGTCGGTTTCCAGGATGTTCGAGCGGGTGAAGTCGATGCCGAGGCGGTCGCGCACGCGGTGCGCAAAGAAGGTGAAGCCGCCCGAGACCAGCAGCACCTTCATGCCAGCGGCCTTGCAGGCGTTGACCAGCTCCGCAGCGCCAGGATTCGGGCGCAGGCGCTCGTCATAGACCCGCTGCATGTCGGCCAGCGTCACACCCTGGAGCAGCGCCACGCGGCGGCGCAGGCTCTCCTTGAAGTCGGCGATCTCGCCGCGCATCGCGGCCTCGGTGATGGCTGCCACTTCTTCCTTGCGACCCACGGCATCGGCGATCTCATCGACACACTCGATGTTGATCAGCGTGGAATCCATATCGAAAGCGATCAGCTTGTAGTCGGACAGCTTGCGCCGCGCGGGCAGGTTCTGGACGGTGAGGCCGGGGGCGAGTTCTTGGATGGTCATGGAAAATTGCTATTGATTTAAGAGCTAGTACCGCTGGTGTTTATTGGGCTAGAAGCCAATTTGATGCATGATTTGCAGCAGACCATCGCGGTTGAGTTTGGTGGCAAAGCGCACGTTGACGCCTTCTTGCTGCAGCGCCTGGAAGAAACGCTTGGCGGCATCGATTTTCATGCGCTCCCGGTCTGGGATGTCGCCGTACTGGTCGTAGCCCTTGGTTTCCACTACCAGGTACATGGCCTGGGCTTGGTCGCCCTGCAGCAGCGCGTAGCCGAAGTCGGGGTTGTAGTTGCCCGCCGGTGTCGGAATGTTCACCTTGGGCAGCTTGGCAAACACGGCAATGCTCTGCGCCTGGGATTCGTCCACCGTGTCGCGCTCGATCTGGCTGTCCACCGGCATCTGGTCTTCGTCGTACAGCGACTTGGCCCGCACCGCCGGATTGGCTATGGCGTGCATTTCTGCGCCGCACCACGCTGCTGGAATGGTGGTCAACAGCGCCCCTGTGGTGTCGGTCAATGCCGTTTTGACCTTGGTTTCGCGCAGTTGGTAGGTCACTTTGTGGACCAGCAGCTCATGCACACAGCGGTTCATGGTGTCGCGCAGCGTGGCAAAAGCGCGGCCTTCGTTGTGCTGGATTTGGGTGAATTTGTCTGCGGGCATCCGTGCCAGCACGGTGGCTACGGTGTGCACGCTCAGGTGGGTGGCGTTGGCCAGGTCCGTCACAAATTCGCCCAATGTGAATACCTTGTGAGGCTTGATCTGGTAGCTGGTTTGCGTGCTTTCTGCGCGCTGCACATCGTGCACCTGCTCGGTGCGGGTGACGTTGATCGTCAGCGGCAGTACCTGAAAGTCGCGCGCCAGCCGGGCCACGATGGTATCGACGAGGTCAGGCGTTTCCAGCTCGTAATGCATCACCGCATCGCGGTTGAGGGCGGCCCACAGTGCCTTGAGTTTTTCGTATT
>CAYZPX010000307.1:0-2144 GCA_964480105.1 uncultured Burkholderiaceae bacterium | reverse complement strand
TGATGAGCCGGCCGTCGATGAGCACCCCCAGCACTTCGTCTTCAAAGGGCTCGAAACTGGGCAACAGCAGCTCGGGCAGCTTGAAGGTCAGGCCGTCCTCGCCGCCAGTGAAGTCCGACAGCTGCGAGGCCAGGGTCTGGAAGGCGGCGGCCACGGCCAGGGTGATCATCGCGAAAAAAATCGCCCGCACCCGCAGCGAGAACAGTCCCACCGCCAGCGACAGCAGCAGCGACAAGATCAAGGCGCCGCCCACGCCCACGGCCAGCGCGCCCCAGGTGGGGCCCATCTGCGTGGTGGCAATCGCGATGCCATAGGCGCCAATGCCAAAGAACATGGTGTGCGCAAAGCTCACGATGCCGGTGTAGCCCAGCAGCAAGTCGAAACTGGCGACCAGCACCACGAACACCAGCACCTTGGCCGCGACGGACAGGGGCTTGACGCCCGGGAACAGGAAAGGCACCAGGGCCAGGCCCAGCAAGACCAGTACCAGCACCAGGGCCAGCGGTTTACTGCGGGGGTAGTCGCCGGAAAGGAGTCGGTTCAGCATGCAAGTCTCCTCAACGGTTGGCGACGGGATAGACGCCCTGGGGCCGCCAGAGCAGGATGGCCACCATCAGCGCGATGTTGGAAAACAGCGCCAGCTTGGGCACCAAAAAACCGGTGTAGTTGGCCATCAGCCCCACCAGCAGCGCGCCGATCAGCGCCCCACCGGTGCTGCCCAGGCCGCCGATGATGATCACGATGAAGATCAGCACGTTGACCTGCGCGCCCATTTGCGGCACCACGCTTTGCTGGTAAAGCCCCCACATCACGCCGCCCAGGCCGGCCAGTGCCGAGCCGGCGACAAACACGCCCACAAACAGCCGGCGGATGCGGTAGCCCAGGGCCTCGACCATCTCCCGGTCTTGCACGCCGGCGCGGATCAAGAGGCCCACCTTGGTGCGCGACAGCGTCCAGGCCTGCGCGGCAAACACGGCCAGGCCCACCACCACGGCGATCAGCCGGTACTTCTCGATGGCGGCATCGCCCAGGATCAGCGCGCCGCGCATGCCCTCGGGCAGGGGCAGCGGGATCTGCTGCGGGCCCCAGAGGACCTTGATCAACTCCTCGCCAATGATCATTCCGCCCATGGTGATCAGGATCTGCTTCAAGTGCTGGCCATAGACCGGGCGCACGATGAAGCGCTCAAACGCCAGGCCCAGGGCCGCCGCCACCGCCATGGCGACCAGCATGGCGGGCAAAACGGCAACCAGGTTGCGCCAAAGTTCGGTGCTTTGCGTCCAGTCGCCCATGCTGCCCAGCACCGTGGTCGCGACAAAGGCGCCCAGCGCAATGAACAGGCCGTGGCCAAAGTTGAGCACGTCCATCAGGCCAAACACCAGGGTCAGGCCCGAGGCGATGATGAAGACGATCATCCCCATCGCCAGTCCGGCCACCGTCAGCGTCAACCACGTGCTGGGCGAGCCCACCAAGGGCAGCACCAGCAGCGCCAGCGCCGGCACCAGGGCCAGCGGTTTCCAGTCGAATTGGCTGCGGATCATGGGCGGCCCCCATCAAGCACAAAGATTGCTTCTTTTTTCATAGCTAGTACCGCTGGTATCCATTGGCCTGGAGGCCAAAAAGGCTTAAAAACCGTGACAGGCTTGCGTGGCATCGCTGCGCCCTCCCCCGTCACAGCGACAGGCCCAGCAGCGATTGCTGCAAGGCTTCGTCGGCGGCCAGGTCGGCCATGCGCCCGGCGTGGACCACGACGCCGTTGTCCATCACCGCCACGCTGTCGCCCAGGCGCTGCGCGAAATTCAGGTTCTGCTCGACCAGCAGAATGGTCACGCCACTCTTTTTGAGCTGGTCGAAGGCGGAAATCATGTTTTCGATGATGGCCGGCGCCAGGCCCTTGCTGGGTTCGTCCACGATCAGCAGCTCGCGCGGCTCGACGATGGCGCGGCTCACGGCCAGCATCTGCTTTTGCCCGCCCGACAGCTTGCCGGCCGGGTGGTTCCAGAACTTTTCCACCGCCGGAAACAGGCCAAAAATCCACTGCAGCCGGGCCTGGTCGATCTGCGCGGCGTTGCGCGCCTGGCGGGCGGCCAGCAGCATGTTCTCCTGCACCGTCAGGTCGGCAAAGATGCCCATGTTCTCGGGCA
>CAYZPX010000306.1:0-2145 GCA_964480105.1 uncultured Burkholderiaceae bacterium | reverse complement strand
TGGATGAAGCCCATGTCCAGCATGCGGTCGGCTTCGTCCAGCACCAGGATCTCCACGGTGGACAGGTCCATGAAGCCCTGCTGCTGCAGGTCCAGCAGGCGCCCGGGCGTGGCCACCAGCACATCGACGCCGCGCTTGATGCGGTCGATCTGCGGGTTCATGCCGACGCCGCCGAAGATCACGGTGGACTTCAGGTCCAGGTACTTGCCGTAGTCGCGCACCGATTCCTCGACCTGGGCGGCCAGCTCGCGGGTGGGCGTCAGCACCAGGGCACGAATGCCCTTGCCGCCGAATTTGCTTTGCGCGGCCTGGCCTTGCGACAGGCGGTGCAGCAGGGGCAGGGTGAAGGCGGCGGTCTTGCCGGTGCCAGTCTGGGCGCCGGCCAGCAGGTCTTGGCCCTGGAGAACGGCCGGAATGGCCTGGGCCTGGATGGGGGTGGGGTTTTCGTACCCCTGCTCGTGAACAGCTTTCAGGATGGCGGGCGCCAGGTTCAGTGCTTCAAATGTCATTGCGGTGTGGTCACCCGGTCGGTGCGCAAAGGGCGCCCGAAAAGCGGGTGCAAGAGGACCTGTCGTGGCAACGTCCGGGGTTGCCAGGCCAGTTGCAGGCCCAAAGTTTTCAAGGGTGGGAGCCTGGAAGCAGGTGTTTCCTTCGTCCCCAGCAGGTGCTGATGTGGTGGTTACTGGTCCGCCACAAGCCGGCGATTGTCGCATGCGCCGATAATCACTGGGTTTGTCTCGCAGATTTTCTGCCCATCTTTGCAGGTTTGAACCGAATGGCCCAATACGTTTTTTCCATGAACCGCGTTACCAAGACCGTGCCGCCCAAGCGGCAGATCTTGAAGGACGTTTCCCTGAGCTTTTTCCCGGGCGCCAAGATCGGTGTGCTGGGCCTGAACGGTTCCGGCAAGTCCACCTTGCTCAAAATCATGGCTGGCATCGACAAGGAGATCGAAGGCGAAGCCGTGCCCATGCCCGGCATCAAGATCGGCTACCTGCCCCAGGAGCCCCAGATCGATCCCGACCAGACCGTGCGCCAGGCGGTGGAGGAGGGCATTGGCGGTGCGATCGCTGCCAAGCAGCGCCTCGAAGAGGTGTATGCCGCCTACGCCGAAGAAGACGCCGACTTTGACGCGCTGGCCGCCGAGCAGGCCGAGCTGGAAGCCATCATCGCCGCGGCTGGTTCCGAGAACACCGACCTGCAGCTGGAGTTGGCCGCCGACGCGCTGAACCTCCCGCCCTGGGACGCGGTCATCAAGAACCTGTCCGGCGGGGAAAAGCGCCGTGTGGCCCTGTGCCGCCTGCTGCTGTCCAAGCCCGACATGCTGCTGCTCGACGAACCCACCAACCACCTGGACGCCGAGTCGGTCCATTGGCTGGAGCAGTTCCTGCAGCGCTTCCCCGGCACCGTGGTGGCCATCACCCACGACCGCTACTTCCTGGACAACGCCGCCGAGTGGATCCTGGAACTCGACCGTGGCCACGGTATTCCCTGGAAGGGCAACTATTCCGAATGGCTGGACCAGAAGGGCAAGCGCCTGGACCAGGAACAGAAGGCCGAGGACGCCCACCGCAAGGCCATGAAGGAAGAGCTGGAGTGGGTGCGCAAGAACGCCAAGGGCCGCCAGGCCAAGAGCAAGGCCCGCCTGGCCCGCTTCGAGGAGCTGAGCGACGTCGAATACCAGAAGCGCAACGAGACCAACGAGATCTTCATTCCGGTGGCTGAGCGCCTGGGTTCGCAGGTCATCGAGTTCAAGAACGTCAGCAAGTCTTTTGGGGACCGCGTGCTGATTGACAACCTGAGCTTTTCGGTCCCCGCGGGCGCCATCGTCGGCATCATTGGCCCCAACGGCGCCGGCAAGTCCACGCTGTTCCGCATGATCCAGGGCGTGGAAACGCCGGACAGCGGCGAAATCGCCATTGGCCAGACCGCCAAGCTGGCCTTCGTGGACCAGAGCCGCGAGTCGCTGGACGGCGACAAGACCGTGTGGGAAGATGTCTCGGGCGGCCTGGACAACATCACCGTGGGCAAGTTCGTCATGCCCAGCCGCGCCTACATTGGCCGTTTCAACTTCAAGGGCAACGACCAGCAAAAGCTGGTGAAGAACCTGTCCGGCGGTGAGCGTGGCCGCCTGCACCTGGCCAA
>CAYZPX010000305.1:0-2160 GCA_964480105.1 uncultured Burkholderiaceae bacterium | reverse complement strand
GCACATCACCCATGCGCTGTGGAGCAGCCTGGGTTACGCCAACCACCTGGGCGATCTGCTCGATGCGCCCTGGCCCCAAGTCGCGGCCGATGCGTTGGTGCAGGACGAGATCGAGCTGATGCTGCAAATCAACGGCAAGCTGCGCGGCTCCATCCATGTGCCCGCGCAGGCCGACAAGGCCGAGATTGAGCGCATTGCGCTGGCTTCGGAGGCCTTCGTCAAGCAGGCCAACGGCGCCCCGGCCAAGAAGGTTGTGGTCGTGCCCGGCCGCCTGGTCAACCTGGTGGTTTGAGCATGGACCGGCGCACGCTGTTGCAAGGGATCTCGGCCGTGGGCCTGGCAGGGGGTCTCGCAACCGGCCTGGCCGGCTGTGGTTTTCGCCTGCGGGGCGCGCCGGAGTTTGCCTTTGGCTCGCTCTACCTTTCCGCGCCGGCCAGCTCCCCGCTGGCGCGGGAGTTGCAGCGCACGCTGGAAAGCGCCGGCGGCCAGTTGAAGGTGCTGCGCGACCCGGCGCAGTTGCCCCAGGCCGAGGCGCTGTTCGATCTGCTGTCCGAGCAGCAAGAGCGCGCCGTCGTCGGCCGCAACGCCGCCGGCCAGGTGCGCGAGCTCCAACTGCGCTTGCGTGTGCGTTTTCGCCTGCGCAACCCGCAGGGCGAAGAGATGATCCCGCCCACCGAGCTGCTCCAGCAGCGTGACATCAGCTACAGCGAAACCGCTGCGCTCTCCAAGGAAGCCGAGGAGCTTTTGCTCTACCGCAGCATGCAGACCGAGATCGTCCAGCAGCTGCTGCGCCGGCTGGCTGCATTGCAGCCTTGAGCCCCCTCACAAACCGTCAGCGCGTGGCCGCATCAGCGTGCTTTTGCCAAACAGGCTTTCCACCAAATCCACCGCCAATTCGGCGGTCTGGTTGTGCACATCGCGGGCGGGGTTGAGTTCCACCAGATCCATGCTGGCCAGCGCGCCGGTGTCGGCAATCAGTTCCATGCACAGCTGGGCCTCGCGGTAACTGGCGCCGCCGCGCACCGGGGTGCCCACGCCGGGTGCGATGCCGGGGTCGAGAAAATCCAGGTCCAGGCTCAGGTGCAGATGGGTGTTGGCATCCACGCCCAGCAGGGCTTGGGCCATCACCGTGCGCATGCCCAGCTCATCGACACAGCGCATGTCGAACACCTCCAGCCCCAGGCGGTGCACCAGGCGTTTTTCTGCCGGGTCCACGCTGCGGATGCCCACCTGTCGCAACTGGCCAGGCTGCAGCGCCGGGCGGCCGTCGGGCAGGCGGGCCAGCTGTGTCAGCGCTGGTGGTCCGAGTCCGCACAGGCAAGCCACCGGCATGCCGTGCACATTGCCGCTGGGGGTGATGGCGGGCGTGTTGCAGTCGGCATGGGCGTCCAGCCACAGCACCCGCAGGGTTTTGCCGACGGCGGCGCAATGCCGGGCCACCGCAGTGATCGAGCCAATGGCCAAGCTGTGGTCGCCGCCCAGCAGCAGGGGCAGGCGGTCGTCGCGCAGGGCCAGGCCCACGGCGTCGAAGACTTGCTGGTTCCACGCCAGCACCTCGGCCAGATGGCGGTAGCCATGGGCCGCCGGCGGTTGCCCCGGATTGGCCGGGCCGTGCAGGTTGCCCGCGTCTTCCACCGTTTGGCCCAGCCGCGTCAATGCCTCGGCTAGGCCGGCGACCCGTAGCGCTTCCGGGCCCATGGACGCGCCGCGCACGCTGGCGCCGACATCGGTGGGGGCGCCAATCAGGCGCAGGGGGCGGGGGAGGGCGGACATGGGTGTTGGATGGGCAGATCAACAGGGTTGACGGCCATCTTACGGCCCGGCTCCCGCCACTAAACTTGCGCCCCATGAACCTTGCCCTGGCCCAACTCTTCCAACACCTCCAGCGCGGCCTGGGCTCTTTGTATGTGCTGCACGGCGACGAGGCCCTGTTGCAGCAAGAGGCGCTGGACGCCATCCGCGCCACCGCCCGCGCCCAGGGCTATACCGAGCGCAGCAGCTACACCGTGGCTGGCGCGCATTTCGATTGGAGCGCGGTGCTGGCGGCGGGTGGGTCCTTGAGCCTGTTTGCCGACAAGCAGATCGTGGAAGTGCGCATTCCGTCGGGCAAGCCGGGCAAGGACGGCAGCGCCGCGCTGCAGCAGCTGGCCGAATCCGCGC
>CAYZPX010000304.1:0-2176 GCA_964480105.1 uncultured Burkholderiaceae bacterium | reverse complement strand
CCTGGTGCGCGCCCACCTGGAAGAAGACGCCGGCAAGTCGCTGCACGAGGACTTCATCGGCCAGTCGGGGATCGATTTGAACCGCGCCGGCACGCCGCTCCTGGAAATCGTGACCGAGCCGGACATCCGCTCCAGCGAGGAAGCCGTGGCCTACGCCCGCGAGCTGCACAAGATCGTGACCTGGATCGGCATCTGCGACGGCAACATGCAGGAAGGCTCGTTCCGCTGCGACGCCAACGTCTCGGTGCGCAAGCCCGGCCAGCCGCTGGGCACCCGCCGCGAGATCAAGAACCTGAACTCGTTCAAGTTCATGCAGCAGGCCATCGACTACGAAATCCGCTGGCAGATCGAGCAGATCGAGGACGGTCACGCCATCCAGCAGGCCACCGTGCTGTTCGACCCCGACACGGGCGAAACCCGCGCCATGCGCACCAAGGAAGACGCGGCCGATTACCGCTACTTCCCCGACCCGGACCTGCCACCGCTGGTAATCGCCGCCGACTGGATCGAGCGCGA
This sequence comes from uncultured Burkholderiaceae bacterium, assembly GCA_964480105.1. Taxonomy (GTDB): domain Bacteria; phylum Pseudomonadota; class Gammaproteobacteria; order Burkholderiales; family Burkholderiaceae_C; genus CAYZPX01. The sequence goes on along the minus strand of CAYZPX010000304.1, from coordinate 1,660 downwards.
GCGCGCCCAGATGGCCGAGTTGCCCCGCGTGATGGCCGCCCGCTTCGTGACCGACTACGGCCTGCCCGAGTACGACGCCACCACGCTCACGCAAAGCAAAGCCATGGCTGCCTACTTCGAGGCCGCCGCCCAGGCCTGTGGTCAGGCCAAATTGGTCAGCAACTGGATCATGGGCGAGGTCTCGCGCCGCCTGAACACCGAGGGCATTGCCATCGAGCAGGCGCCTGTCTCGCCCGCCCAGCTGGCCGCGCTGGTGGGCCGCATCAGCGACGGCACCATCAGCAACAACGCCGCCAAGCAGGTGTTCGATGCGCTGTGGACCGGCGAAGCGACCGAGGTGGACGCCGTCATCGAGGCCAAGGGCCTGAAACAGATGAACGACACCGGCGCGCTGGAGAAAATCATCGACGAGGTGATCGCGGCCAACCCGGACAACGTGGCCCAGTTCAAGGCCGGCAAGGACAAGGCCTTCAACGCCCTGGTCGGCCAGGCCATGAAAGCCAGCAAGGGCAAGGCCAATCCGGCGCAGGTCAACGAATTGCTGCGCGCCAAGCTCGCGGCGATGTAAGCACCAAAACCGGCTCCAGACCAATCAGATTCAGCGGTACTAGCTCTCAAAAGATGAGCAAAGTACCCTGAATGCCCCGCGTCAGGGCGTGGCCGCCCGGCGGTTGGCCTCCCACAGGCGCTGCAGCAGCTCGTATTCGGCATCGAAGCGCGCGTGGATGCGGAATTTTTCGGCGTTCTGCGCGGCCAGGGCGCGTTCCTGGTCTTCCAAAGCATTCTGGTTTTCGGCCAGCTTGCGGCGCAGGACGGGGGGCGCGCTGGCGGGGTTCTTTTGGTAGAACTCCATCTCCAGGTCCAGGGCCTTGCGCTGGGCGTGCAGTTCCAGCAGGCGCTTCTCGATCAGCACCACCACCTCGTCGGCCTGGGCGATGGCCTGCGCGCGCTCCTGGTCGTGGGCGGCCTTGTTGGGATAGCGCAGCACCAGGGCCCGTTCCTTGCGGCGCTCTTCCAGCAGCCGGTTGCGCTCCTCGGTCTCCCTGCGCTGGCGCTGCTCCAGCGCGGCGCGCTCGTTCTCGGACAGGACGGGGGGAATGCGGCGGCGCTCGGAGCCGGAGGGATTCAGCTCGCGCTGCTCACGGTCCAGGCATTCGGCAATCGGCCGGTCGGAGGTGATGCGCCGGCCCTGGGCGTCGGTGCAGGTGTAAATGCTCTGGGCGCTCACCGGGGCCGACGGCACCGCACCAAGAACGGCCCCCAAAACCACGGCCAGGCTGCCAAGCCGCCAGGATTGCCAGCCTTGCCGCGACATGGCCTCAACCCTCGTTGACGCCGTAGCGCTGGCGGTAGGCCAGCACCCGCTCGCGGTGGGCCTGCATGTCGCCACCCGCGCTCTGCGCCAGATAGGCCAGCAGGTCTTCGAGGCGGGCAATCGCGCACACCTGCATGCCCAGCTGGTTGCGCACGTACTGCACGGCGCTGTGGTCCACGTCCTGGCCGTTTTCGGTGGCCTTTTCCTGGCGATCCAGCGCAATCGCCACCGCATGGGGGGTGGCGCCGGCAGCGCGGATCAGCGCAATCGATTCGCGGGCAGCGGTGCCAGCGGACATCACATCGTCCACGATCAGCACCCGGCCCTGGAGCGGCGCGCCGACCA
>CAYZPX010000303.1:0-2183 GCA_964480105.1 uncultured Burkholderiaceae bacterium | reverse complement strand
GGTCGCCGGCGCAGTAGATCTCGGTGCGGTTGCAGGTGGAGAGGATGGCGGTCTCGACCGCGTTGGCGTTGCCCTGCGACAACTGGCCCAGTGAAGTGCGCAGCCCCTGCAGCGTGGGCGGCAATTGGTCGAGCGCAAACGCAAAGCGGCCGCGCAGGTCGAGCGGCGCGGTGGTGTGGTTGATCCCGAGGGCCCAGACTGCCATAGGGGGGGGATTATAAAATCCGCGCCCTTCACACTCGCGACCATGGGCTTTCTGGATTTTTTCTGGCACTTGCTGAACTTCGCTGCGCCTGCAGCAGGGGTTGCGTTGGTCGTCACCTTGGTCGGCCAGCTGTCGCGGCCAGCCTCCCCGTGGCTGGCCGGCATGGTGCGCCGCTGCGCGGTCAATGCCCTGGTGGGTTGGCTGGCGCTGGCCGCCGGCCTGTGGTGGCTGGGCCGTGATGGCAAGATGCTGGGCTATGGCGCGCTGGTGCTGGCGGTGGCCACCGCGCAGTGGGCCCAGTCCCGGGCCTGGCAGGCAACTGCGGGAAAACCCTTCGCAAAGTAGTGCATCCGTCCGCTTCCGATTCGGGCGGAGGGGCTGACTTAAAATTCACGGCCCAATGGTCCATGGGTGCCCGTCACCCTTCCCAGGTCTCCTATGAATGCTCCGATTGCGTTGGCCGCCTTGCAAAGCAACTTGCACGAGCCGGTCCGTCTGCGTGAAATTCCCTACAACTACACCTCGTTCTCCGACCGGGAGATCGTGATCCGCCTGCTGGGCGCGTCTGCCTGGGACCTGCTGGACCAGCTGCGTGACGAGCGCCGCACCGGCCGGTCTGCCCGCATGCTCTACGAGGTGCTGGGTGACATTTGGGTGGTCCAGCGCAATCCCTATCTGCAGGACGACCTGCTGGACAACCCCAGCCGCCGCAAGGCCCTGGTCGAGGCGCTGAACCACCGCCTCTCCGAAGTCGAAAAGCGCCGCACCCCCCAAGACGACCCTGAGCGCGACCGCCTGGTGGGCGAACTGGTCGTGGCCGCCCGTGCCGCCGTGGCCGCGTTTGACGCCACTTTCGTGCAGGCCGCCGCGCTGCGCCGCGAGGTCAAGAAGACCCTAGGCCGCTACACCGCCCGCGACAACATCAAGTTCGATGGGCTGTCGCGCGTCAGCCATGTGACCGACGCGACCGACTGGCGCGTGGAATACCCCTTCGTGGTGCTGACCCCCGATTCCGAGGCCGAGATGGCCGGCCTGGTCAAGGGCTGCATCGAGCTGGGCCTGACCATCATCCCGCGTGGGGGCGGCACCGGCTATACCGGCGGCGCCATTCCGCTGACCTGGAAGAGCGCGGTGATCAACACCGAAAAGCTCGAAGCCATGACCGAGGTCGAGATGCGCCAGCTGCCCGGCGTGGCCGAGCCCGTGGGCACGGTCTGGACGGAGGCCGGCGTGGTCACCCAGCGCGTGGCCGATGCGGCCGAGCGCGCAGGTTTCGTTTTCGCGGTGGACCCCACCAGCGCCGAGGCGTCTTGCATTGGCGGCAACATCGCCATGAACGCTGGCGGCAAGAAAGCCGTGCTCTGGGGCACCGCGCTGGACAACCTGGCCAGCTGGCGCATGGTCACGCCCGAGGCGCAGTGGCTGGAAGTCACCCGCATCGACCACAACCTGGGCAAGATCCACGACGCGGAAGTCGCCAGCTTTGAGCTGCAGTACTACCAGGCCGATGGCAAGACCCCCATCCGCCAGGAGCGCCTGGACATTCCCGGCAAGACCTTCCGCAAGGAAGGCCTGGGCAAGGACGTGACCGACAAGTTCCTCTCTGGCCTGCCCGGCATCCAGAAGGAAGGCTGTGACGGCTTGATCACCAGCGCCCGCTGGGTGGTGCACCGCATGCCCCAGCACACCCGCACGGTCTGTTTGGAGTTCTTTGGCAACGCCAAGGACGCCGTGCCCAGCATCGTCGAGATCAAGGACTTCATGTTCGCCGAGCAAAAGCGCTCGGGCGTGCTGCTGGCCGGCCTGGAGCACCTGGACGACCGTTACCTGAAGGCCGTGGGCTACGCCACCAAGAGCAAGAAAGGCAACGGCGGCCTGCCCAAGATGGTATTGATCGGCGACATTGCCGGCGACAACGCCGAGGACGTGGCCCGCGTGACCAGCGAGGTGGTGCGCATTGCCAACACCCGCAGCGGCG
>CAYZPX010000302.1:0-2203 GCA_964480105.1 uncultured Burkholderiaceae bacterium | reverse complement strand
GCGCTAAGGTTTCACGTGAAACAAATCCCGGACCTGCCCCATGGAATGCCGCCCCCACTGCGCTGCCTGTTGCATCGCCCCCTCCATCTCCAGCCCGATTCCGGGCATGCCGCTGGGAAAACCCGCGGGGGTGCGGTGCGTGCAGCTGGACGACGCCAACCGCTGCCGCATCTTTGGTCAGCCCACCCGGCCCGCCGTCTGCGGGGGCCTGCAAGCGTCGGCAGAAATGTGCGGGGACAGCGCAGAACAGGCCATCCACTGGCTCACGCAACTGGAACAAGCCACGACCCCGCGCCGGGAGGGGGAAGGCCGGATGCCGATTTCTGCGGCGCAGCCGCCATGAGGCGTCCGGCCTTCCCCCTCCCGGCGCCCCCCATGAAGCCCGCCAGAGCCCTACAGTAACCCTCCCCACCAGGAGTGCTCACCATGTTCGAATCCGCTGAAATCGGCCACAAGATTTCCAAGGCCGACTACAAGAAAGCCGTCCCCGCGCTGCGCGCCGAACTGCTCGATGCGCAGGTGGAGCTGTACGAACAGGGCAAGATCCCCGTGGTGCTGCTGATCAGCGGGCAAGACGGCGCCGGCAAGGGCGAGACGATCAACCTGCTGTACGAATGGATGGACGCCCGCTTTCTGACCACCCTGGCCTTTGCCCAACCCAGCGAGGAAGAGCGCGAGCGCCCGCCCATGTGGCGCTACTGGCAGGCGCTGCCAGCCAAGGGGCGGGTCGGCATCTTTGCCGGCTCGTGGTATTCGGACCCGATCCGGGAGCACATCGAGGGCGACATCTCCCAGAAAGAGCTGGACGCGCGGGCCGACCAGATCAACCGCTTCGAGGCCATGCTGGTCAACGAGGGCGCGCTGGTGCTCAAGTTCTGGTTCCACCTGACGCGCGACGCCCAGAAAAAACGCCTGAAAGCCCTGGCCAGCGACCCGCGCACTGCCTGGCGCGTGACGCAGTGGAACTGGGACCGGCTGGACACCTACGACCAGCTGCAAGACACCGCCGGCCACCTGCTGCGCATGACCAACACGCCCTGGGCGCCGTGGGTGGTGATTGACGGCTCCAACGACAACTACCGCGCGCTCACCGTGGGCAAGGTGCTGCGCGATGCACTGCGCGCCAAGCTGGCCAACACCAGCCGCCCCGCCCCGCCCGTGGCCCCCATCGTTCGGGTGGACACCGACGGGCGCAACGTGCTCACCGCGCTGGACCTGGGCCTGTCACTCACCGAAAAACACTACGAGAACGAGCTGGCGCACTGGCAAGGCCGCCTGGCCGAGCTGGCGCGTGACCCGCGCTTCAAGCACCGGGCGCTGGTCTGCGCCTTCGAGGGCGCCGACGCCGCGGGCAAAGGCGGATCGATCCGGCGCATCGCCGGGGCGCTGGATGCGCGCCAGTACCGCATCGTGCCCGTGGCCGCACCCAGCGACGAGGAGCGGGCACAGCCCTATCTGTGGCGCTTCTGGCGCCACCTGCCCCGGCACGGCCACATCACCCTGTTTGACCGCACCTGGTACGGCCGGGTGCTGGTCGAGCGCATTGAAGGCTTCTGCGCCGAACCCGACTGGCTACGCGCCTACACCGAGATCAACGACTTCGAGCACGAGATGGCTGAGGCCGGAATCATCCTGGTCAAGTTCTGGCTGCAGATCAGCCAGGAAGAACAGCTGCGCCGCTTTCAGGAGCGGCAAGAGGTAGCCTTCAAGCGCTTCAAGATCACCGAGGAAGACTGGCGCAACCGCGAGAAGTGGGATGCCTACCAGCAAGCCGTCTGCGACATGGTCGAGCGCACCAGCACCGGCACCGCGCCCTGGACCCTGGTGGAGGCCAACGACAAGCACTACGCGCGCATCAAGATCCTGCGCACCCTGTGCGAACGGCTGGAGACCGAACTGGCCCGGGGCCCCAAGCACTGGGCCGATGGAAAAGACGCCCTGGCCAAGGCGCAGGGCAAGTCCTCCGCCGGCCAAAAAAGCCGCAAGAAAAAATGAGGCAAATCGGTTTCTAAGCCAATGGATACCAGCGGTACTAGCTCTTTTTTTGATAGCATTTTCCAAGCGGGACCACCGCGCTGTTGCCCAGTGGACAGCCCAAGGGCACCATGCGCCCTACAGTGGGCGCCTTCCCACGCCCCTTGGAGCCCCCGATGCACATCCCTTCCCTGAAAGACGAGATCCATCCCGACGAATGGCAGCTGCG
>CAYZPX010000301.1:0-2213 GCA_964480105.1 uncultured Burkholderiaceae bacterium | reverse complement strand
CCGTGTTTGGCGGCACCCAGTCGCTGCACACCAACAGCTTTGACGAAGCCATCGCGCTGCCCACCGAGTTCAGCGCCCGCATTGCGCGCAACACCCAGCTGATCATTCAGGAAGAAACCCACATCACCAACGTGATCGACCCCTGGGCCGGTTCCTATCTGATGGAAAAGCTGACCCAGGACATGGCCGATGCCGCCTGGAAGATCATCGAAGAGGTCGAGGCCATGGGCGGCATGACGGCTGCCGTGGACAGCGGCTGGGCCAAGCTCAAGATCGAGGCCGCCGCTGCCGAGAAGCAGGCGCGCATCGACTCGAGCAAGGATGTGATCGTCGGCGTCAACAAGTACAAGCTGGCCAAGGAAGACCCGGTGGACATCCTGCAGATCGACAACGTCAAGGTGCGCGACTCCCAGATCGCCCGCCTGAACGCGATCAAGGCCAGCCGCGACACCGCCAAGGTGCAGGCCGCGCTCGATGCGCTCACTTCTGCCGCAGAAAGCGGCGAAGGCAACCTACTGGACTTGTCCATCCAAGCCATTCGCCTGCGCGCCACGGTGGGCGAGGTCTCCGACGCACTGGAGAAGGTCTTCGGCCGCCATCGCGCCGACACGCAAAAAGTGACTGGCGTCTATGCCGCCGCTTACGACTCCGCCGAGGGCTGGGACAAGCTCAAGGCCGAGATCAACGCCTTTGCCGAAGAGCAGGGGCGGCGCCCCCGCGTGATGATCGCCAAGCTGGGCCAGGACGGCCACGATCGCGGCGCCAAGGTGGTGGCTACCGCCTTTGCCGACCTGGGCTTCGATGTTGACATGGGCCCGCTGTTCCAGACCCCCGAGGAATGCGCCCGTCAGGCCATCGAGAACGATGTGCACGCCGTGGGCGTGAGCACCCTGGCGGCAGGACACAAAACCCTGGTGCCCGCCATCATCCAGGCGCTGAAGGACCAGGGCGCGGACGACATCATCGTTTTCGTCGGCGGCGTGATCCCGGTGCAGGACTACGAGCACCTGTACGAAGCCGGTGTCAAGGGCATCTACGGACCCGGCACGCCGATTCCCGCCAGCGCCAAGGACGTGCTGGAGCAGATCCGCAAGGCCGTCACCGCGTGACTGGCGTGAGCCCGATGAGCCCCAGCACCTTGCTCGACGGCATCCTGCACGGCAGCCCCGCCGTGCAGCGCCGCGCCATGGCCAAGGCGATCACGCTGCTGGAATCCACCCGGCCGGACCACCGTGCACAGGGCGATGAGCTGCTCACCGCCATGCTGCCCCACACCGGCAAATCCTTCCGGCTGGGCATCAGCGGCGTGCCCGGCGTGGGCAAGAGCACCTTCATCGAGGCGCTGGGCCTGTACCTGATCGCCCAAGGCCACCGCGTGGCCGTGCTGGCGGTGGACCCGTCCAGCACCGTGTCGGGCGGCTCCATCCTGGGCGACAAGACGCGCATGGAGCACCTGTCGGTGCACGAGCGCGCCTACATCCGCCCCAGCCCCAGCAGCGGCACCCTGGGCGGCGTGGCCGAGAAGACCCGCGAATCCATGCTGGTCTGCGAGGCGGCGGGCTACGACGTCGTGATCATCGAAACCGTGGGCGTGGGCCAGAGCGAGATTGCCGTGGCCGGCATGACCGACATGTTCGTGCTGATGCAGCTGCCCAATGCGGGCGACGACCTGCAGGCCATCAAGAAAGGCGTGATGGAAATCGCCGACCTGGTGGTCATCAACAAGGCCGACATCGACCCCCACGCCGCCACCCGCGCCGAGGCGCAGATCACCTCCAGCCTGCGCATCCTGGGCCTGCATGGCAACCCCGAGCATGCGCATTTCGACGACACGCTGTGGCACCCCCGGGTGGTGCAACTCAGCGCGCTGCTGGGGCAGGGCGTGGACGCCTTCTGGGCCGCCGTGGGCGAATTCCGCCAGCGGCAAACCGCCAACGGCCGCCTGGCCGCGCGGCGCGAGCGGCAATCGCTGGCCTGGATGTGGGAGCGCATCGACGCCGGCCTCAAGCTCGCGTTCCGCCAGCATCCCCAGGTGCGGGCGCTGCTGCCAGGCCTGCAGGCCGAGGTGGCGGCGGGACGGATTGCGGCCTCCACTGCCGCACGAAATCTGCTCTCAGCCCAATCAAATACAGCGGTTTAAGCTATCAATTCAGTAGTCATTTAGTCAGAAACAAGACACCTTCAACAAGGACGGACCATGCAAGACATCCTCG
>CAYZPX010000300.1:0-2237 GCA_964480105.1 uncultured Burkholderiaceae bacterium | reverse complement strand
CGTGGTGGAAACGGATTCACCGCTGCCCAGTCGGTTCACGCGCTTTTGCCGCATGTTGGCATCGTCGTGGGCGTAGTTCAGGGTGTTGGTCAAGTCCGTGGCTTCGGGGTCGATCGGCACGATGTAGAGGCCGTCCTCGGTCCACGATTGCAGCCAGGCGTCGTATTCGCTGTGGTCCAGCTGGTCAGCTTCCTGCCAAACAAACGTGGCGACTTGCAGCATCAGTTCGGTGTTCATGGGCATCTCCGGTTCAGGCGGTCATCAATTTTTTCCACTGCTGGTAGGCAGCGCGCATGCCGGTCTCAGCGCTCACATCGCTGACGCGGCCGTCCGGGGTGGGCTTCTCGCCCGCCAGGCCCCGGTTGAGCATGATCCAGAGCTCCTTGCCGGACTGGGCACCCTTTTGCACCCGTTCCCAGGCCTCTGCGTCGTCAGGGGTGCCAAAACCCATCGGGCCCTGGAAATGCTCGTGCAGGCGCAGCCGGGCCTGGTTGGCCACGGCGGGGCCGCCGTCCATGGTGATCGCGGCGTGGTGGATCTCGGTCTCGTTCACCGAGATGGGTTGCAGCACCCGGAAAAAGGCCATCGAACAGGCGATGTTGGGGAACAGATTCAGGTTGAAGCCCGAGCCGCCCACGGCGCGGACGATGCGCCGCACCTGGTCCTCGGGGTGGCCTTCGGCGCGCAGGGCCTCGGCCAGTTCGGCGAAGCGCTCGGGGATGGGGGCATCCAGATTCGCCTCCAGGTCGATCAGGTCGGGAATCATCACCATCACGCTGTGGCCGTTGCCCAGGTCCTCGACGTAGCCGGGGCCGCCAACGAAGTCCAGCATCTGCTCGGTCTCCTTGTCCACCGAGCTGAGGAAGGACTTGTGGATCAGCGGGAAGTGGTAGGCATCGGTCGTGTTTTCCAGCTGGATCTTCCAGTTGCCGGGAAAGCGGAAGCGGTGTTCGCCAGCGACCTTGATCGGATAGCCGGCGCCCTGTTTCATGAACAGATCCATCCATTTCTTGGCAGGGCCCAGGTAGTCCACCAGGGGTTCGATGTCGTTCTTGAAGGTTGCAAAGACCATGCCAGCGTATTCCTCGACACGCAGGCTCACCAGGCCCAGTTCACCCTTTTCCAGCTGGTCGGCATAGCTCTCGGGGTGGGGCACGCCGCGCAGTGCGCCGTCCAGCGAGTAGCTCCAGCCGTGGTAGGGGCAGACAAAGCTGTTGGCCTTGCCCTTTTTGCCCTCGCACACCGTGGCGGCGCGGTGGCGGCAGCGGTTGAGCAGCACATGCACCTTTTGCTTGCGGTCACGCACCACGATGACCGGCTGGCGGCCGATGGTGGTGTTTTTGTAGCTGCCGGCTTCGGGGATTTCGCTGGCATGGGCCACCCAGACCCAGGTGCTGGCAAAGACCTTGTCCATTTCCTGCTCGAACAGTGCAGGGTCGGTGTAGAGCGAGGTGTGGACCCGGTCGGCTTGGACCCGGTCGGCGATGGAGAGCGTGCTCGTCATGGGAATTCCTTGGTTTGCGTGTTCTATAAAGGGGTTGCCGAGGCTTACTTCGGCACGGGCAGTGGATCGGCCTGGTTCCAGGCATCCACGGGCCGGCTAAACAGGTTCTCAGTGCGAAAGTGCGCCATGCGCCAGACCCCGCCCTTGCTGCGCCGGAAATCGACGGTGAGCCGCGCCGCGTTCAGGTGCGAGGCGCCACTGGTGAAGGTGGAGGTTTGCAGCATCACCCAGCTGCCCGTGGCATCGCTGGGGCCGTGCACCTCGATCAGCTCGGAGGTGAGGAAATGGACGTTGACCGCGAAGTGCGCGGGCTCGGTCATGTACTTGGCGAACATGGCGCGGATCGCAGCCCGCCCTTCGATGCGGCCAAAGCTCGCCTTGTACTTCTCGCCGATGCCTTCCCACACCGCGTTCCGGGTGAACAGGCCTGCCAGCTCGGCCAGCGGGCTGCGGGCATCGAGCGCGTCGCACAGCACCATGTAGCGGTTCATGCAGGCGCGCACGGCGTGCTCGGCCTCGAAGCGGGCGAGGCGGGCTTCGAGTTCGCGCCGGGGAGTGGGGGCGGGCATCGCGGGCTTTCTTTCCGGTTTATTCGGGGATCACTAGTTCGCGGCCGATCCGGGCCTCGACGCGCATGTATTTCCACAGCTTGTAGGTGCCGTCGCCCACCGGGGTGATGCGGAACAGGTTGCAGGCCGCCGTGACGGTGTCGTAGTCGGGCACGTCGGCCAGC
>CAYZPX010000299.1:0-2241 GCA_964480105.1 uncultured Burkholderiaceae bacterium | reverse complement strand
AAGCGCTCGGTCACCTCGGGGCGGCTGTCGTTGGCGCGGGCCAGCGGGCTGATCTCGGTGGGGTGCTCCATGATGAAGGTGGGCTGCCAGAGCTTGTCTTCGACGGTTTCCTCGAAGTACAGCACCTGCAGGCCGGCCAGGCTGCGGCTGGACAGGCGGTCTTTTTCCTCGCTCAGGCCCAGCTTTTTCAGGGCGTTGCTCAGCCAGGCGGCGTCGTCCACGTGCTCGCCAGCCTCGGTGTACTTGACGATGGCCTCGCGGATGGTCAGGCGCTGGAAGGGCTCGGACAGGTCCACCGCCTGTTCCTGGTAGTACAGCTGCAGCGTGCCCACGGCCTTCATCGCTGCGTCGCGCACCAGGGCTTCGGTGAAGTCCATCAGGTCCTGGTAGTTCCAGTAGGCCGCGTAGAACTCCATCATCGTGAACTCGGGGTTGTGGCGCACCGAGATGCCTTCGTTGCGGAAGTTGCGGTTGATCTCGAACACGCGCTCGAAGCCGCCGACCAGCAGGCGCTTGAGGTACAGCTCGGGCGCGATGCGCAGGAACATTTCCTGCTCCAGCGCGTTGTGGTGGGTCACGAAGGGGCGGGCGTTGGCGCCGCCGGGGATGGGGTGCAGCATGGGCGTTTCCACTTCCAGGAAGCCGTGCTCGACCATGAATTCGCGCATGCCGCTCAGGGCCTTGCTGCGGGCCACAAAGCGCTTGCGGGCGTGTTCGTCGGAGATCAGGTCCACATAGCGCTGGCGGTATTTCTGTTCCTGATCGGCCATGCCGTGGAATTTGTCGGGCAGCGGACGCAGGCTCTTGGTCAAAAGGCGCAGGCTCGTCACCTTGATCGACAGCTCGCCGGTCTTGGTCTTGAAGGCCGTGCCTTCGGCGCCGACGATGTCGCCCAGGTCCCAGTGCTTGAAGGCGGCATAGAGTTCTTCGCCCAGCGCATCGCGGGTGATGTAGAGCTGGATGCGGCCGCCGGTGGGACCGAACGAGCCGTCCTGGATGGTGGCAAAGCTGGCCTTGCCCATCACGCGCTTGAGCACCATGCGGCCCGCCACGCTGGCGTGCATGGGGCTGGCTTCCAGCACTTCGGCCGGGGTTTCGCCATGGGTGGCGTGCAGCTCGGCGGCGTGGTGCTGGGGTTTGAAATCGTTGGGGAAGGCTGCGGCGCCCTCTGCAGCCTTGGCTTCGCGCAGGGCGCGGAGCTTTTCGCGGCGTTCGGCGATCAGTTGGTTGTCGTCTTGGGGGGCTGCGGCAGGGGTGTGTGGGGTGTCAGACATGGAGGGCCGCCCGTTCAAGGCGGTGGTTCGGGCCAAAAGGGGCGTATTTTAGGAGTTGCCAACGACCGTCTCAGGCCCTGGGGCTGGCGCTGTCCAGCACATCACCCACCAGTTCCAGGCGCAGCAGCGGGTTGTCCAGGGCCAACCACTGCTGGCGAATCCGGCTGGGCAGGGGCAGAAGCTCGCACCAGCGGTTGGCCACCCAGGCGCAGTCACGTCGCTGCGCCTCGGTGGGCAGGCGGATCAGGTCCTCTGCGCCCGGTTGCTGGCGCAGGCTTTGCAGCAGGGTTTCCAGCCGCTCGGCCAGTGGCAGCAGGTCGTCGGGAATAGCGACTACCGGGTCGGGCGGCAGCAACGCCACCTCCGCAACCCACAGGCCGTGAGGCAGGCGTTCGCGCCGCTGGATGCGAAAGCGTTCGCCCCCGCGGCAGTGCACCCACAGCAATCCGGGCTGCGGGGATTCCAGGCTTTCCACCGTGGCCAGGGTGCCCACGTCCACAAAGGTTTCGGTGGCGGCGCCGGCCTGGCGCACTTCCTGGCCCTGGGTGAGCAGGACCACGCCAAAGGGCAGGCCCTCGCGGTGGCAGCGGCGCACCATGTCCAGGTAGCGCACTTCAAAGACCTTCAGCGGCAGCAGGCCGCCGGGGAACAGCACCGTGCCCAGCGGAAACAGGGGCAGGGCGGACAGCAGGGGGGATGCGGATTCGTGTGTCATGGGGATGGGGCAGTGCGTCGCTATGATGGCACGCTCTTTCGGCACCCGCACGCTCTTTGGTCCTGTCCCGGACGGTCTGGCGGGTGTCTCGCTTGCTGTCTGTGCCCTGTCTGTTTTCACCATGCTCTTCCAAATTGCCACCTTTCTTCTTGATGTTGTCGGCGGATTGTTGGCAGGGGCCTGCCTGCTGCGCTTGTACATGCAGCTGGTGCGGGTGTCGTTCTACAACCCGATGGGGCGTTTTGTGTTTGC
>CAYZPX010000298.1:0-2250 GCA_964480105.1 uncultured Burkholderiaceae bacterium | reverse complement strand
CCTGACGGGCGGCTCCACCCCCGACGGAGCCAACTACGACCGCGAGATCGTGCTGATCAACACCCTGCGCATCACCGGCGTGCAGGTGATTGGCGGTGGCGCCCAGGTGGTTTGCCTGCCCGGCGCCACGCTGGACCGGCTGGAGCAGGCGCTGGCGCCGCTGGGGCGCGAGCCGCATTCGGTCATCGGCTCGTCGTGCATCGGCGCCTCGGTGCTGGGCGGCATCTGCAACAACTCGGGCGGTGCGCTGGTGCGCCGCGGCCCGGCCTACACCGAGCTGGCGCTGTACGCCCGGGTACGGGACGACGGCATGCTGGAGCTGGTCAACCACCTGGGCATTGCGCTGGGCAGCACGCCCGAGGAGATCCTGACCCGGCTGCAGGACGGCCGCTACACCGAGGCCGACATTGCCCACGACCCGCAGCGCGCGGCCTCCGACCCGCGCTACGCCCAGGACGTGCGCGCCGTCGATGCCGACACCCCCGCGCGCTTCAACGCCGACCCCTCGCGCCTGTTCGAGGCCTCGGGCTCGGCCGGCAAGCTCTGCCTGTTCGCCGTGCGGCTGGACACCTTCCCCAAGGAGCCCAGCACGGCGTTCTACCTCGGCAGCAACGCGCCCGACGACCTCACGGCCGTGCGCCGCCACCTGCTCACCGCCTTGCCGCGCCTGCCGATCGCGGGCGAGTACATCCACCGCACGGCCTATGACATTGGGGAAAAGTACGGCAAGGACACCTTCCTGCTCATCGACCGCTTCGGCACGGCGCGCGTGCCGGCGGCCTTTGCCCTCAAGAGCCGGGTGGACGGATTCTTTGAACGCCTGGGCCTGCGCGGCGTGACCGACCACCTGCTGCAAGCCTTCACCCATCTGCTGCCCAGCCACCTGCCGGCGCGCATGCGCGAATGGCGCCAGCGCTACGAGCACCATTTGCTGGTGCGGGTCTCGAACGACACGGCCGATGCCACGCGCGCCTTCCTCACGCAGTACTTTGGCGACAGCGCCACCGGCGGCTGGTTCGAGTGCGATGCCGAGGAAGGGCGCAAGGCCTTCCTGCACCGCTTTGCGATTGCGGGCGCGGCCATCCGCTACCGGGCGGTGCACCGCGCCGAGGTGGAGGACATCGTGGCGCTGGACGTGGCGCTGCGCCGCAACGACCGCGCCTGGGTGGAGACGCTGCCCGACGACGTGGAGCGCGACACGGTGCACAAGCTGTACTACGGCCACTTCTTCTGCCATGTGTTCCACCAGGACTACATCGTGAAGAAGGGCGTGGACCCGCTGGCCATGGAGCACCGCATGTGGGAACTGCTGGACGCGCGCCGCGCCGAGTACCCGGCCGAGCACAACGTGGGCCACCTCTACGTGGCCAAGCCCGCGCTGGCCGGCTTTTACCGGGCACTGGACCCGACCAACACCTTCAACCCGGGCATTGGCCACACCCCGCGCCTGCGGGGCTGGGAGGAGTGCTGCGACCGGCCCGGTGCCTGGCCCGCCGCCTACTCGGAGCCGTCCTGAGACAGCGCCCCAGGACTACCGCATCAAAACGGCCTGCAGGCCTTTATTTATCTACCCTTACAGCTCTCAAATAAGGAGCGCCCCCGCACACCAGCCCGGCCAGGCTGGCGTGCGGGGCCGGTTTACACCAGCAAGGCGTTCACGCGCTTGACGTAGGCGGCCGGGTCTTCCGGCAGGCCGCCCTCGGCCAGCAGGGCCTGGTCGAACAGGATGTGCGCCAGGTCGTGGAAGTGCACGCTGCCGTCCAGCTTCTTGACCAGCGGGTGCTCGGCATTCACTTCCAACACCGGCTTGGACTCGGGCGCGGGCTGGCCGGCCTGCTTGAGCATGCGGGCGAGCTGGGTGCTCATGCCGCCGTCCTGCACCACCAGGCAGGCGGGCGAGTCGACCAGGCGGGTGGTGACGCGCACGTCCTCGGCCTTGTCCTTCAGGGACTCCTTGAGCTTGGCCAGCAGGGGCTTGAAGGCCTCGGCGGCTTCCTCGGCGGCCTTCTTTTCGGTCTCGTCCTGCAGGGTGCCCAGGTCCACCGCCCCCTTGGCCACGGATTGCAGCGGGGTGCCGTCGAAGTCCTGCAGGAAATTCAGCGCCCACTCGTCCACGCGGTCGGTCATCAAGAGGACTTCGATGCCCTTCTTCTTGAACACTTCCAGCTGCGGGCTGTTCTTGGCAGCGGCCAGGCTGTCGGCGGTGATGTAGTAGATGGCCTCCTGGCCTTCCTTCATGCGGGCCTTGTA
>CAYZPX010000297.1:0-2272 GCA_964480105.1 uncultured Burkholderiaceae bacterium | reverse complement strand
GGGGCGTGACGATCATGGGCATGAAAAAACCGGCGTCGCTAAAAACGAGGCCGGTTGGGGGTGGGTCAGGTCTTTAGCGGAATTTGTAAAGCGCCCGCAAGCGGTTGCAAATCGGCGCGTCAGTCTGAGTATAAAACCCTGGATTTGGTTTCTCCAGGGGCATTGGGGTGCCAGCTTCTGCCCTGCGTTCTTCCCAGGTTGGCTGGGCGGGGCTTATTTGTGGAAGGCGCTTTGCAGTTCCGCCTGGCTGGAAACGCCACTTTGCAGCAGCAGCATCAGCAGGATCCGTGCTTTTTGCGGGCTGAGGTCGTCTGCCATCACGGCGCCTGCATCAAACAAGGTCTTGCCACCGCCTTCAAAGCCATAGTTGGGCAAGACACGGCCGTTGTGGACACGGGTGGACACCACCACAGGCACTTTTTTGGACAGTGCGTACTTGACAGCTTCGAACATCGAAACGTTCATGTTGCCCATGCCCAGGCCCTGCACCACGATGCCTTGGACGCCACGGTCCACGGCGTTGCGCAAGGCATGGCCTTCGGCTCCCCCGTACATGGGAACGATCTCGACCGTCGGCATCTTGTCTGTGCGCAGCGCAATGTGTTGGCGTCGCACGGGGGCGTTGGCGAACATCACCCGGTCGGGGTACACCTCGCCCAAGAACCCAAATTCGCCCGAGTTGAAGGTCTCGACGTTGGCCGTGTGGGTCTTGGTCACGTAGCGAGCCGAGTTGATCTGGTTGTTCATCGCCAGCATCACCCCCTTGTTCCTGGACTGCTCATCCACCGCGATCCGCACGGCGTTCAGCAGGTTGCGTGGGCCATCAAAGTCGGAGGCCGATGCGTTGCGCTGCGCCCCGATCAGGGTGACGGGCTTGCTCGACTTGATGGTCAGGTCCAACCAGAAGGCAGTCTCTTCGAGGGTGTCCGTGCCATGTGAGACGATGACCCCCGCCACTTCGGGCTTTTCCAAGGCGTCCTGCACCACCTTGCTCAGCTGAATCCAGCGCGGTGGGTCCATGTAGTCCGATGGCACGTTGGAGAGGCTGGTCACGCGGATCTCGGCGTATTTGCCGACATCCGGAACGATGGCCAGAAGGTCTTCCCCAGAAATGGCCGGCACAGGGGCATTCTTGACGGGGTCGATCTTCATCGCGATCGTGCCCCCCGTTGCAAAAAACTGGACTTGGGGCCTGGCCTGGGCCAGGGCCACCGAGGTGGCGGCGAGCAAGGCCAAAGCTGTGAGGGTCTGCTTGAGTGGCATGGGGCGTGTCTCCGGGTTGAAAAGCCCTCGCATGATCAACGCCCGCCGGGCCTCCCACAATCAGGGATTTCCGTAGAGAGGCTCTGCGTAAAACGAAGGCCGCCGGTGTGTTACGCCCAGCCCACCAGCGCCACCACGCCCAGTACTGCGAAGATCAGCGCCGAGACCATATGCACCACGCGGATCGGCACCTTCTTGACCAGGCGGTCGCCCAGCCAGACCACGGGGGCGTTGGCCAGCATCATCCCGAGCGTGGTGCCGGCCACCACCCACAGGTAGGCGTGGTACTGGGCGGCCAGCTGCACGGTGGCGATTTGGGTCTTGTCGCCCATCTCGGCCAGGAAGAAGGCGATGACCGTGGTGCCGAAGACGCCAAAGCGGCCGGCCTGGCTGTCTTCGTCGTCGTCGAGCGTGTCGGGGATCAGCATCCACACCGCCATGCCCAGGAAGGACAGGCCCAGCACCCAGCGCAGCACGTCCGGGCCGAGCACGGTGGTCAGCCAGCTGCCCACGGCGCCGGCGAGCGCGTGGTTGGCCAGCGTGGCCACCAGGATGCCCAGCACGATGGGCCAGGGTTTACGAAAACGCGTCGCCAGCATCAGCGACAGCAGCTGGGTCTTGTCGCCCATCTCGGCGAGGGCGACGATGGCGGTGGAGATGAAGAAGGCTTCCATGAAAGGGGTCCATCCGGCCGGAAAAAGGGTTCAAGAACGCATCGACTGCGTCCCGACTCCGGCACGGAGGCATCGGTGCGCAGTCCATGGTCTTGCCCAGCATTGGCTGGCCGCAGGCGCCATGGGTGGAACCACCCAAGTGTGTTGACGCCTGCCCCCGACGCCTTGCGCGCCGGGCGGGCTACTCCCCAGAGACGAGCACGATTCTAGCCGTCTGCCATGGTCTTTTGACTGTCCAAAAAGGTCGGCTTGCACGATTTCTGTGGACAAGACGGCAAAGTGGTTGATAATGGGCCGGTTTTTTGCTAAGCACAAAGACACATTGTCGAGCGGTG
>CAYZPX010000296.1:0-2297 GCA_964480105.1 uncultured Burkholderiaceae bacterium | reverse complement strand
CCCCCATCCCCTTCTTTTCCAGCTGCTTATGGCCTCCGCCCTTACCGACAAACTCACGCGCCTCGTCAAGGAGATGCGCGGCCAGGCCCGCATCACCGAATCCAACGTGACGGACATGCTGCGTGAGGTGCGCATGGCCCTGCTCGAAGCCGACGTGGCCCTGCCTGTGGTGCGCGACTTCATCGCCCGCGTCAAGGAAAAGGCCCTGGGCCAGGAGGTGCTGGGCTCCTTGCAACCGGGCCAGGTGCTGGTGTCCATCGTCAACAAAGAACTCGCCGCCACCATGGGCGAGGGTGTGGCTGACATCAACCTCGCCGCGCAGCCCCCCGCCATCATCCTGATGGCCGGCCTGCAAGGCGCGGGCAAGACCACCACCACGGCCAAGCTGGCCAAGCACCTGATCGAAAAGCGCAAGAAGAAAGTGCTCACCGTCTCGGGCGACGTCTATCGCCCAGCGGCCATTGAGCAGCTCAAGACGGTGACCAAGCAGGCGGGCGCCGAGTGGTTCCCCAGCACCCCTGACCAGAAGCCGCTGGACATTGCCCACGCCGCGCTGGATTACGCCAAAAAGCATTATTTCGACGTGCTGTTGGTCGATACCGCCGGCCGCCTGGCCATCGACGAAGCGCTGATGCGCGAGATCCAGGAACTGCATGCCGCGCTGAACCCGGTGGAGACCTTGTTCGTGGTCGATGCCATGCAGGGTCAGGATGCGATCAACACCGCCAAAGCCTTCAAGGAAGCGCTGCCGCTGACCGGCATCGTGCTGACCAAGCTCGACGGCGACTCGCGTGGTGGTGCGGCGCTGTCGGTGCGGCAGGTCACCGGCGCGCCGATCAAGTTCGCCGGCGTGTCCGAAAAGATCGATGGGCTGGAAGTGTTCGACGCCGAGCGCCACGCCGGCCGCATCCTGGGCATGGGCGACATCGTCGCGCTGGTCGAGCAGGTGGCGGCCGGGGTGGACATGGAGGCCGCGCAGAAGCTGGCCGCCAAGGTCAAGAGCGGTGATGGCTTCGACCTGAACGACTTCCTGGGCCAGCTGCAGCAGATGAAGCAGATGGGCGGGCTGTCGAGCCTGATGGACAAGCTGCCCAGCCAGCTCACGGCCAAGGCTGGCGCTGTGGACATGGACAAGGCCGAAAAAGACATCCGCCGCAAGGAAGGCATCATTTGCAGCATGACCGCGCTGGAGCGCCGCAAACCCGAGCTGATCAAGGCCACGCGCAAGAAGCGCATCGCCGCCGGCGCGGGCGTGCAAGTCTTTGAGGTCAACCGCCTGCTCAAGGAGTTCGAGCAGATGCAGGCCATGATGAAGCAGATGAAGGGCGGCGGCCTGATGAAGATGATGAAGAAGCTCGGCGGCATGAAGGGCCTGATGGGCGGCGGTATGCCCAAGATGCCGTTCTGAGCGTTTTTGGCTTCTAGGCCAATGGAATCCAGCGGTAATAGCTATGGATTCAATAGCAAAAACCCGTCCTCGGACGGGTTTTTTCATGGGGGCATGCCCGCCGTCAGGGGGAATCAGCGATCGTCGAAGCTCACGGTGAGTTCGGGGCTGGTGGCCCGGGCTTGGCAGCTCAGCACGAAGCCCTGGGCCATCTCGTCGGCTTCCAGTGTGTAGTTCTTGTCCATGGCCACCTCGCCGCACAGCACTTTGGCGCGGCAGGTGCAGCACACGCCGGCCTTGCAGGAGAAGGGCAGGTCTAGGCCGGCGTCTAGCGCCACGTCCAGCACATGCTCGTTCGGGGCCATGGCCATCTGGTGCTCCTTGCCGTCCAGCACCACGGTGAGCCGGATGGTTTTGTCGCTGGCCGGGGCCTTGGGGGCTTCGGCGCTGGCCGTCGCTGCGCCGGCCGGGGCGCCAGAGCCGAAGCGTTCGGTGTACACCCGGTTGGCGGGCACACCGGCCTCGATCAAGGCCTTTTCGGTGGCGTCCATCATGGGCTCGGGACCGCAGATGAAAACCTCGTCCATGCTTTTGACGGGCAGGAAGGTGTCGATCAGCGCGCGCACCTTGTCGCCGTTGACCAGGCCTTGCAGCAGGTCCACCTCCTGGGCTTGGTGGGACAGGATGTGGATCATGGTGAAACGGTCGGGGTGCCGGTCCTTCAGGTCCTGCAGCGCCTCGTTGAACATGATGGTGGCCATGTTGCGGTTGCCGTAGACCAGCGTGAACTTGGATTCGGGCTGCTCCTCCAGCGTGCTGGCGGCGATTGACAGGATGGGCGTGATGCCCGAGCCGCCGGCAAAGCCCACGCGGTGAAGGGCTCGCGGCTTGCGCACGACGAAGCGGCCAT
>CAYZPX010000295.1:0-2337 GCA_964480105.1 uncultured Burkholderiaceae bacterium | reverse complement strand
CTGCCCGGCCTGCCCGGCACCGACGCCGCCGACGCGCTGGGCCTGGCCATCACCCACGCGCACGCCGGCAGCGCCATGGGCCGCCTGGGCGAAGCCGCCACCCTGCAGCGGCGCCAGCACGCCATGTACAAGGGCGGCAGAAGTTACTGACCCCAGCTTACGCGCCGGCGCCTGTCGCGCGCAGCGGCTTGGGCTTGACGGCGGGCAGCAGGTTCAGGCCGGTGCGGCGGGCCAGTTCCTCATAAGTGATGGGCTGGGCATTTTGCGGGCCCTCGCGGTTTTCGTGCCAGTAGGCCCAGGCGGCCTGGGTCTGCGTGTCATAGACCAGCTTGAACAGGTATTTGGGCACGCGCACCTGGTTGGGGCCGATGCGGGGGCTGTCCGGCGCAAACACCGGGCCCGTCAGCACATACACATCCCCCTGCGCGCGGGAGGCGTAGTGGCGCACGTCCTTTTCCACACGGGCCCAGGGGCCGGAGTTGTGCTGCGGCACCTGCGGCACCATGTTCGCCAGCGAAAAGCTCTGCGCCATGGCCTGGGCGGTGGGCATGTCGCCGGCAGGCGCCAGGTGGCCGCGGGCATAGCCTGAGCCCTTGTAGTCGTCCAGCGTGGCGCGCTCGCTGCTGGGCAGGCGGGCGTCGGGGAAGAAGCGGTTGGTGCGCTTTTCGTCGGCATCAGCCACCAGCGCACGGTTCAGGCGCTCGGCGACGAACACCGGCGTCTTGGTCTCGCCGTTGTGCAGCACCGCAAAGGCGTCGTAACACAGCGCCCGGTAGCTGGGCCCCTGGGGCACCAGCGGCGAGCGCCCCGCCGCAAAAAACTGGCGGCAGGCGGCAAAGGGCTCGGGCGCATCGGCCAGGGTGCGGCGGTCGAGCGTGGCGGGAACCTGCGCGCTCTGGGATGCGGGCTCGGACGATCCCAGCCACGGCGCCAGCGCCCGTCGGATCGATTCGTGCAGCGACTCGGACGCCAGCACCGCCTGCACATAGCGCCCCGCCTGCTGGGCGCCGTCGGGCAAAGACTCGGAACAGCGGCCCAGACCGGTGCCGGCGCCCAGCGCCAACAGGACCAGGACCAGCGCGCGGTGCTTGGTGAGAACAGAGGAAAGGGAGCGGCGGGAAGAGCGGGCGGCAGGCGCAGCGGTTTTGCGCGGCTTGGAAGCGTTGGAAGACTTGGCAGTGGGCACGGCAGGACATCCGCCCGCCAGGGTCTGGCCTCCACCACGAACAGACCCGTTTGGAAAGAGGGCAAACCCTGGCTCGGGCAAAAGGCCGGTATTGTGCGGCGGGATGAATCCGGTGCGGACGTGGCCCCAGCAACTCTGCGCGCGATAGGGTTCAAAATCACCCTGAGACCATGCCTTTTCCCCACCGGAGCCCACCGCCATGTCCGCCCAAGCCCTGCCCCACCCTCTGTTCACCGCCGACGACTACCTCGCCTGGGAAGCCACCCAGGCCGAACGCCACGACTACCTGGATGGCGAAGTCTTCGCCATGGCCGGCGCCGAGGATCGGCATGTCACGGTCTGCCTCAACGTGGCCATGGCCCTGCGCCAGCACCTGCGCGGCACGCCCTGCCGGACCTTCATGGCCGACATGAAGCTGCAGGCCGAGGCCGACCACAGCTACTTCTATCCCGACGTGCTGGTCACCTGCAGCGCCGCCGATGCCGAGAGCCGCCAGCTCAAGCGCGAGCCCACGCTGATCGTCGAGGTGCTGTCGCCCGGCACCGAGGCCTACGACCGGGGCGAGAAGTTCCGCCGCTACCGCCAGATCCCGACCTTGCGCGAATACGCCCTGGTGGACATCGACCGCCACCAGGTGGACGTGTTCCGCCAGCAGCCCGACGGCCTGTGGGCCCTGCACCCCTTCGCACCCGGCGAGGGCATGGCCCTGGCCAGCGTGGACCTGGCGATCGACAACGACACTCTGTTTGCCGAAATGCCGGAAGAAGCACCGCCCGCCGCCTGAGACCCAAGGCCAGGGGCGTAGGGACGCCCAAATCCCCCGCCCTGCAGCCGGAAAGGGCATCTGCAAGAATTCCGCTCCTTTGCCCTTGTCGGACCTGCCCATGAAAACCCCTGCCCTGTCCATGCTCGACCTGGTCGCCGTCCGCGAAGGCGGATCGGTGGCCGATGCCCTGCAGATCGCGCTGCGCACCGCCCAGCATGTCGAACGCCTGGGCTTTACCCGCTACTGGCTGGCCGAGCACCACAACATGCCCGGCCTGGCGTGTTCGGCCACCGCCGTGCTGGTGGGCCACATCGCCGGCGGCACCCAGAGCATCCGCGTGGGTTCGGGCGGGATCATGCTGCCCAACCACCCGCCGCTGGTGGTG
>CAYZPX010000294.1:0-2354 GCA_964480105.1 uncultured Burkholderiaceae bacterium | reverse complement strand
CATCACCCGCGAGCCCATCCCCGTGGTGCCCGCCGCGCACTACACCTGCGGCGGCGTGCTGACCGACCTGGCCGGCCGCACCGACCTGCCCGGCCTGTTCGCCGTGGGCGAGACCAGCTGCACCGGCCTGCACGGCGCCAACCGCCTGGCCAGCAACTCGCTGGTGGAATGCATGGTCTTCGCCCAGGCCGCCGCGCAGGCAATGGGCGCGGCCCCCCAGGAGATGCCCCCCGCCCTGCCCGCCTGGGACGACAGCCAGGTGCGCGACGCGGACGAGGCCGTGGTCATCTCGCACAACTGGGACGAGCTGCGCCGCTTCATGTGGGACTACGTGGGCATCGTGCGCACCGACAAGCGCCTGGAGCGCGCCGCGCACCGCATCGCGCTGCTGCAAGGCGAAATCCAGGAGTTCTACGCCCATTTCCACGTCAGCCGCGACCTGCTGGAGCTGCGCAACCTGGTGCAAGTGGCCGCGCTGATCGTGCGCTCGGCCCAGCTGCGCCGCGAGAGCCGGGGCCTGCATTTCAGCCGCGACTGGCCAGAACTGGCCGCGCCCGCCGCCCCCACCATCCTGGTGCCGCCCGCGCGGTGACCGGACAAGGCCCCCACACATGACTTACAGCGTCAAGGAAATCTTCTACACCCTGCAGGGCGAGGGCGGCCAGGCCGGCAGTCCGGCCGTGTTCTGCCGCTTTGCCGGCTGCAACCTGTGGAGCGGCCGCGAGAGCGACCGCGCCAGCGCCATCTGCCGGTTTTGCGACACCGACTTCGTCGGCACCGACGGCACCCTGGGCGGCAAGTACGACGCCCCGGCCCTGGCCGCGCTGATCGCCGCACAATGGCCCGCCAGCGACCCGGTGGAGGCCAGCCACCGCCTGGTGGTGCTGACCGGCGGCGAGCCGCTGCTGCAGGTCGATGCGCCGCTGATCGCTGCCCTGCACGCCCAGGGCTTTCGCATCGCCGTCGAAACCAACGGCAGCGTGGCTGCACCGCCCGGCATCGACTGGCTCTGCGTCAGCCCCAAGGCGGGCGCACCCTGGGTGCAGCGCCAGGGCCAGGAACTCAAGGTGGTCTGGCCCCAGCCGGGGCTGGACCTGGCACAACTGGCCCAGGAAGGCGATTTCACCCACCGCTTCCTGCAGCCCATGGACGGGCCGCATCAGGCGGAGAACATCGCGCTGTGCATTGCCACCTGCATGGCCCAGCCCGCCTGGCGCCTGAGCCTGCAAACCCACAAAATCTCCGGCATCCGCTGATGCCCAGCCGCCGCACCGCATGACCGATTCCACGCCCCCCGTCCCCACCGCCGCCGCGCCCTGGCTCACCGTCAGCCAGCGCTTTTACTTTGATGCAGCCCACACCCTCAAGCGCCAGATTGAGGCCGAGGGCAGCCGCCGCATCCACGGCCACACCTACCACGCCGAGGTCGCGCTGCGCGGCCCCATCGACCCGGAAACGGGCATGGTGATCGACCTCGGGTATCTGCGCCAGCGCCTGCAGGGCGTGCGCGAGCAACTGGACCACCACCTGCTGGACGACGTGCCCGGCCTGCCCCCGCCCACGCTGGAAAACCTGTGCCTGTTCATCGCCCGCGGCCTGGCCGACATGCGGCCCGCGCCCTGCCGCATCCGGGTCTGGCGCGAAGCCCTGGGCGACAGCTGCGTGCTGGAGCTGTGAGCCCCCAGGCCGCCAGCCCGACCCGGCAGGCAAAATCCGGTTTTTTGGTTTAATTCATTTATTTTTCGAGACACTCATTCCATGTTCCGCACTCTGCTGAAATCCAAGATCCACCGCGCCACCGTCACCCAGTGCGAACTGCACTACGAAGGCTCCTGCGCGATCGATGAAGACCTGCTCGACGCCGCCAACCTGTGCGAGAACGAGCAGGTCCACATCTGGAACATCAACAACGGCGAACGCTTCATCACCTACGCCATCAAGGGCGAGCGCGGCAGCGGCATGATTTCGGTGAATGGTTCGGCCGCGCGCCGGGCCTCGGTCGGCGACCTGCTGATCATTGCCGCCTTTGCCCAGGTGCACGAAGACCAGGTCCAGGCCCACGAGCCCCAGCTGGTGTTCGTCAATGAACACAACAAGCAAGTCGGCCTGCGCCACCATGTGCCCACCCAGGCCGCGCCCGGACACGGCACGGACGAGTGCTGAAGGCCACGCCAGTCTGCCCCCTGATTTGACGGAACCGCCCATGTCCAGCCCTGCGCCTTCTTCCGCCACCGGCACGCCTTACGGCACGCTGCCCCCCGCCTCTCCGCTGCCCCAGCGCCGCCCGGTGAGCCTGCCCCGCCTGCAGCAAATGCACGAGGCCGGCGAAAAAATCACCATGCTGACCGCCTACG
>CAYZPX010000293.1:0-2364 GCA_964480105.1 uncultured Burkholderiaceae bacterium | reverse complement strand
TGGCCAGTCCGGCCGCGAGGTTGACGGTGGTGGTGGTTTTGCCGACGCCGCCTTTTTGGTTGGCAACGCAAAAGATGTGGGCCATGAGAGTCCTGAACAGTGAAGAGTGAAAAGTGGTTAGCGTTATTTGGACAGCGCGAGCTTGATCCCAAAGCCGATCAGCAGCAGCCCGGCCAGCCGCTCCAGCCACAGGCCCCAGCGCGGGTGGGCACGCAGGCGGTCGGCCAGGGAGTAGGTCAGCAGTACGACGACCAGGCCATACACCCAGGTCAAGGCGGCGATGGTCAGCGCCATGAAACTGAAGGTGCGCAGGCCTTGGTGCTGGACCGGATCGACAAACTGGGGAAAAAACGCCACGTAAAACACGATGGCCTTGGGATTGAGCACGGTGATCAGCAAGGGCTGGCGGAAGTAGCGGCGGGGGTCCATCCGCATCGCCGGCGCATCGCCTGGCTGAGACCGCAGCATCTGCCAACCCAGCCAGACCAGGTACACCGCACCCAGCCCCTGCACCGCCATGAACGCCAGGGGATGCGCCATCAGCAGGGCCGAGACGCCCGCCACGGCCAGCCACAGCAGCACCTGGTCCCCGGCGATCACGCCCAAAGTGGCGACTAAGCCTGCACGCACCCCGCCCTGGCCCGTGGCCGTCATCAGTGCCAGATTGCCGGGGCCAGGCACCGCCAGAAACACCACGACAGCCACCACAAAGGCGCCGTAATCCGCAACACCGAACATTCAAAAAGGGCCCAAAAACAGGGGTGGGAGTGTAAGCCCCCTCAGCCCTGGCGCATCCAGACGATGCAGCGCTCGGCGTCCAGGCCGGGCACGGTCAAAGGTTCCACGTGAAACACCTGCACATCGGCAGGCAAAGCGGCGATCTCGTCGGCCGGGTGCTTGCCCTTCATCGCCAGCCAGGTGCCGCCCTGCGCCAGCGCGGCCCGCGACCACACCGTGAAGTCGGGCAGCGAAGCAAAGGCGCGGCAGCTGACCAGGTCAAACGGCCCGGCCAGGGTCTCGACCCGGGCATGGATGCCGTGCAGGTTGGGCAAGCGCAGGGTGGCTGCGGCTTGCTGGAGGAAGGCGGCTTTTTTGGCGACGGTATCGACACAGCTCACATCCAGCCCGGGGCAGCAGATGGCAAACACCACGCCGGGCAGGCCCCCGCCCGAGCCCACATCGAGCAGCCGGGCCCCCTGCCCTGCCCCACTTCCCTCGGAAAGGCTGGCCAGGTGGCGCTGCAGCGGCGGCACGGCGGCCAGGCTGTCGAGCAGGTGGTGGGTCAGCATCTCGGCTGGGTCGCGCACGGCGGTCAGGTTATAGACCTTGTTCCACTTTTGCAGCAGGGCCAGGAAGTCCAGCAATTGGGCGATCTGTGCGTCGCTCAAGGCGAGGCCCAGGGCGGCAGTGCCTTGGGTCAGCGTGGCGCGCAAGGCGTCGGGGGTGGGCGCCGGAGTCAGGGTGGCGCTCATGCGGGGACTTCGCTTTCTTTGGCAAAACCCTTGAACCCGCCCTTCTTCAAATGCACCATCAGCAGCGAAATCGCGGCCGGGGTAATGCCCGAAATCCGCGAGGCCTGGCCCAGGGTTTCGGGGCGGTGCTTTTGCAGCTTCTGGCGCACTTCGATGCTGAGCGCGGGCACCTGCATGTAATCGAGCTCTACCGGCAGACGCAGGTGCTCGAAATGGGCGGCGCGCTGCACCTCGTCGCGCTGGCGTTCGATGTAGCCGGCGTACTTGGCGGCAATCTCCACCTGCTCGACCACGGCGTCGTACAGCTCGCCCAGTGTTTCACGTGAAACATCCAGCGGCGCAGGGGCGTCGGCATCACGGGGTGCGGGTGCCTTGGCGTACTTGCCGCCGTCCATCTCCATCAGCGCAGAATAGGCTACGTTGGGGCGGCGCAGCAGGTCGAAAAGGTGGTATTCGTGCTCGATGGCCTTGCCCAACACGCGCTCGGACTCCGCCGCTGGCAGGCTGCGCGGATTGACCCAGGTGGACTTGAGGCGCTCGGTCTCGCGGGCGATGGCGTCGCGCTTGCGGCAGAAGGCATCCCAGCGGGCGTCATCGATCAGGCCCAATTGGCGGCCGGTTTCGGTCAGGCGCATGTCGGCGTTGTCCTCGCGCAGCTGCAGGCGGAATTCGGCGCGGCTGGTGAACATGCGGTAGGGCTCGGTCACGCCCTTGGTGATGAGGTCGTCCACCAGCACGCCCAGGTAGGCCTCGTCGCGGGCGGGCAGCCAGGGGGCCTCGCCCCGGCATTGCAGCGCGGCGTTGATGCCGGCGAACAGGCCCTGGGCGGCGGCCTCCTCGTAGCCGGTGGTGCCGTTGATCTGGCCAGCAAAGAACAGGCCCTGGATCTGGC
>CAYZPX010000292.1:0-2370 GCA_964480105.1 uncultured Burkholderiaceae bacterium | reverse complement strand
TGCCCGACCTGGGCTTTTCGTCGTTGGACCAGTTCCTGGGCCGCATGGTCGAGGAAGTCATCCCCAACACCCAGATGCGCCGCGTGCTGGAGACGGGCGAGCCCGTGCTGATCGACCTGCTGGACAACCGCGCCGGCACCTTCGTGGTCAGCCGCATCCCGCTGCGGGACGAGGCCGACCGGGTCATTGGCGCGATCGGCATCGTGCTGTTCGACCACCCGGAAACCACGCTGCAACCGCTGATCCACAAGTTCGCGCTGCTGCAGCGCGACCTGGACGATGCCCGCCGCGAGCTGGCCGTGCAGCGCGGCCGCTCGCTGGCCGGCACGGGCGAGCGCCGCGCCAAGTACACCTTTGCCAGCTTCGTGGGCTCCAGCCTGGCCGCCACCGAGCTCAAGCGCCAGGCCCGCCGCGCCGCCCAGTCGGCCAGCCCGGTGCTGCTGCTGGGCGAGACCGGCACCGGCAAGGAACTGCTGGCCCACGCCATCCATGCCGCCTCGGCGCGGGCCAGCGGGCCGTTTGTCAGCGTCAACATCGCCGCTGTGCCCGACACCCTGCTGGAGGCCGAGTTTTTCGGCGTGGCCCCCGGGGCCTACACCGGCGCCGACCGTAGGGGGCGCGACGGCAAGTTCAAGCTGGCCGATGGCGGCACGCTGTTCCTGGACGAGATTGGCGACATGCCGCCCAGCCTGCAGGCCAAGCTCTTGCGCGCCCTGCAGGAGGGCGAAATCGAGCCCCTGGGCTCGAACCAGCTGGTGCCCTTCAATGTGCGCCTGGTGGCGGCCACCTCGCGTGACCTGGTCGCCATGGTGCGGGACGGCCAGTTCCGCGAAGACCTGTTCTACCGCCTCCATGTGCTGCCGCTGCGCGTACCGCCCCTGCGCGCGCGGCGCGCCGACATTCCCGCCTTGGTCGAGGTGCTGGGTGAGGACCTGGCGCTGCGCAACGGCACGGCCCCGCCCGAGCTGTTGTCCGACGCGCTGGCCCTGCTGGTCGCCCAGCCCTGGCGCGGCAACATCCGCGAGCTGCGCAATGTCTTGGAACAGGCCGTACTGCGCAGCGAATCGCAAGCGATTGACGCTGCCTTGCTGGAGCGCGTGCTGCGCGATGCCGGCCTGGAGCCCGCTGCGCCCGCCCCCGTGCCTGCATCGCCCGACGGTGCCCTGAGCCCCCCGCCACGCCAGGATGCCGCCGAAGACGACGCGGCCTTGCTGCTCCGCCCCTTGGCCGAACAGGTGGCGGCGCTGGAGCGCCGCGCGATTGCGGCGGCCCTCAAGGCCCATGGCGGCAACAAACAGGCCGTAGCCCGCCAGCTGGGGATTTCACGGGCCACGCTGTACGCACGTCTGGAAAACACTGATCAATAAACAGACGATTGTCTGATTTTTGGACAACTTGAATGTCTGACTTTTAGACATTCAAAACGTTTGTCGCACGCTGGTCACGAAGTTCCCTTGCAATGCGCGGGTAAGCAAGCCCCGTTTCGTTGCCCTGGCACGATCCCTGCTTATCCCCCTGCACCTTCACAAGGAGACCTCCATGCACCGTCGTTCCCTGATCGCCCTGGCCGCTCTGGCCACCACCCTGTCGGCCCCGGCTTTCAGCCAGTCGGGCGAGATCCGCATTGCCCACATCTACAGCAAGACCGGCCCGCTGGAAGCCTATGGCAAGCAGACCCAGACCGGGCTGATGATGGGCCTGAACTACGCTACCGGCGGCACGATGACCGTCAACGGCAAGAAGCTGGTCGTGATCGAAAAAGACGACCAGGGCAAGCCTGACCTGGGCAAGAACCTGTTGGCTGCCGCCTACGCGGACGACAAGGCCGACCTGGCCGTGGGGCCGACGTCGTCGGGTGTGGCGCTGGCGCTGCTGCCCGTCGCCGAGGAATACAAAAAGCTGCTCATCGTCGAGCCCGCCGTGGCCGACGCCATCACCGGCGACAAGTGGAACAAGTACATCTTCCGCACCGGCCGCAACAGCAGCCAGGACGCCATCTCCAACGCCGTGGCCATCGACAAGCCCGGGGTGACCGTGGCCACCCTGGCCCAGGACAATGCCTTTGGCCGCGACGGCGTCAAGGCCTTCAAGGACGCCACTAAAAACGCCAAGCTGTCGCACGAGGAGTACCTGCCCGCAGCCACCACCGACTTCACCGCCGGTGCCCAGCGCCTGATCGACAAGCTTAAGGACCAGCCCGGCCGCAAGATCATCTGGATCGTCTGGGCTGGCGCCGGCAACCCCTTCAAGATCGCCGACATGGACCTCAAGCGCTATGGCATTGAGATCGCCACGGGCGGCAACATCTTGCCCGCCATGGCCAGCTACAAGCAGTTCCCGGGCATGGAAGGCGCCACCTACTACTACTTC
>CAYZPX010000291.1:0-2383 GCA_964480105.1 uncultured Burkholderiaceae bacterium | reverse complement strand
CGTTCATCTGGCGACCTTACCAGTGGTCAGGGGGCGCTTAATGCAACAACGCCGCCCAAGTCCTGACGAGTTGTCCACAGAGAAGCCTGCACCTAACAAGAGTGACACCTCCGCCTTTTGCAGCAGCGGTGCAATCTCATTGCGAATCACTTCACGATCATCATCTGTCATAGGCTGTTCTCCCGCTGTTGAGTGGTGGTCCGTAACTGCTTTCTTACCCAGTCGAACGTAGTATCCACCACCAAAGACTGAGCCAAGCGCAGCATGTCGACGCCTGATCATTTCATTGAGTGTCTGCTTTCTATAACTGCCACTGACTGCTCCTGACCAGAAGCAGACCACGGACGAGCACACTAGAACGTCCGTAATCGCTGCAAAGCAGCCAACCGACATCCATCCAACAGCGGCGGTAACGGATCAATCCCCGCAGGTCACGTGGCCAGATAACGCGATCGCCAAGAAGTGGACTGCCTGCCCTTGGATCGCCGGAATACGCACCTGCCGCACCCAGCAGATGCGGTGGGCCCGCCACCCAACAACAAAAGCCCCACCAGCATCACCCGGCGGGGCTTTGAGGATCAAGGAATGCTCCTGAATTAAGAGCTATTACCGCTGGTATAGATTGGCCTGGATGCCAATTTGGCATTCAGGCCGATCTACCACGGGGCAAAGGCTCACTGGCGCGCAGGCAGCAGCGTGCCCCAGCATTCGCCAAAGCCCACGCGGGCGGCGCCGGGTTTTTCGCACCAGCCGCGCAGCACCACGGCGTCGCCGTCTTCCAGGTAGGTGCGGGTTTCGCCGCCGGGCAGCTGCACGGGGTTCTTGCCGCCCTGGGTCAGCTCGATCAGCGCGCCGGCGTCGCGCATCGTGACCTTGGCAGCATTGCCGCATGCAGCCTGAAAGTAGCTGATGGCCACAATCGTACGGTAAAATTCCGTACAAAGGAGCCACCATGACCGCCACCACTGCCCGCCTGGACCTGCGTTTGAACGCCCGCGACAAAAGCCGCATCGCACGTGCAGCGGCGCTGCGTGGCATGGCTGTCTCTACCTTTGTGCGTGATGCCGTGTTGCGCGAGACCGAGACCGCCATTGCAGCCGAGAGCACCATCACCCTGTCTGAAGAAGAATCGCGCCGCTTTCTGGCTGCGCTGGATGCGCCCTTTGCTCCCAACGAGCGCCTGCAGCACGCCATGCAAGCAGCCGCTGCACTGCAGCCTCGCTGAACGGGAAGTGCCGCCATGGCGCTGTGCTTTGCCTTGCTGGACGGCAAACTCCACGACCGTTCGGGCTTTTCTTGTGGGATTGCCGCGCTGGATGACTACCTGCACCAGCGAGCGGGGCAACACCAGCGCGACGGCATTGCCACCACCCATGTGTTGACCGATGACGCACAGCCCACCCGCATCCTGGGCTTTTGCGCCTTGTCGGCGGCGCAACTACACCTGAGCGAACTGAGTCAAGCCGACCTCAAGCGCCTGCCGGCCTACCCGGTGCCTGCCATGCGCATGGGTCGCCTGGCGGTGTCGGCGTCCGAGCAGAGCAAGGGGTATGGCCAATTGCTGCTGGGGCATGCCGTGAATCTGGCGCTCTCGGTACGGCAGACGATGGGGGTACGGGTGCTTATCGTGGATGCCAAGGACGCACAGGCCGCCGCGTTTTACGAGCGCTATGGTTTTCGCCCAACAACCAGCACGGCATTGAGCCTGTACCTGCCGATTTCTGCGGCCTGAGCACCGCTGGTGTGGACTGCGCCTGCACTGCCGGAGGCTTTCTGAACCCCCAAACAAAAGCCCCACCAGCATGACCTGACGGGGCTTTTTGCGGCGGATTCACTCCCAAAAGAGGAGCTAATACCGCTGGTATTGATTGGCCTGGAGGCCAATTTGACCATTAATCCAGGCCATCCCTTGCGTGGGACTCAGGTGCGCGCGGGCAGCACGGTGCCCCAGCAGGCGCCGAAGCCGATGCGGGCGGCGCCGGGCTTTTCGCACCAGCCGCGCAGCACGATGGCATCGCCGTCTTCCAGGTAGGTGCGGGTTTCGCCGCTGGGCAGTTGCACGGGGTTCTTGCCGCCCTGGGTCAGCTCGATCAGCGCGCCGGCCTCCTGCAGCGTGGGGCCAGACAGGGTGCCGCTGCCAAACAGGTCGCCGGGCTGCAGGTTGCAGCCGTTGACGGTGTGGTGGGTCACCATCTGCGCGATGGTCCAGTAGGCGTGGCGGTAGCTGGTGCGGCAGATTTGCGCATCGGCCTGGCCGGCATCGCGCATCTTCTGGGTTTGCAGGCCGACCTGCAGCTGGATGTCGAGGGCGCCTTCGCTGCGGTTGGCGGGGCTGTCCAGGTACGGCAGGGGCTGGGGGTCGCCTTCGGGGCGGGTGAAGGGC
>CAYZPX010000290.1:0-2384 GCA_964480105.1 uncultured Burkholderiaceae bacterium | reverse complement strand
GGACTGCACACCTACCGGCCCGCAGAGCCATGATGCAGCGATGGGCGGACTATCTGGACCAGCTACGGCAAGGGGCACAGGTTATCCAGCTTCGCGCCTGACCAGGCTATTCAAGTTGCATCGCGTAACGCAACGCGCTACACTGCGCCAGTGATTACGTCATTCAGGCACAAGGGGCTGCAAGCCTTTTTCGAGCACGGGAGCAAGGCTGGCATTCAGCCTGCCCACGCACCGAAGCTGGCCCGTCAATTGGCCCGACTGAACGAGGCCACCTGCCCCGAGGACATGAACGTGCCGGGATGGCGTCTGCACCCGTTGGTTGGGCGTGACCTTGGGGGGCATTTTTCCGTGTGGGTGAATGGCAATTGGCGACTGACGTTCACCTTTGAGGGCATCCATGCCGTGCTGGTGGACTATCAGGACTACCACTGACCAAACGGAGCAAAGACCATGACGACGATGTTTAATCCCCCGCACCCTGGCCTGACCCTGCGCGATGACGTGCTGCCCGCCTTGGATCTGACCGTTACCCAGGCCGCCGAGCAATTGGGCGTGGCACGCGTCACCTTGTCCCGTGTGCTGAACGGGCACGCAGCGATCTCCCCGGAAATGGCCCTGCGCCTGGAAGCATGGCTAGGTAAGGACAGGGGCGGTGATGCCCGCCTGTGGCTGGCACAACAGGCCGCCTACGACATGTGGCAAGCAGGACTGAAGTTCAAGGACAGCCCCATGCGGGTGCAGCCTGCGCCAGCACTCACCGCCCACGCCTGAGCCGCGATGACCAGCAAGACCCTGATACCCGACAGCCTGCTGGCCGCAAAGAGCATCGAAGCCATCGAAGCCATCGAAGATTGGGAACTCTGCTGGAAGCCAACGACAGGGGCAACCAGGCGGGAGGAAATGCGCGCTGCCAATGCGCTGCCAATGCGCTGGCAACGGAGCGATTCGTTCGCCGCAATGTGTCGCGGCAAAAGTTTCTGGAGTGGCTGCAAGAGAACCCGCGCACCTTCACCACCCGCCGCGAACAGGAGTGGCTTGCACGCAAGGCAGAAGAAGCATCCAAGAAAGCCCACCTGTGACGGACTCCCTGGCGTAGCTAAGGGCGGGAGATAGGCCATTTGCAGCGAGAAACAAATCGCATAACATCGGCGTGCAGAATTCCGCCCAGCGCCAAGGCTGCCCCACTTTAAAGACCGCTGCACCAGCGGCAAAACGCATCACCCACCGCCCGCCAAATGCGAACTACTTGCATTTGGACCACCCCCAGGCCGAACCCTTGCACTGCGTAGTTCCCCGGTACGCGCCGCCCCGGTACGCGCCCAGGTACGCAAGGAACCCCACATTTCCAAGACCACGATCCGCACGGCGACGGTGGTATCCAAGATCAGGGCGTGGTCACCAAGAAACGCTCCCGAATTGATAGCTATCACCGCTTGATTACATTGGCCTGGAGTCGTATTTGATTCCCAGAATCAGGGCGGTTACCAAGGCTGGCATCCAAGCTGGTTACCAAAGAAACGCGAGTTTTCAGGGGAGGCCGAATTTCAAAAGAGCGCCAGAAGGGACGCTACAAAACCTACGAAACCTCATCGCCCCGCGTTGTGTTGGCCGAGCTGGCGCTGGTGCTGGTGCTGGCTTGATTGCGTGGGTTGCCTCGGTAGGTACCGGGGCTGGTCAGTCCCGTTGTCGGTCCCGTTTTGGCCTGGTCAATGGACGGCGGAAGATCATCCTGCGCAGCGCATCGAGCAACCAGCCCCACCCCTGGCCGCCGCCAACCTTGCTATCGGCAGTCGTCGGAATACCGCCCGCGACAACGACATGGTGTGAGGCTGGATCAGCGGGGAAGTGGAATTGGTCCATGTGTCTCCAGCGCGGTGAAGGTAAGTAAGCGCCCGAGTTAGCGCCGGAGTTGGTGCTGTTGCTGGCGCTGTTCGAAGCCGAGAAGCATCACTACAACTTCGACAACTTCGACCACTACAAGATCAAGCGCGAGCATGAAATCTCACAAGTGCGCGAGCAGATGTTTACCAACCCACCATTCAACATCCTCAAAAAATTAGCGGAAAGACGGGAATGTGAGTGCAGGGTGAAAATATTTTTTCTCATGCTGCAAGCCGTTGATTTAGAAGGAATTTATGCCCCGTCTGCGCCTTGCTGAGTTCCTGCTAATTCCTGTTATTTCCCATCGAGTACCGCACACCTGCCGCCCAGCTTTTTGACTTGCGAAATTCTTTCGGCAAAATCAGTTGCACGGAAGCGCACCGGGGCCGCAAAAGCTCCAGCGGTTCCGATAGTTGCTCACAAGCAAGAACACCGCCGGGGGTCAGAGTGAACCGCCCCGGGAATTGAGGAGGCTTCAACTCCTGAGAAGATGAAGCCATGAA
>CAYZPX010000289.1:0-2412 GCA_964480105.1 uncultured Burkholderiaceae bacterium | reverse complement strand
TCCTGAACCGCCAATATTCAGAGCGCTTTACTGCGCTGATGCGCTTTCAGGCCGAACGCGCCCACCGCCTGTACGACGAGGCCCTGGCGCTGCTGCCCCCCGCTGACCGCCGCGCCCAGAAACCCGGGCTGATGATGGCCAGCATCTACCGCACCCTGCTGCGCGAGATCGAGCACGAGAACTTCCAGGTGCTGCACCAGCGCATCCGCCTGACACCGCTGCGCAAGTTCTGGCTGGCGTGGAAAGTGCAGGCGCTGGGTCGGCTGTCTTGATGGGTGGGGTGAAGCCACCGCAGCGCGTGGCCGTGATCGGCGCCGGCTGGGCCGGGCTGGCAGCGGCGGTGAAGCTGTGCGCCGAGGGCCACGCGGTCACGGTCCTGGAAGCAGCCGCCCAGCTCGGTGGCCGCGCCCGCAGCCTGCCGCAGGACGATCCCCATGAGCCGCCGCTGGACAACGGCCAGCACATCCTGATCGGGGCCTACACCGACTGCCTGGGGCTGATGCGCCAGGTGGGGCTGGAGCCCGAATCCCTGTTCCTGCGCCAGCCCCTGGCGCTGCGCACCCCCGACGGCCAGGGCCTGGCCCTGCCAGACCTGCCCCCGCCCTGGGACGCGCTGTTGGGCATTGCCCGCGCCAGTGGCTGGTCCTGGGGCGACAAATTCGCGCTGCTGCGCTGGTCGGCCCGCTGGCAACGCGCGGGGTTTCGCTGCGACGCACAGGCCACCGTGGCCGACCTGTGCCAGGGCCTGCCGGTACGGCTGCAAACCGAATTCATCGAACCCCTGTGCGTTTCGGCCCTGAACACACCGATGGCGCGGGCCAGCGGCGCCGTCTTTTTGCGGGTGCTGCAGGACGGGCTCTTCAGCGGCCGGGGCGGCAGCAATTTCCTGCTGCCACGCACGGATCTGGGATCGTTGTTCCCCGAAGCCGCCGCCCGCTGGCTGCAAGCGCGAGGGGCAAAGGTGCTGCGCCGGCAGCGGGTGCGGGGGCTGCGCCGTCTGGTCGATGGGGGTGGCGATGGCCGCTGGGCACTGGATACGGGCCCCGCCACCGCCGACGCCGATTTCGACACCGTCATCCTGGCCACCCCCTGGTGGGAAGCCCGCCGCCTGCTGGCTGGCTGCGACGGCCTGCCGGCCACAGCGCAGGCCCATGTCCAACGCTGGTGCGCCCTGGCGGATGCGCTGCAGCCCGAAGCGATTGCCACCGTCTATGTCCAAGCCCCTGGCGCCCGTCTGCCGTTGCCCATCCTGGCGCTGCGCAGCGGCCCCGACGCTCCCGCCCAGTTCGTGATCGACCGGGGGCAGCTCGGGGGCCCCGCCGGCCAGCTCGCCCTGGTCATCAGCGCCAGCCAGGGCGACCGCGAGACGCTGCAGACCCAGGCCCTGGCCCAAGCCCGCGCCCAACTGGGCCTGCCACAGCTGCAAGCCCTTCAGACCGTCGTGGAAAAACGCGCCACCTTTGCCTGCACCCCCGGCCTGCAACGCCCCGGCATGGCCGTGGCACCAAACCTCTGGGCCTGCGGCGACTATGTGGAGGGCCCCTACCCCGCCACGCTCGAAGGTGCGGTGCGCAGTGGGATCGCGGTGGCCAGCGCGGTGCTCCAGGGTGTGGCTACCGCTCCAACCACCATTGGATGATGTACTTGGCGACAAAGCCGGTCATGCCCACGCCCAGGCCCAGGAAGATCACGAAGGCGCCAAAGCGCCCGGCTTTGGACTGCCAGGCCAGCTGTCCGATGATGAACAGCATGTACAGCATGAATGCCGCGATGCCATAGGTCAGGAAGAAGCTGGAAATTTCTGCTTCGGTGTAGCCAAAAATCACGGCCGGCCTCCTTGCTCCCATGCGGTGGAAACCAGGGGTTCGCGCAAGGGCAGGCTGGAGGCATCGACCAGCGCCCGGTAGGCGTGCCAGCTGGCATGGCCCAAGACGGGGATCAGCAGCACCAACCCCAGGAACAACAAGGTCGCCAGACCCAGCACCGTCAGGCCAGCGATCAGCGCCGCCCAGAACGCCATCGGCAAGGGGTTGGCCAACACGGTCTGCCAGCTGGTCAGCACCGCCATGCGAATGCTGGCGCGGCGGTCCAACAGCAGCGGCATGGCGACCACGCTGGAGGCAAAGATCGGCGCCACCAACAGGCTGCCCATGGCCAGCCACAGCTCAAACAGCCAGCCGCCGTCCGCCAGCACCACATGGCGCAGGAAGTCGATGGGTTCATTGATGGGCACTGGCGCCAGCAGGGTAATGAGCGCGGCCGAGGTCATCACCCAACCCGTGGCCGCCAGCGCCAGCAGTGCGCCAAACTGGAACAGGCACCAGTAGTCGTTGCCCCATTTGCTGATGTGGCTGTTTTGCCAGTTCAGCCAGGTGCGCAGCACCAGCTCGCGGTTGACGGGCAGGCCCTGCT
>CAYZPX010000288.1:0-2443 GCA_964480105.1 uncultured Burkholderiaceae bacterium | reverse complement strand
GGGCCAGCACCACGTCGATGCCGTCCAGCGAGGGGCTGGTGCGCATCAGGTTGTGGCGCACCAGCAGGCTGACTTCACCGACGATGTGGGCGGGCGAGTGGCGGAACAGGTCGAGCGAACGGGTGACCACGCCCTCGGTGGAGTTTTCCATGCCCACCACGCCGTATTGCGCGCTGCCAGCAGCCGTGGCGTGGAACACCTCGTCGAAGTTGGCGCAGTACATCAGGTTGGCCGCGCCACCAAAGAATTCGATGGCCGCCTGCTCGCAGAACGTGCCTTCCGGGCCCAACACCGCGACGCGCTGCGGCGCTTCCAGTGCCAGGCAGGCCGACATGATTTCGCGCCAGATGGCAGCCACATGGGGCCCTTGCAGCGGGCCGGTGTTGGCACGCTGGATCTTTTCAATCACCTGCGCCACCCGGTCCGGGCGGAAAAAGGGGGTGCCTTCGCGTTTCTTGACTTCTCCCACCTTCTCGGCCACGTGGGCGCGCTCGTTGAGCAGGGACAGCAGTTGCTGGTCGATGCGGTCGATTTCGACACGCAGGCTGGCCAGGTCGGGGGAGGCTTGGGGTTCGGTCATCGGGCGTGTCTCGGCGCAGGCTTCAGGCCTGGTGTTGTTCGAAGTCGTTCAGGTAGTTCACCAGCGCCTGCACACCTTCGAGCGGCATGGCGTTGTACAGGCTGGCGCGCATGCCGCCCACCGACTTGTGGCCCTTGAGCTGCAGCAGGCCACGCGCCTTGGCGCCGGCCAGGAAGGCCTCGTTGCGGCTTTCGTCGCGCAGGAAGAACGGAATGTTCATGCGCGAGCGGCAGTTGGCCGCCACTTTGTTCACGTACAGCGAGGATCGATCGATCGTGTCGTACAGCAGTTGGGCCTTGGCGATGTTGCGCTGCTCCATCGCGGCCAGACCGACCGCATCGCCCTCGCGCTGGCGCTTGAGCCATTGGAAGGTGAGGCCCGCCATGTAGATGCCCCAGGTCGGCGGCGTGTTGTACATGGACTGGTTCTCGGCCACCAGCTTGTAATCAAAAGCGCTGGGGCAGATGGGCAGGGCATGGCCGATCAGGTCTTCGCGCACGATCACCAGCGTCAGCCCGGCAGGGCCCAGGTTCTTTTGCGCGCCGCCAAAGGCCAGGCCCACGCGCGACCAGTCCACCGGGCGCGAGGCCACGTGCGAGGAAAAGTCGATCACCAGCGGCGCATCGCTGCCCAGGGCCTTCAGGTCGGGCAGTTCATGGAATTCCACGCCATGGATGGTCTCGTTGCTGCACAGGTGCACGTAGCTGGCACCCTGGCTGAGTTGCCAGGTGGCCGGATCGGGCAGGGTGGTGAAGGCGCTGGCCTCGCCGGTGGCGATGAGTTTGACCTCTTCCGCGTACTTGTGCGCTTCCTTGTAGGACTTCTGGCTCCAACTGCCCGTCACCACAAAGTCCACCACGCCGGCGCGCGACAGGTTCATCGGCACGATGGCGTTTTCACCCAAGCCGCCACCCTGCATGAACAGAATCTTAAATTCCGGCGGCACCGAGAGCAGCGCGCGCAGGTCGGCCTCGGCCTGCTCGTAGATGGAAATGAATTCCTTGCCCCGGTGGCTCATCTCCATCACGCCCATGCCGCTGCCATGCCAGTCCAGCATCTCGGCGGCGGCTTGTTCGAGGACTTCGACGGGAATGGCGGCCGGACCGGCCGAGAAGTTGTAGGGGCGCTGCAGGGTCATTGGGAGTCAAATTGGGCACCAGGCCAATGAATTCGCGTGGTGCTAGCTATGATTTTGGGAGTTTTGACGGCGTGATCTGGCGGGGGCTCACTCGCCGCTTGGGGCGTTGCCTTCCGGGGCCGCGCTTTCTGCGCTGCCGTCCTCGCCTTCGCCGCCGGGGTTGGCGTCGTTTTCCACGATGCGCTGCAAGCCGCTGAGCTTGGCGCCTTCGTCCAGCGCGATCAGCGTCACGCCCTGCGTGGCGCGGCCGAGTTCGCGGATCTCCGCGACGCGCGTGCGCACCAGCACGCCGGTGTCAGTGATCAGCATGATCTCGTCATCGGCCTGCACCAGCGTGGCGGCCACGACCTTGCCGTTGCGCTCGCTTTGCTGGATGGCGATCATGCCTTTGGTCCCCCGGCCGTGGCGGGTGTATTCGCCAATCGGGGTGCGCTTGCCGTAGCCGTTCTCGGTGGCGGTGAGCACGCTTTGCGACTCGCCCTCGGCCACCAGCATGGCAATCACGCTCTGGCCGTCTTCCAGGGCCATGCCGCGCACGCCCCGGGTGTCGCGGCCCAGTGCGCGCACGTCGTTCTCATCGAAGCGCACGGCCTTGCCGCCGTCGGAGAACAGCATCACGTCGTGCTGGCCGTCGGTGATGGCGGCCCCGATCAGCTGGTCGCCTTCGTCCAGCTTGATGGCGATGATGCCGATCTTGCGCGGGTTGCTGAATTCATCCAGCGCGG
>CAYZPX010000287.1:0-2445 GCA_964480105.1 uncultured Burkholderiaceae bacterium | reverse complement strand
TCCAGCGCTACTTCGAATACCAGATCGAGGAAGCGCGCAAGATTTCGCAATAAGCCGATTCCCAGCAAAAAGCCCGCAGCGCTGTGACGGCATTGCGGGCTTCTTCATGCCCAAATCGGGCTTTAGACCAATGAATACCAGCGGTACCAGCTCTCATTTTAGGAGCGCACTGGCCGCTGGTTTTGCGCTTTCTCAATACAACTGCAGGCTGATCCAATAGGCAATCGCCGCCACGAAGGCGCTGGCCGGAATGGTCAGGATCCACGCCCAGACGATGTTGCCCGCCACGCCCCAGCGCACCGCACTGGCCCGCTGGGTCGAGCCCACGCCCACGATGGCGCCGGTAATGGTGTGCGTGGTGGACACCGGAATGCCCAGAGCGGTGGCCAAAAACAGGGTCAGCGCCCCCCCCGTCTCGGCGCAGAAACCACCCACCGGCTTGAGCTTGGTGATCTTCTGGCCCATGGTCTTGACGATGCGCCAGCCACCAAACATGGTGCCGATGCCAATCGCCATGTAGCAGCTGACGATGGTCCAGGTTGGCGGGCTGGTGTCGGTGCTGGCCACATAACCGGTAGCGACCAGCAGCATCCAGATGATGCCGATGGTCTTTTGCGCATCGTTGCCGCCGTGGCCCAGACTGTAAGCGCCAGCCGAGAGCAGCTGCAGGCGCCGAAACCATTTGTCCACCTTGGTCGGACGGGTGCGGCGGAAGATCCAGGCCACGGCCACCATCATGAGCGAGCCCAGCAGGAACCCCAGCAGCGGCGACACAAAAATGAAGGACACGGTCTTGATGATCCCCGTGGACACCAACGCGCCCGCGCCTGCCTTGGCAATCACCGCGCCCACGATGCCGCCAATCAGCGCATGCGAGGAACTGCTGGGAATGCCGTAGTACCAGGTGATGACGTTCCAGGTGATCGCGCCGACCAGGGCGCCAAACACCACATGGGTGTCCACCACGCCCGGCTGGACAATGCCCTTGCCCACGGTGGCGGCCACGCTCAGGTGGAAGATGAAGATGGCGATGAAGTTGAAAAAGGCGGCAAACAGCACCGCCTGTGTGGGCTTGAGCACCCCGGTAGAGACCACCGTCGCAATCGAGTTCGCCGCGTCATGAAACCCGTTCATGAAGTCGAACATCAGCGCGAGGGCCACCAGCAATATGACCACCCACAGGGCGGCTTGTACGGTTTCCATGGCGTGGACTCCCGCGGGTTCAGGAGTTTTCGAGGATGATGCCCTCGATCTGGTTGGCCACGTCCTCGCACTTGTCGGT
This sequence comes from uncultured Burkholderiaceae bacterium, assembly GCA_964480105.1. GTDB lineage: Bacteria > Pseudomonadota > Gammaproteobacteria > Burkholderiales > Burkholderiaceae_C > CAYZPX01. The sequence goes on along the minus strand of CAYZPX010000287.1, from coordinate 1,163 downwards.
GATGGTCTCGACCAGCTCATAGATCGCCTTGAGCTTGATGACCTCACGCACATCGGGCTCCTCGCGGAAGAGCTTGCTCATCGCCGCGCGCATCACGCGGTCGGCATCGGACTCCAGGCGGTCGATCTCGTCGCAGGTCTTGAGCGCCGCTTCGGCCGTGGCCGGGTCGGCCAGCTTGGGCAGCAGCGACACGGCGTGGCGCACGCGCTCGCAGCACTTGACGCTCAGGTCCGTCAGGCGGGCGATCTCGTCGGTCATGTGGTGCACGTCGTACAAGGCCATGGTCTCGGCCGAGTCCTGGATCAGATCGGCCACATCGTCCATCGCATTGATCAGCGAATGGATCTGCTCGCGGTCGATGGGCGTGATGAAGGTCTTGTGCACGGCACGGTTGACTTCCTGCGTGATGTGGTCGGCGCCCTCTTCGGCGTTGTCCACGTCCTGGTTGTACTTGTCGCGCAGGTGGGGATCGTTGTAGTTGCTCACCAGCTGCTGGAAGGCGTGGGCGGCTTCGACGATGCGGTCGGCATGCCGGTTGAACAGTTCAAAAAAATTGCCTTCGCGCGGCAGGAGCTTGGCAAACAGCATGGGAATTCCTTTGGGAGGGGCTCGGAAAAAGGGAGGGGGCTGCGCGGCACAGACATGACAAATCCATGTCAATTTCATGACAACCCGAAAGCGGACGGGAGTGTAACCGTGTCTTTCCAGGCGGCAGACGCATCCTGCACGGCCCTTGACGGGCCGCAATCCCCTGACAAATTCAGCCCTTGGTGCCCCGGGCTGCCGCGTTGCGCGCTTGCAGGTCGCGCAGCTTTTCAGCAATGCGGATCTCCAGACCCCGCTCGACCGGCGCGTAGAACTGCGGCGGTGTGACCCCCTCGGGCCAGTAGCTTTCGCCGGCAGCAAAAGCCTCGTCCTCATCGTGGGCGTAGCGGTAGTTCTTGCCATAGTCCAGCTGTTTCATCAGCCGGGTAGGCGCGTTGCGTAGGTGCAGCGGCACGGGCCGGGTGCCGTCTTGCTGCACAAAAGCCTTGGCGGCCTTGTAGGCGGCATAGACGGCGTTCGACTTGGGCGCCACCGCCAGATAGACCACGCATTGCGCCAGGGTCAGCTCGCCCTCGGGGCTGCCCAGGCGTTCATAGACCTCGGCGGCGTCCAGCGCC
>CAYZPX010000286.1:0-2455 GCA_964480105.1 uncultured Burkholderiaceae bacterium | reverse complement strand
GCCAACTGTGATTTTTCATTGAACCGAGAGACGGAGAAGACATGATGAAACAACTGTGGTCTGTGGTGCTGGTGGCCGCTTTGGCCTTTGCCCATGCCGATGCGGATGCCAAGCGCCTGGGCGGCGGCAAGTCCATGGGCCAGCAATCGAGCAACGTGACGCAGCGCGAAGCCGCGCCCGGGGCACCTGCCCAAGGCATGACGCAAAACGCTGCCGCCACCAAGCCTGCTGCCGCACCCAATGCTGCAACGCCCGCCACCCCTGCCAAAAAGCCCTGGGGCGCCATGCTGGGGGGGCTGGCCGCAGGTCTGGGCCTGGCCTGGCTGGCCAGCTCGCTGGGCCTGGGTGCTGAGTTCGGTCAGTTCCTGATGTTCGCCCTGCTGGCGCTGGTCATCATGGTCGTGGTCGGCATGGTCATGCGCTCGCGCAAGGGTGCCGCTGCTTCTCCGGCGGCTGCCAACAACGCACCGTTCGCTTTTGGTGGCGCCGGCGCGGGTGGCAATGTGCAGATGCCGCCGCAGTACAACCCCGAAAAAGTGGGCAACGACGCCTCTGCCCGCCCCTGGGAGCGCAGCGCCACCGCCTTTGACACGCTGAACTCTGCCCCCGCAGCGGGTGGCAGCATGATCGGCTCCGCCCTGGGTGGTTCGCAGAACTGGGGTGTTCCCGCAGGATTTGACGTGGAAGGTTTCCTGGCCGCTGCCAAGCGCAACTTCGTGACCCTGCAGGCGGCCTGGGACCGCTCCGACATCGCCAGCCTGCGCGCCATGATGACCGACGCTATGCTGGGAGAGATCAAGTCCCAGCTGGCTGAGCGCGAGCAGCAACGCGGTGCCGGTGCTCCCAACCAGACCGACGTGGTCATGATCGAAGCACAACTGCTGGGCATCGAGGACCTGGGCGAGGCCTACATGGCCAGCGTCGAGTTCTCCGGCATGATCCGCGAAGAGGCCTCGGCCGGCCCCAACCCCTTCCGCGAAGTCTGGAACATGACCAAGCCCAAGAGCGGTAGCAGCGGCTGGCTGGTGGCGGGCGTGCAAGCCCTGCAATAAGACGGGCCATCCAAGCGGGTATCCCGCTTCAGGAATAATCGGGGACTATGGAAACACAGTCCCCTTTTTCATTGTTGGGCGGCCTGCTGGCCCGCCTGCCGGCCCTGCCTCCCGTCCCGCCCTGGCTGGTGCACGAACTGCAGCACCGCGTGGTCTTGCTGCTCAACCACGTGCTGCAACAGGAGCCGGAGGCCATGGACCGTCTGGCCCGCCAGCGGGGCCGGGTGGCCGAGGTGCATTGGCGCAGCTATTCGCTCGCACTGCGGGCCACGCCGGCCGGGCTGCTGAACCTGGTGGAGGGCGCCACCATCCCCGATTTACGCATCGAGCTGACCGAAACTTCCCCGCTGGCCCTGGCCGCCGTGGCCCTGCGCGGCGAAAAACCCCCGATCCGCATCGAGGGCGACGTGCAGCTGGCGGCTGAGATCAACTGGCTGGTGGACCATGTGCAGTGGGATCTGGAAGAAGACCTGGCCCGCCTGGTCGGCGATGCGCCGGCCCATGCGCTGGCCCAGGCGGTTCGCCGTGCGGCCCAGGCCCTGCGCGCCTTTGTGGGCGCCCGCATGGCGGCGGCGATGGGCGGCGGCAGTGAGGGCGGTGCCATCGTCCCCGCAGGGGGCATGCCCTTCCCAGGCCCAGACCGGTCGGTGCCATGAAGCAGTGGCTGCGCGGGGCCACCATTGTCTGGGTGGTTTTTCGGCACGGGCTGGACCACCTGGTCCTCGACAGCTTTCAACACCCCTGGCTGCGCTTGCTCAGCCGCATCGTCCGCATGGGGCGCTCGCTGGAGGCTCCTCGGGGCCAGCGCCTGCGCGAGGCGCTGGAAAGCCTGGGCCCCATCTTCGTCAAGTTTGGCCAGATGCTCTCCACCCGGCGCGACCTGCTGCCGCCAGACATTGCCGAAGAGCTGGCCCGCTTGCAGGACCGGGTGCCGCCCTTCGATTCGGCGGTGGCGGTGGCAACCATCGAGCGCGCCTTTGGCCGTCCGGTGGACGAGGTCTTTGCCGCCTTTGACCGCCAGCCGGTGGCCAGCGCGTCGATTGCGCAGGTGCATTTCGCCACGCTGATTGACCGCGAAGGTCAGTCCCACGAGGTGGCGGTGAAGGTACTGCGCCCCGGCATGCTGCCGGTGATCGACAAGGACCTGGCGCTGATGCGGATGATGGCCGGCTGGGTGGAACGTCTGTCCTTGGACGGCAAGCGGCTCAAGCCCCGCGAAGTGGTGGCTGAGTTCGACAACTACCTGCACGACGAGCTGGACCTGGTGCGCGAGGCCTCGAATGCCGCGCAGCTACGCCGCAACATGGAAGGCCTGGGCCTGGTGATGATCCCGGAGATCCATTGGGACTACTGCCACCCCGAGGTCATGGTGATGGAGCGCATGCACGGCGTGCCCATCAGCC
>CAYZPX010000285.1:0-2496 GCA_964480105.1 uncultured Burkholderiaceae bacterium | reverse complement strand
GCACCGAAGGTTTCGTAGTCGTGCCAGAGGAAGGTGTGGGTGTTCAAGGCAGTCCTGGGGGCAAGCGGGGCGGGCATCTTAGCGCCTCACCGCGCCCGCTGCGCCACCGGCGCAAAGCCGTGGTTCAGCGGGCCGTGGCCCTGGCCGGTGTGTACGGCGGCGCCAGCGGCAATCGCGCCCAGGATGTAGGCACGGGCCTTTTCCACCGCCTCGGGCAGCGACTCACCCAGGGCCAGGTGCGCGGCAATGGCAGACGACAGGGTGCAGCCAGTGCCGTGCACGTTGCGGCTGGCAATGCGCGGCGACTGGAACAAGCGCTCGCTGCCATCGGCCAGGCGCAGGCAGTCGGTGACCTGGTCGCCCGCCAGGTGCCCGCCCTTGAGCAACACGGCCGGCGCGCCCAGGGCCTGCAGTTCGGCGGCAGCGGCAGGCAGCTCGGTGGCCAGGGCCAACGAACGGCCCAGCAGCAGCGCGGCCTCGTCCAGGTTGGGGGTGATGACGGTGGCCAACGGGAACAGTTCGCGCACCAGCACCGCCACCGTGGCTTCGGCAATCAGCCGGTCGCCGCTGGTGGCGACCATCACCGGGTCGAGCACCACCCGGGTCAATCCATGGCGGCGGATGGCCTCGGCCACCACGCGCACGGTGTCGGGGTCGTGGAGCATGCCGATCTTGACGGCGTCCACCCCGATGTCCTCGACCACCGCATCGATCTGCGCGGCCAGGATGTCGGGCGGCACGGCGTGGATGGCGCGCACGCCCTGGGTGTTTTGCGCGGTGATGGCGGTGATGGCGGTCATGCCAAAGCAGCCCAGGGCGGCGCAGGTCTTGAGGTCGGCCTGGATGCCGGCACCTCCGCCACTGTCGGAGCCGGCAATCGACAGCACACGGGCGTAACGCAGTGCCTGGGAGGCCTGGGTAGCTACAGAAGTTTGCAAAGTCATCCAAAAATTATGGACGATGGCCCCAACCCCTTTCGGGACGATGGGGCTATGTTGTAATTCGTGGCCCTCGGGTGACGCGGGATGCCGGCGCCGCCGCGCCGACCCGGTTTACCAAGGCCAGACCCATGCCCCGCACGCTTCGCTCTGCTTCCGCTCTCCTCTCCTTTGCCATCCTCGGCGCCGGCCTGATGGGCCGCCTGCTGGCCCTGTCGCTGGCCCGCCAAGGCCACCGTGTGGATCTTTACGAGGCCGAAGGCCCCGGCGCCGAAGGGGCGGCGGCATGGGCGGCCGCCGCCATGCTGGCCCCGTTGGCCGAATCTGCCATCACTGAAACCGGCGTGGTGCGCATGGGCCAGCACGCGCTGACGCGCTGGCCGCAGTTGCTGCAAGACTTGAAAGACCTGGCGCCACCGGTGTTCTTCCAGCAAGAAGGCACGCTGATCGTCTGGCACCGCCAGGACGCGCCTGAGGCCCAGCGCCTGCGCCGCCAACTGGAAACCACGAACCAGGCCCTGCCCGAGCTGCCGCGCCTGCAAGTGCTGGACAGCGCCGGCCTGGCTGCGGTGGAGCCCGCGCTCGCTGGCCGCTTTGCCCAGGGCCTGTACCTGCCTGGCGAAGGCCAGCTGGACAACCGCCAGCTACTGGCTGCGCTGGAAGCCGCCCTGCCCAAGCTGGGCGTGGTCCTCCACTGGAACACCCCGCGCACCCCGGACGACTTCACGCCCGGCCAGACCGGCCAGCCCGACTGGGTGCTGGACTGCCGGGGCCTCGGTGCCAAAGGCTACTGGAGCGCGCTGCGCGGCGTGCGCGGCGAGGTGCTGCGCATCCACGCGCCCGATGTGACGCTGCGCCGCCCCACCCGCCTGGTCCACCCGCGCTACCCCATCTACATCGCGCCGAAGGAAGACCACTTGTTCGTCATCGGCGCCACCGAGATCGAATCCGACGACCGCTCACCGGCCAGCGTGCGCTCTTCGCTGGAACTGATGAGCGCCGCCTACGCCGTCGACCCCGGTTTTGCCGAGGCGCGCATTCTGGAAATCGGCACCCAATGCCGCCCCACCCTGCCCGACAACCTGCCCGCGCTGCGCCAGACCCGTCCCGGCGTGCTGGAAGTCAACGGCCTGTACCGCCACGGCTTCATGATTTCGCCAGCCATGCTGGATGTGGTGCTGCAGTGGCTGGACCAGGGCCAGTCACCGCTGGCGGTGCGGTTTGACCTGCGCGTTCCCGAGCCCGCCCCGATGTCCGACACCGTTTCCTGAGCCATGCAGATCCTGATTAACCAGAAACCCTACGAGCTTCCCGAGTCCGCCACGGTGGCCGATGCCGTCGCCGCGCTGGCCGCGCAGCCGCCGTTCGCGGTGGCCGTCAACACCCAGTTCGTGCCCAAGACCCGCTATGCCGCGCAGGCGCTGCAGGCCGGCGACCGGGTGGAAATCATTGCCCCCGTGACCGGCGGCTGACGCCGCGCACCCTCACCGCCCTATCGACTGCCCATGCCCACGTTTGCCCTTCCCGACGATCCGCTGGTCCTGTACGGCCAGACCTT
>CAYZPX010000284.1:0-2511 GCA_964480105.1 uncultured Burkholderiaceae bacterium | reverse complement strand
ACATGCAGCTGGTGCGGGTGTCGTTCTACAACCCGATGGGGCGTTTTGTGTTTGCCGTGAGTGACTGGCTGGTGCTGCCGCTGCGCCGCGTGGTGCCTGCTTACCGCCAGTGGGACCTGGCCAGCCTGGTTGCGGCGTTGCTGGTGCAGCTGGCGGAGTATTTCCTGCTGTGGCTGTTGTCGGGCGCAGGCGCCGCGCTGGCCTGGCTGCCCTGGATGGCGGTGTTTGGCCTGGTGCGTGTGGCGGTGTCGGGCCTGATCGGGCTCTTGCTCGTCTATGCGGTGCTGTCCTGGGTGCAGACCCGCTCGCCCATGGTTGAGGTGCTGGACCGCCTGTGCGCCCCGGTGCTGCAGCCGTTTCGCAAGCTCATCCCGCTGGTGGGCGGTGTGGACCTGGCTCCGCTGGCAGCGCTGGTGGCCTTGCAGGTCGTGATGATTGTGCTGGGCCACCTGCAGGCGGCTGTGCTGGGCGGTAGCCTGAGATTCTGAATTTCTGAAATATAGGTCTTTTGGACCTCTAGCCCAATAAAGACCAGCGGTAGCAGCTATTAATATGGTAGCTACTACCGCTGGATTTTCAGGCCTTACAGCACCGCGTCGGCGGGCAAGCGCTGCAGCATGGCCAGGCTGCGGGCCACGGTGTCGCGCAGCTCGCGGCGGTCGCAGATGAGGTCCACAGCGCCCTTGGTCTGCAGGAATTCCGCGCGCTGGAAGCCTTCGGGCAGGGTCACGCGCACGGTGGATTCGATCACGCGGGGGCCGGCAAAGCCGATCAGGGCCTTGGGCTCTGCGATGACGATGTCGCCCACGAAGGCGAAGCCGGCGCTCACCCCGCCCATGGTGGGGTCGGTGAGCACGCTGAGGTAGGGCAGGCCCTTTTGCGCCAGGCGGGTCAGCGCGGCGTTGGTTTTGGCCATCTGCATCAGCGACAGCAGGCCTTCCTGCATGCGCGCGCCGCCGGTGGCGGTGAAGCAGACGAAGGGCACCTTCTGCTCGATGGCGGTTTCCACGCCGCGCACAAAGCGCTCGCCGACCACGCTGCCCATGGAGCCGCCCATGAACTCGAACTCGAAACAGGCGGCGACGATGCTGATGCTCTTGACCGAGCCGCCCATCACCACAAGCGCATCGGTCTCGCCGGTCTGCTCCAGCGCTTCTTTGAGGCGCTCGGGGTATTTGCGGCTGTCCTTGAACTTGAGCGCATCGACGGGCAGCACTTCCTGGCCGATCTCGTAGCGGCCTTCGCCGTCCAGGAAGGCGTCCAGCCGGGCGCGGGCGCCAATGCGGTGGTGGTGGCTGCAATGCGGGCAGACGTTCTGGTTGTGCTCCAGGTCGTTCTTGTAGAGCACGGTGTCGCAGCTGGGGCACTTGATCCACAGGCCCTCGGGCATCTGCTGGCGGCGGTCGGCCGGGGCGGTCTGCTGGATCTTGGAGGGAAGCAGTTTTTCGAGCCAGGACATGGGTTTCTCCTTCGATTCCTTGGATTCAGGCGTCCAGCGCCTGGCGGATGTCGCGCAAAAAGCCGATGGTGGTGGGCACCACCTGGTCATGGGGCTGGTGTTCGATCAGCTGAATGATCCGGGTACCAATCACCACGGCATCGGCCACGCGGCCCACGGCCTGGGCGCTGGCGGCATCGCGGATGCCAAAGCCCACGCCCACGGGGATGTGTACATGCTGGCGGATGCGGGGCAGCATGGCCTCCACCGCCCCCGTGTCCAGCGCGCCCGAGCCTGTCACGCCCTTGAGGGACACGTAGTACACATAGCCGCTGGCCACGCGGGCCACCTGCGCCATGCGGGCGTCGGTGCTGGTGGGGGCCAGCAGGAAGATCAGGTCCAGCCCCTGGGCCTTGAGCTGTGCCGCAAAGGCTTCGCATTCCTCGGGCGGGTAGTCCACGATCAGCACGCCATCGACACCGGCGGCGGCCGCATCGCGCACGAAGGCGCCGTCGCCGTGGCGCTGGTCGTAGCGCTCCACGGGGTTGGCGTAGCCCATCAGCACCACGGGGGTGTGCTGGTTGCGCTCGCGAAAAGTGCTGACCATCGCAAACACCTGCGTCAGGCCGACACCCAGACTCAGGGCTTTCTCGCCGGCTTTCTGGATCACCGGGCCGTCGGCCATGGGATCGGAGAAGGGCACGCCCAGCTCGATGACATCGGCCCCGGCTTCGACCATGCCGTGCATCAGTGCAGGCGTGATGTCGGCATACGGAAAGCCAGCGGTGACGTAAGGAATCAGCGCCTTGCGGCCCTGGGCCTGGAGCTGGGAAAAGGTGGAAGCGATGCGGCTCATGGCGTGATCTTGATGGTGTGCACTTGGCCCTTGACGTCCTGGCCCCGGCAGCTGGGTCGGCAGTAGAAATCGGCGCCGCTGAGGTCGGCCACGGTGCCGATGTCCTTGTCGCCCCGGCCCGAGAGGTTGACCAGGATGGACTGGTCCGCACGCATCGTCTTAGCCAGCTTCAGGGCGTAGGCCACGGCGTGGCTGGATTCCAGCGCGGGGATGATGC
>CAYZPX010000283.1:0-2519 GCA_964480105.1 uncultured Burkholderiaceae bacterium | reverse complement strand
GCCTTGCAAGCGGCGACCACCGCGGATCAGGAGTTTGTCCATCGTTGCCCAAATTCAAATAAAAACAGGCCCCAGGCCTTATCAATCAAGCGGTACTAGCTATTAAATAAATAGCATTTAGACCCCGCGTACGTTCAGCGGGGGAGGTTCGCCCATTCCGCAGGGGTGTAGGTCTTCATCGACAGCGCGTGCACCTCGTCGGTGTGCATGCGGCTGCCCAGCGTGGCGTACACGCGCTGGTGGCGGGCGATGGGGCGCTTGCCCTCGAACTCCTTGGACACGATGGTGGCGTACCAGTGGCGGCCATCGCCTTCGAGTTCGAGGTGCTCGCAGGGCAGGCCGGCGGCGATCAGGGCTTGGAGTTGGTCTGCGGTCATAAAAACAATCAATTCCGGATCTTGTAGCCCGTGCGCAGCAGGTGCACCGCCAGCGCACTGACGGCCAGCCATGCCGCGCCGACGATGGCCAGGCTCAGCCAGGGCGAGGCATCGCTCTGGCCGAAGAAGCCGTAGCGGAAGCCGTCGATCATGTAGAAGAAGGGGTTCAGGTGGCTCACCGTCTGCCAGAACGGCGGCAGCGATTGGGTGGAATAGAACACGCCCGACAAAAAGGTCATGGGCATGATCGCAAAGTTCTGGAAGGCAGCGAGCTGGTCGAACTTGTCGGCCCACAGGCCGGCGATCAGGCCGAGGGTCCCCAGCAGCGCAGCGCCCAGCAACGCAAACACCAGAATCCAGCCCGGCGCGGCAAAGTCGGGCTGGGCAAAGGCCAGGGTGACCAGGAACACGCCCACGCCCACCACCAGCCCACGCACGACCGACGAACCCACATAGGCCACAAACCAGGCCCAGTGCGACAGCGGGGTGAGCAGCACAAAGACCAGGTTGCCCATGATCTTGCTCTGGATCAGGCTGGACGAGCTGTTGGCAAACGCGTTCTGCAGCACGCTCATCATCACCAGACCAGGCACCAAGAAGGCGGTGTAGCTGATGCTGTCATAGACCTTGACATGGTCTTCGAGCACATGGCCGAAGATCAGCAGGTACAGCACGGCGGTCAGTACCGGCGCTGCGACGGTCTGGAAGCCCACCTTCCAGAAGCGCAGCACCTCTTTGTAAAACAGCATTTGCCAGCCGGTCATGCGGGCTTCCCTTCGTGTTCACCGGCCATCACGCTCAGGAAGGCATCTTCCAGGTCGGGCCGGCGGATTTCCATGTCTTGCACCTCGATGCCCGCCGCCCGCAGCGCGGCCAGGTGGGACTCGATCTCGCGCGCATCGTGCGCGGGCAGCTGCACGATGCGGCCGGTGACGCGGGCCTGAGGTTGCAGCGCAGCCGGCAGCACCCCGTCCATCTTGAACTGCAACACGCTGCCCGACACTGCCTGCAGCAGGTTGCTGGTGCGGTCGAGGGCGACGATCTGCCCGCTCTTGAGCATGGCGATGCGCCCGCACAGGGCCTCGGCCTCTTCCAGGTAATGGGTGGTGAGCAGCACCGTGTGCCCTTCCTTGTTCAGGCGGGCGATGAAATGCCACAGGGTCTGGCGCAGCTCCACATCGACGCCGGCGGTGGGCTCGTCCAGCACGATGATGGGTGGGCGGTGCACCAGGGCCTGGGCCACCAGCACCCGGCGCTTCATGCCGCCCGAGAGCTGGCGCATGTTGGACTGCGCCTTGTCGGCCAAGCCCAGGCTTTCGAGCAGCTCGTCGATCCAGGCGTCGTTGTGGCGCACGCCGAAGTAGCCGGATTGGAAGCGCAGCGCCTCGCGCACATTGAAGAAGGGGTCGAAGACCAGTTCCTGCGGCACCACGCCCAGCTGGCGGCGGGCGGCGGCGTAGTCGGTTTGCACATCGTGGCCCATCACCTTGACGCTGCCACCCGTGGCGCGGGCCAGGCCGGCCAGGATGCTGATCATCGTGGTCTTGCCCGCGCCGTTGGGGCCGAGCAGGCCGAAAAACTCGCCCTCCTCGATGTCCAGACTCACGCCCTTGAGGGCCTGGAACGGTCCTCGGGAGGTCTGGAAGGTCTTGGAGACGGATTGAAAGGAAACAGCGGGCATGGCGGGTCAGGAAAGGGGCAGGATTTTACGTGGCGGCTGCGGGCAGCAGTTCCGCCACGCCATACACGGAAGCCAGGGTCGCCAAGCGCGGGTGCAGGCCCCGCACGGCGAAGGTCTTTTGCCGCTGCAGGGCGGCGCGGCGGCACTGCAGCAGCACGGCCAGCGCCGACGAATCGAAGGCGGTCAGCGCCGAGGCATCGACCACCAATTCGGACAACTCCACCGACTTCAGGCTCTGCAGCAGCATGCGCAGGGCTACGTCGGCGTTGGCGTGGGTCACGCTGTCGGGCATCACCAGCACAGAGGGGCTCCAGACAGGTGCCGATCAGCCCTTGCGGGCTGCAGCGGCATTGGCCTTGTTGCGCTCGGCCAGCGAAGCGATCAGACCATCGATGCCGGTCGCGCCGATCTCCTGGGCGAACTGGCTGCGGTAGGTGTCCACCAGCCACACGCCCAGCACA
>CAYZPX010000282.1:0-2552 GCA_964480105.1 uncultured Burkholderiaceae bacterium | reverse complement strand
TGGTGGGCAAGCTCACCAAGATCGCCCAGGGCGAAACCATCACCCACGCCAACCGTGCCGAGGTCGACACCGATCTCGTCGCTCGCCTGGCGCGCGACATTGGTGCCAGCGAGGCGGACTGCCAGGCCATCACACAGGCTGAAACCGCGCGCTTTGGCGCCGAGCTGATGGTGGAGCGCGGACTGGGCCAAGCCTTTCACCGCGCGCTGGCTCAAGCCGCCATCGACACCTTGACCGCGCCTGGGCGCTACGGCAACGCCTTCCAGCTGAGGGTGTTGGTGTGCGACTTTTCCGGCCAGAAAGTGGCCGATTTGTGGTCGGCGCCGGCCCGTGAATGCGCCTCGCCCGTCACTGCCGGGCGCACCGGCATTGGCCATCTCCAGCACCCGGACTTTGACACTGAATGACAACCCACTCCCTCCGACAAGATCCCAACCCCTGCCGCGTGATCGGCGTGCTCGATGATGGGGTGGCCAGTCTGAGCACCACCGCACTGGCCCACCTTCGCACCGCCGATGTGGTGGTGGGCGGCACCCGTACCTTGGCGCTGTTCGCACGCGAATTCAAAGCAGGTGCGGTATTGCATGATCTGACAGGACAACTCGGCGCCTTGCCCGAATGGATACGCGCGGCCCGGGCCGCGAACCAGGCCAGCGTGGTGTTGGCCACCGGTGACCCGCTGTGCCACGGCATTGCGCCATACCTGGCGCAGCAGCTGTGCCTTGATGCACTGGAAATCCTGCCCAATCTGTCCACCCTGCAGCTGGCCTGCGCCCGGGTCGGCCTGGCGTGGCAGGACGCCGCCATCTTGTCGGTGCACGGCAAGGACGCCGGAGAGTGGACGCGCGGCAGCCGCCCCGAGCATGGTTTGTACCACCTGGCTCAGGCCTTGCGCGCGCAGGACCGCCTGCTGGTGCTGACCAGCCCGGCCAACAGCCCGGACCGGCTGGCCCGTCTGTTGCTGGCCGAAGGGTTGGGCGATGACTTCCAGCTCGCGGTCGCCGCCGACCTGTTGCAGGCCACTGAACGGGTGTGGCCGCAACTGGCGCCATCGGACGCCGCCGAGATGGTTTTTCCGGCACTCAATGTGGTGCTGTTGTGGCGGATCCGGCCACGGCCCACGCCAGTGCACATGGGGCTGGCGGACAACGCCTACGAGCAACGCCAGCCTGACAAAGGCCTGATCACCAAGCAAGAGGTGCGCGCCGTCAGCCTGGCAAGGCTGCAACTGCGCGCCCACAGCGTGGTCTGGGACATCGGCGCAGGCTCGGGCTCCGTGGGCCTGGAGGCGGCACGGCTCTGCCCGCGTGGTCATGTGTATGCGATTGAAAAAAACGAGGCCGATCACGCCATTGCCGGTCGCAACCATGCCGCCTTCGGCGTCAGCAACTACAGCCTGGCGCTGGGCAAGGCACCGGAGCAGTTGGACCACTGGCCCGACCCCGACGCCGTGTTCATCGGCGGCTCGGGCGGCGAACTGGCCGGGCTCATCGAGCTCGTGCTGCGCCGCTTGCGCCCGGGCGGACATCTCGTGATGAACTTCGTCACCCTGGAAAACCTGGCAACTGCCACCGCCACGCTGCAACGCACCGCGGCTGCGGACGGCCTGTCTTGGGACGTGTTGCAACTGCAGGCCGCCCGCAGCAAACCCATTTTGCAGATGCACCGCATGGCGGCCGAAAACCCGGTCTGGCTGGTCTGCGCCCACAAACCCGAACCACAGGAGTCCACGGATGACTGAAGCTGAACCCACCCGCCGAGGCACTTTGTGGGGCGTCTCCCTAGGTCCGGGCGCTCCAGGCCTGATCACCCGCGCCGCCTGGGCCGCTTTGCAGCGCCGCGACACCGTGTGGGTGTATCCCGCGCGCAGCGGCAAGACGCCCAGCTATGCCCTTGACATTGCGACCCGGGCCGGACTGGCTCCGCCGGCCGACCACGCGCTGCTGCTGTTTCCCATGACGCACGACGGTGAAAAACTGGCGCGGGCCTGGCTGAAAGCCGCCCACACCGTGCTGCCCTGGCTGCAAGCCGGGCGCGATGTGCTGTTCCTGGTCGAGGGCGATGCCAGCACCTATGCCACCTTCGGCCACCTGGCCCGCACCGTGCGCTCGCTCGACGCGGACTTGCCGGTGCAGGTGATCGCAGGCGTGAATTCCTTCACCGCCGCCTGTGCCGATGTCGGGGAGCCGTTCGCCGAGCAGGACGACACGGTCGCCATCGTGCCGGCGGCCTATGGCGTTGACGCGGTGGACCGCCTGCTGCATGACTTTGACACCCTGGTGCTGATGAAGATAAAGCCCTTGCTGGACGAGCTGTTGAACTGGCTGGAGGACAAGGGGTTGTTGCTCAACTCGCACTTCATCGAGCGCGTCGGAGCCCAAGATGAGCGACGCCTGTCCGGCACCGACCTGCTGGGCCTGCGCGGCAGCAAGGTGAGCTACTTGTCCCTGTTAATCGTGAAGAACCCGCACCGCGTACGTGGTGAACGGATCAGGGGCTGCCTGAAGAAGACCAGCCCGGGCGCTGCCCCAGTGGCATTGGAGGAAGTGACG
>CAYZPX010000281.1:0-2585 GCA_964480105.1 uncultured Burkholderiaceae bacterium | reverse complement strand
TGGTCCACCGCCTGAGCCAGCAGTCGCCGCGCCTGCACCCGCGCCTGATGCAGCAGTGGCGCCAGGCCCTCAAGCACACCGACGATTGGCTGGCTGGCATCAACTTTGGTTCGGCCCGCCAGCGGGTACGTCAATTCGTGCTGAAGATGCGCGATGCGGCAGACCCCACCATCACCCTGCTGTTCTCCCGCGAGGACATGGGCGCGATGATGGACCTCAAGCACGAAACCGTGAGCCGCGAGGTCAGCCTGCTGGTGCGCGAGGGCGCCCTGCAGCCGCTGGACAAGTCTGGTCGGGTCTACCGGGTACAGAACCCGCAGTTGCTGGCGGCATGACGGGGTTTCAATGCATTTTCGACAGGGATTTTGCTATTGAATCAGTAGCTGATTCCGCTTGATTTCATAGCCTTGGAGGCCTGTTTGGCCTTCAATGGCCGCGCAACCACCCCAAGCCTGCCGAAGTGCCCGCCGCTGGGCGGTATTCGCAGCCGATCCAGCCTTCGTAGCCCAGGGCATCGATCAGTGCGAACAAATAGGGGTAGTGCACTTCGCCCCGGTCGGGTTCGTGGCGCTCGGGCACGCCGGCGATTTGCAGGTGGCCGACCCGGCCGGTGGGCAGGTGCTGGCGCAGCTTGGTGCTCAGGTCGCCTTCGACGATCTGGCAGTGGTAGAGGTCCATCTGCACCTGCAAGTGCGGCGAGCCGACGGCGGCCACCAGCGCATGCGCCTGGTCCTGGCGCTGCAGCGCGTAGCCGGGCATGTCCCGCGGGTTGATGGGCTCGATCAGCACGGTGCGACCCGCGGCTTCGGCCTGGGTGGCGGCCCATCGCAGGTTGGCCAGCCAGGTGGCTTGGACCTCGGGCGCATCGGCGCTCGTGCCGGGCGGCAGCTTGCCGGCCATCAGGTGGATGCGGGGGCAGTCCAGCGCCTCGGCGTAGCGCAGCGCCAGGTCCAGGCCGGCGCGGCATTCGGCTTCCCGGCCGGGCAGGGCGGCGGTACCGCGCTCGCCCGCGTCCCAGGCGGCGGCAATGCTCGCGGGGTCGGTGCCGCCAGGCGGGGCGTTGAACAGCACCTGCTGCAGGCCGTGGGCCCGGAGCCGCGCCGCCAGTTCCTGGGCGGGCCAGGCGTAGGGAAAGAGGAATTCCACGCCCGTGAAGCCGTCCCGCGCTGCGGCCTCGAAACGGTCGAGGAAGGGCAGCTCCGTGTACATCAGGCTCAGGTTGGCGGCAAAGCGGGGCATGGCGGGGCCTTGGGAAGGAGGGGGGTCAGCTTTTTTCGAACGAAAACACGGCGGTACTGGCCAGCGCGTTCGGGCACCAGCGCACGGCCTGGCCGTTGTGCAGGCCAAAGCTGTCGAGGAGGCGCAGGCGGTTCTTGTGCGCCAGCACCTCGAAGTCCTTGTAGGTGCCCACGCGGATGTTGGGCGTGTCATACCACTGGTAGGGCAGGCGGCGGGTGACCGGCATGCGCCCGCGCAGCACCGACAGGCGGTTGGGCCAGTGCGCGAAGTTGGGGAAGGCCACGATGCCCATGCGCCCGATGCGTGCGGTCTCGCGCAGCATGGTCTCGGCGTTGCGCAGGTGGGGCAGGGTGTCGATCTGCAGCACCACGTCAAAGCTGTTGTCCTCGAAGATGGCCAGGCCTTCTTCCAGATTCAGCTGGATCACGTTCACCCCGCGCTGCATGCAGGCGTGGACGTTGTCGTCGTCGATCTCGATGCCGTAGCCCGTGCAGCCACGCTCGCGCTGCAGATGGGCCAGCAGGCTGCCGTCGCCGCAGCCCAGATCGAGCACCCGCGCGCCCTGGGGCACCAGCGGGGCGATCGCTTTCAGGGTGGCTTTGTCGGTCATGCAAACTCCTGGGCGATGCTCTCAAAATAAGAGCGCATGGCGCGCATATAACGGGCGTCATCGAGCAAAAAGGCATCGTGCCCGTGGGGGGCGTCGATCTCGGCGTAGCCCACGTCGCGGCGGTTGTCGAGCAGGGCCTTGACGATCTCGCGGCTGCGCTGCGGGCTGAAGCGCCAATCGGTGGTGAAGCTGATCAGCAGGAATTTGGCCCGCACCCCGGCCAGCGCCTGGCTCAGGTTGCCGCCGTGCGCGCGGGCGGGGTCGAAGTAGTCCAGCGCCCGGGTGATCAGCAGGTAGGTGTTGGCGTCGAAGTACTCGCTGAACTTGTCGCCCTGGTAGCGCAGGTAGCTTTCGATCTGGAACTCGATGTCCTGGGTGCTGTACTTGAGCTCCAGCCCTTCGCGCAACTGCCGGCCGAACTTCTGGTTCATCACGTCGTCGCTCAGGTAGGTGATATGGCCCACCATGCGCGCAATGCGCAGGCCGCGCTTGGGGATCACGCCATGCTCGTAAAAGTGTCCGCCATGAAAGTCCGGGTCGGTCACGATGGCGCGGCGCGCCACCTCGTTGAAGGCGATGTTCTCGGCGTTCAGGTTGGGCGTGCTGGCCACCACCACCGCGTGGCGCAGCCGCTCGGGGTACTGGATTGACCAGCTCAGCGCCTGCATGCCGCCCAGGCTACCGCCCAGCACGGCGGCCAGCTGCTGGATGCCCAGCTGGTCCAGCAGCCGGGCTT
>CAYZPX010000280.1:0-2598 GCA_964480105.1 uncultured Burkholderiaceae bacterium | reverse complement strand
TCGACCAGCACCGGCCGCGTGATCGCCCAGGCCGCCGCCAACAACCTGATTCCCGCCACGCTGGAGTTGGGTGGCAAGAGCCCCAACATCTTCTTTGCCGACATCATGGACAAGGACGATGCCTTCCTGGACAAGGCCATCGAAGGGTTGGTGCTGTTTGCTTTCAACCAGGGTGAGGTCTGCACCTGCCCCAGCCGTGCGCTGATCCAGGAATCGATATACGACAAGTTCATGGAGCGCGTCTTGAAGCGCGTGGCCGCCATCAAGCACCAGAACCCGCTGGACACCGACAGCATGATGGGCGCGCAGGCCAGCAAGGAGCAGCTGACCAAGATCCTGTCCTACCTGGAGCTGGGCAAGCAGGAAGGCGCTGAAGTGCTGGCCGGTGGCGGTCAGGCTCATCTGGGTGGCGACCTGGAAGGCGGCTACTACGTGCAGCCCACGCTGTTCAAGGGCCACAACAAGATGCGCATCTTCCAGGAAGAAATCTTCGGCCCCGTGCTGGCCGTGACCACTTTCAAGGACGAGGCCGAGGCGCTGGCGATTGCCAACGACACCCTGTACGGCCTGGGCGCAGGGGTGTGGAGCCGCAACGGCAACGTGGCCTACCGCATGGGCCGCGCCATCAAGGCCGGCCGTGTGTGGACCAACTGCTATCACCACTATCCGGCGCATGCGGCCTTTGGCGGCTACAAGGAATCGGGCATCGGCCGCGAAAACCACAAGATGATGCTGAACCACTACCAGCAGACCAAGAACCTGCTGGTCAGCTACAGCGAGAACAAATTGGGTTTCTTCTGACCGAGGCCTGATGCATCTGCCAGGGCGTTGCGCTTTGCATGCGTCAGCGCCCGGCGCCAGGGCCCGTGGGGGCAGCCACCTCATACTGGGGTACCAGAAATCGGCGGCCACCCCCACGGGCCCTGGCGCTGATGAAGTCTGTGATGGATTCGGACGCAAATTCCTTTCAGGAGAACCCCATGGTTGACCGCGTGACCGCCACCCCCGCTGCCCTGGCGCTGATTGCCACGCTGCAGGCCGAGTACGGCCCGGAACTGATGTTCCACCAATCCGGCGGCTGCTGCGACAACAGCGCCGCCAACTGCTATCTGCCCACCGACCTGACGATTGGCCCCTACGACGTGAAGTTGGGCGAAGTCGGCGGCGTGCCCTTCTACATCAGCCAGTCGCAGTACGAATACTGGAAACACACCCAGCTCATCCTCGACGTGATTGAGGGCAGCGGTGGTACGTTCTCGCTGGAGGGCAACACCGGCAAGGCCTTCCATACCCGCTCCCGCCTGTTCTCCGACGAAGAATGGGAAGAAGTCCGCCAGCTGATTGGCGAATAAAAACGCAAAAACGCGCGATATTGCTACTTTTTTAGGAGCTAATACCGCACGTTTTTATTGGGCTAGAGCCCGATTGGGCTCTAAATTCGGCTGGATGTCCGTCAGGCGCCGAGGCTGGCTCGGTTCAGCTTGGACAAAGCCTCGTTCACGGTGAACAGCTTGGCAAACACTTGGGACACGCCCATGGCGTCCAGGCGGGCCAAGTGCTTCTCAAAATACTTCTCCGCCGTGGCTTTGTCCGAGAACAGGTAGATGCCGCCGGCTTCGTGGTTTTCCGGGTTTTCGGTCCAGACCTTCCACAGCAGACCGGGTTCCTGGTTGATCGAATCGGCCAGTTCGCGCATGGCGCTGGCCATCTCGTCGCCCCAAGGGCCTTCGTAGGGGAAATCGATCTGCAACAGGTAAGCCATGAAAATTCCTTGGGGTGAACGAAAAAGAGACAGAAGCCGCCCAGCCGCCCGCGCAGGGTGCCGAGGCTGAAAATTGCCCACCAATCCTCCCTGCAAACGGCCCCTGGCAATTGGCCGATAAACGCGGGATTCGCCGGATTGATCGTCGGGCTAGGCGGCTGGCGGTTCAGCCTGCTTCGCCTTGCACGGCCATGGCGCTGATCACCTGGCCCACGGTGGCGGTCAGGCGCTTGGCGTAGGGCAGGTGCAGGAACTCGTTGGGTCCGTGGGCGTTGCTCTTGGGGCCCAGCACGCCGCAGACCATCATCTGTGCCTTCGGGAAGCTCTCCGACAGCATGTTCATCAGCGGGATGGTGCCGCCCTGGCCGATGGTGCCGCAGGGCGCGCCAAAGTGCGCCAGGCTGGCGGCGTCCAGCGCCTGGGCCAGCCAGGGCGCGGTGTCGGGCGCGTTCCAGCCGGTGGCGCCGCCGGCGGCCTCGAAGGTGACGCGGGCCTGGTAGGGCGCGTTGTCCTCCAGCAGGGCTTTGAGGTCCTGCACCGCCTGGCTGGCATCGACCAGCGGCGGCAGGCGCAGGCTGAGCTTGAAGGCGGTGTAGGGGCGCAGCACGTTGCCGGCGTCCTGCAGCGCAGGCAGGCCCTCCGCGCCGGTCACGCTCAGCGTGGGGCGCCAGGTGCGGTTGAGCAGCGCCTCGACCGGGGGTCGGTGGTGGTGGGCAGCACGAAGCTGCTGGAGCCGCCGCAATCGGCATGGGCCCAGGGGAAGCGTTTGTAGAGTTCGTCGCCCAGGATGGCGGCCGTGGCGCGGGCCTGGGCCAGGCGCTCGGGCGGGACTTCGC
>CAYZPX010000279.1:0-2602 GCA_964480105.1 uncultured Burkholderiaceae bacterium | reverse complement strand
CTGGATGGCGCCCTTCCTCAGCTTCACCGCCGAGGAAGCCTGGAAGGTGTTTGGCCAGAGCGAATCGATCTTCCTGGAAACCTACGGCACCCTGCCCGCCGGCGACGAGGGGCTGATGGCCAAGTGGGAGCGCATCCGCGCCATCCGTGACCAGGTCAACAAGGACATCGAGGCCCTGCGCGCCGAAGGGAAGGTGGGCGCCTCGCTGCAGGCCGAGATCACGCTGACCGTGCCGCCCGAGGATTACGACCTGCTGGCCAGCCTGGGCGAGGACCTGAAGTTCGTTTTCATCACCTCCGCCGTGCGCCTGGAGCGTGGGGAGGCCCTGGCCACCGCCGTGCAGGCCAGCACCCACGCCAAGTGCGAGCGCTGCTGGCACTACCGCGAGGACGTGGGCCACGACCCGGCCCACCCCACCATCTGTGGCCGCTGCGTGAGCAACCTCTACGGCACCGGTGAAGACCGGGCCCACGCCTGAGCATGGCCCGCCCACGCGCCGCGGCCAAGAAAACGCTGCCACCGCCCACGGGCAGCAGCGCCCGCCTCTGGCCGTGGCTGGGCTGGGCCGCGTTGGTGCTGGTGCTGGACCAGCTCACCAAGCGGCTGATCCTGGCCAACTACCAGCTGGGCGACTCCACCTTTGTGCTGGAGTTTTTCAACATCGTGCGTGCCCACAACACTGGCGCGGCTTTCTCCTTCCTGGCGCAGGCGGGCGGCTGGCAGCGCTGGTTCTTCACCGGCATTGGCGTGGCGGCGGCGATTTTCATCACCTGGCAGCTGCGCGCGCACCCGGGGCAAAAACTGTTCTGCTTTGCCCTGTCCAGCATCCTGGGCGGCGCGCTCGGCAATGTGCTCGACCGCGTGCTGTACGGCTATGTGGTGGACTTTCTGGACGTCCACTGGGCGGGCTGGCATTTTCCGGCCTTCAACGTGGCCGACAGCGCCATCACCATCGGCGCACTCTGCATGGTGCTGGACGAATTCCGGCGGGTGCGCGGGGCGCGGTAAGCGGCCTTCACCACCGCACCCGCACCGCGTAGTCCAGCGTGGTGCTGCCGCCGGCAGGAATCGCGATGTTCCAGACCTGCGTGCGGGCCGATTCCTTGCGGCCCGGGTGGCTCTCGCGCAGCAACTCCCAGTCGCCGGGCAGGGTTTCCAGCACCCGCACGGTGACGGGCTCGTCCTTGGCATTGCGCAGCGCGATGCGATACGCGCTTTCCGCCAGGTTGTCGGCCAGCCGCTGGTAGCTGGTCTGGGTGCGGTCGGCGGTGATGTCGAAGGCCTCGCCCAGGCGCAGGCGCACGGTTTCGTTCTTGGCGGTGTGGGTGACGCGGTCCTCGCCCACAAACTGGGCGGCGCCCTGGCGGTCGCGGGCATAGACGCGCACCACGCCGGCGGGCAGCGGCTTGCCCAGCTCGCCATCCCGGTTGTCGAACTCGACAAACACCGAGGGCTTGAGCCTTTGCCCGATCACCCCGAAGCGGTCGCGGTAGTAGTAGTCCGCCCCCGCCAGCAGGTATTCGCGCCGCACCGGGATGCTGCCGGCGGACAGCAGCGCGAGCTGCTTGGTCTGGTTGTCGGCAATCGTGGTGGGGCGGTCGAAGGTGTAGAGGTGCTGGTCCATCAGCGACTCCTGCACCACGTCGGCCTTGGCCCGCAGGGTGGGTGCGGCCATCGCCAGGGCCTGGGGCGCGGATCGCACCACGCGGTTCAGGGTGCCAGCCACGAGCTGCAGGCGGGCATCCTGGTAGCTGGCGCCGCTGCGGTTGGTGAGCGTGACCCAGCCCGACAGATCCATCTGCCGGCCATCGGCCGAGAGCTGGGCGACATAGTCCGCGCTCCAGGACAAGCCACCGCTCAGGTAGGACAGTTCCACCGCCTGGCGTCCGCCCTGCCCTTCCAGCAACACCGACAGCGTGGGCCGGTCGCGCAGCGTGGCCGGCACGCTGTCGAACACGATGCGCCCAGGCACCCCGGTTTCGATGCGGTCGGCAAAACGCAGCACCACGCCGTTCTGGGTGGAGAGCACGGTCGCTTTTTCGCGGCGCTCCTCGCCGGTGGTGGGGTGGCTGCGCAGCACCGTGACCTCCTGGCCCAGGTACTTTTCCAAGAGCTTTTGCGGCGTGAGCAGGTCAAAGTCGAAGTTTTGCTCCCGCAGGACCAGCGGGCTGCCGCTGACAGCGCGGAGCAGGGCGGTTTCCGGCCGCATCTGGCCCGAGACCTCGCGCAGGCTCAGGCGCACCGGGCCGCTGGGCAGGTCGATCTGGCGGCGCTCCTTGATCAGCGCCAGGTTGTCGTTGTAGACCGTGAGGGCCACGGCCTCGCGGTCCTGCTGGCCGGAGACGCGCTCGGGCACTGGGCTGGGGACGGTCTGAGCCCCGCTGAGCGTACAGACCAGGGCAGAGAGGGGCACAAGCGTGCGCAACAGGCGGGGCATGGGATTCCTTTCAGTCGGGACAGAACCGACAGGGTAAACGGTCGCGCCCCGCTGCGCGACCGGCTCAAGCCCCCACCAGCCGCCCCTGGTCCAGCCGCACCACCCGGTCACAGCGGGCGGCCAGGGTTTCGTCGTGGGTCACCAGCACAAAGGCCGTGCCCTGCT
>CAYZPX010000278.1:0-2612 GCA_964480105.1 uncultured Burkholderiaceae bacterium | reverse complement strand
CGTTCTCGGCTTCGTAGCCCATGCTGGTCCACACGTCGGTGGTGACCAGGTCGGCACCCTTACAGGCATCGAGCGGGTTGCTAAAAAATTGATAGCTAGAACCGCTGGTATCCAGGGCCTTCGCGGCCAATTCGGCACTGACTTCGTAGCCCTTGGGCGTGCTGACATGGACCTTGAAGCCCAGCAGCGCGGCCGCCTGCAGCCAGGTGTTGGCCATGTTGTTGCCGTCGCCAATCCAGGCCACGGTCTTGCCCGCGATGCTGCCCCGGTGCTCGATGAAGGTGAAGATGTCCGCCATGATCTGGCAGGGGTGGAACTCGTTGGTCAGGCCGTTGATCACTGGCACCCGCGAATGCGCGGCAAAGCGCTCGATCTTGGTCTGCTCGTAGGTGCGGATCATCACCAGGTCGGTCATGCGGCTGATGACCTTGGCGCTGTCCTCAATGGGCTCGGAGCGCCCCAGCTGGCTGTCGCCCGTGGTCAGGTGCACCACCGAGCCTCCCAGTTGGTACATGCCTGCTTCAAAGCTGACGCGCGTTCGGGTGCTGGCCTTTTCGAAAATCATGGCCAACGTGCGGTCCACCAGGGTGTGGTGCTTTTCGTAGGCCTTGAACTTGCGCTTGATCAGCGCGGCACGTTCGAACAGGTAGGCGTATTCCTCGGCGTTCAGGTCGGTGAATTGCAGGTAATGCTTCAGGGCGGTCATGGGGACTCTCGGTGAGGGCGGGTTTATTCCGCCAGCAAGGCGACAACCAGGGGTTTGAGCTTGGCAACGATTTCGTCGGCTTCGGCTTCGCTCAGGATCAGGGGCGGCACCAGGCGGATCACGGAGTCGGCGGTCACGCTCAGCAGCAAACCGGCGGCGGCGGCACGCTCGATCAGCACGCCGCAGGGCTTGGCCAGCTCCACGCCCAACATCAGGCCCTGGCCGCGGACTTCCTTGACGCCGTCCAGGCTGCCCAGTTCACGCTCCAGGGCCGAGCGCAGGTAGGCGCCGATGTGCTGCACATGGTCCAGCAGGCCGTCTTCTTCCATGATGCGCAGGGTTTCGATGCCCGCGCGCATGGCCAGCGGGTTGCCGCCAAAGGTCGAGCCGTGGTTCCCGGGCTTGAGCACGCTGCCCGCTTTGGGGCCAGCGACCACTGCGCCAATCGGCACGCCCGAGCCCAGGCCTTTGGCCAGGGGCATCACGTCGGGCACGATGCCGGCCCATTGGTGGGCAAACCACTTGCCGGTGCGACCGATGCCGCATTGCACTTCGTCGATCATCATCAGCCAGTCGCGCTCGTCGCACAGCTGACGCAGCTCTTGCAAGAAGCTGACCTGCATCGGGTGGATGCCGCCTTCGCCCTGGATGGTTTCGAAAAACACGGCCACTACGTTGGGGTTGCCCTCGGTGGCCTGGCGGATGGCGGCCACGTCGTTGATCGGCACGCGGACAAAACCTTCGACCAGGGGGCCGAAGCCGGTGTTGATCTTGGGGTTACCGGTGGCCGACATGGTGGCAATCGAGCGGCCGTGGAAGGCCTTTTCAAACACCACGATCTCGGGCTTTTCAATGCCCTTGTCCACGCCGTACTTGCGGGCGATCTTTAGCGCGGCCTCGTTGGCTTCCAGGCCAGAGTTGCAGAAAAACACGTTCTGCATGCCCGACAGCTCCACCAGCTTGGCCGCCAGCGCTTCCTGGCCTGGCACGTGGTAGTAGTTCGAGGTGTGGATCAGTTTGGTCAGCTGGTCCTGCAGCGCGGGCACCAGCTTGGGGTGGTTGTGGCCCAGGGTGTTGACGGCGATGCCGCCCAGGCCGTCCAGGTATTCCTTGCCGTTCACATCCCACACGCGGCAGCCCTGGCCACGCTCCAGCGCGATGGCAACGCGGCCGTAGGTGTTCATGACGTGGGGCGATGCGGCCTCGATGAAAGCGCTCATGCAGGAATCTCCAATGGGGTGGCGGGTGGCAAACGCAGGATGCGCCTGTCCAAAAAAGTGACGATTCTAGGGGCTCTGTGCATCGGCTTCGTGACAGGCCACCGCACCATGGAGCCCCTGGGGGCCGGCTGGTGCTGGACCTGTGTTTAAGGGTTAACTCTTATATAAGAGTTACAATCACGCCACACGGCATGAACGCCAGCGATCCTGCATGCGCCGTGTTTCACCACGGAGATCCTGATGGTTTCCCCCAGCGCCAAAGAAGTCTTTATCCAGGGCATCACCCACGAAGGCAAAACCTTTCGACCCAGCGACTGGGCAGAGCGCCTGGCTGGCGTGATGAGCCGTTTTCGCCCCGGAGGCGCGACCTTGGGCAGCCACCTGAGCTACTCCCCCTGGTGCGTGCCCACGCCGATCAATGGCGTGAAATGCGTGGTCGTTCACCGCGACTTGCAGGCGCACGAGCCCATGGCCTGGGACTTCGTGATGAACTTTGCGCGCGACAACCACCTGCAGGTGGTCGAGGCCTGCCTGCTGCCCGACGAGCCACGCAAGCCATAGAAAAACAACACAGAGCAACACAGATACGCACAAAAAAACCGCCCGAAGGCGGTTTCTTGCTTTTTGCTGGCAGCGCACCCTAAGCAAACGGCGAACGGGTCACCCCGTTCGGGCGGGTGCCTGAA
>CAYZPX010000277.1:0-2616 GCA_964480105.1 uncultured Burkholderiaceae bacterium | reverse complement strand
ACGGCCATGCCGGCGTGGACCCCAACATGCGCGGTCCTGGCGGCGGCGCAGAAGGCTTTGGCGGCTTTGCCGAGGCCTTTGGCGACATCTTTGGCGACATGTTTGGCCAGGCGGGGGGCCGGCGCGGCGGTGGCCGGCAGGTCTATCGTGGCAGCGACCTGAGCTACGCCATGGAAATCACGCTGGAAGAGGCGGCCAAGGGCAAGGATGCCCAAATCCGCATTCCGACCTGGGACAACTGCGACACCTGCCATGGCAGCGGCGCCAAGCCCGGCACCAGCCCAAAGACCTGTACCACCTGCAATGGCAGCGGCACCGTGCAGATGCGCCAGGGCTTTTTCAGCGTGCAGCAGACCTGCCCGCACTGCCGAGGTACCGGCAAGATCATTCCTGAGCCCTGCACCAGCTGCCACGGCCAGGGGAAGGTCAAGCGCCAGAAGACGCTGGAAGTGAAGATCCCTGCCGGCATCGATGACGGCATGCGCATCCGCAGTACCGGCAATGGCGAGCCCGGCACGAATGGCGGCCCACCGGGCGATCTGTACATCGAGATCCGCATCAAGAAGCACGACATCTTCGAGCGCGATGGCGACGATCTGCACTGCCAGGTCCCCGTGAGCTTCATCACCGCCGCGCTGGGCGGCGAGATCGAAGTGCCCACACTGAACGGCAAGGCTGCGATTGACATTCCGGAAGGCACCCAGGCTGGCAAGCAGTTCCGTCTGCGGGGCAAGGGCATCAAGGGCGTGCGCTCCAGCTATCCCGGCGACCTGTATTGCCACATCGTGGTCGAGACCCCGGTCAAGCTCACCGAGCACCAGCGCAAGCTGCTGCGCGAGCTGGACGAGTCGCTGAAAAAAGGCGGCGCCAAGCATTCACCCAGCAGCGACAGCTGGACCGACCGGCTGAAGAACTTCTTCAGCTAAGCCGCAGCGCCCCCTGCGGCCCCAAGCCGGACGCCCCGAGGCCTCCGGCTTTTTTCATGGGCGGCCGGCGGGCCTCGCTACCATGCGCAGGCAGCCCCCACCACCCACGACACAGGAGCATCGGTATGGAACATCACGTCACCCTCACCTTTCTTGGCGGCAGCGGCACGGTCACAGGCTCCAAATACCTGGTCCGCCATGGCGGCAAAAGCCTCCTGGTGGACTGCGGCCTGTTCCAGGGCTACAAGCAGCTGCGCCTGCGCAACTGGCAAGATTTGCCGGTGTCACCCCAGCAAATCCACGCCGTGGTGCTGACCCATGCCCACCTGGACCACAGCGGCTACCTGCCCCTGCTGGTGCGCGAGGGCTACCACCGCCCCATCCATTGCACCCAGGGCACGCGCGACCTGTGCGCCATCCTTCTGCCCGACTCGGGCCATTTGCAGGAAGAAGACGCCGCCTTCCTCAACCGCCACCAGCTCAGCAAGCACCAACCCGCCTTACCGCTCTACACCCGCGAGGACGCGCAGCGCAGCCTCCAGCAGTTCCAGGTCCACCCGCTGCACGAGAGCTTCGAGCCCATTCCTGGCTGGCGGGTCACGTTCTTTACGGCGGGACATATCCTGGGCGCGAGCAGCGTGCTGCTGGAAGTGGGCGGGCGCCGCATCCTGTTCTCGGGTGACCTGGGCCGCACCGACGACCTGTTGATGAACCCGCCGGATGCTCCACCCCAGGCCGATACGGTGCTGATCGAGTCCACCTACGGCGACCGCGAACACCCGACCCAGTCCCTGCTCGACGAGTTGGGGCCCGCACTGCAGCGTTTGGCTGCCCGTGGCGGCGTGGCCGTGGTGCCAGTGTTTGCCGTGGGCAGGGCCCAATTGATGCTGCACGCCATCCGGCTCCTGAAAAACCAGGGGGCGATTCCCGTATCGCTGCGGGTGTTTTTGGACAGCCCCATGGCCATCAGCACCACGGGATTGTTCTCGGAGCACATGGGCGAGCACCGCCTGGGCCGGCAAGAAGTGCAATGGCTGGAGCAGGGCGCCACCATGGTGGAGACGCCCGAACAGTCCAAAGCCCTGGCCCGGCTGCACGGGCCCATGGTGATCCTGTCCGCCAGCGGCATGGCCACCGGCGGACGGGTCTTGCACCACCTCGCATTGCACGCGGGCAACCACCGCAACATGATCCTGCTGACCGGCCACCAGACCCCCGGCACACGCGGCGCCCGGCTGGCCGCAGGCGAAAAAACCATCCGCATCCACGGCGAGGACGTGGAGGTGCGCGCCGAGGTCGTTCAGCTGACCACCGCCTCGGCCCACGCCGATGCGCCGCAACTGCTGGGCTGGCTGCGCAGTCTGCCCCACTCCCCACAGCAGGTTTTTGTGGTGCACGGCGAGATGGAAGCCTCCGATGTACTGCGCTGCCGCATCAAGCACCACCTGCGCTGGCCCGCCACGGTGCCGGAACATGGCAGCACACATTCACTGTAAAAACGGGCTTTAGACCAATAGAATCAAGCGGTAGTAGCTATTATTTGAATAGCAATTCAATCCTGACGGGACGATGCAAATGGCTTTGGGCCAACATCGCTGCGGGCACGTCCTAAAATCCTTCCCCTCACTGAACCCAAAGAGACGCCCATGGGACGCACCCTGTACGACAAGATCTGGGACGAGCACGTCGT
>CAYZPX010000276.1:0-2624 GCA_964480105.1 uncultured Burkholderiaceae bacterium | reverse complement strand
GCTATACCTGGCCGCCGTCATCGACCTGTTCAGCCGTCAAGTGGTGGGCTGGAGCCTACAGCCGCACATGCAGGCGGGCCTGGTCAAGGACGCGCTGGCCATGGCTTGGTGGCGCCGCCGACCACCACCTGGGCTGATATTCCACAGCGACCGTGGCAGCCAGTATTGCAGTGTGAGGTTGCCCCTGAAAACTGGAGTTCTTAGCCTTGTTGAAAATATCGACAAGGAGTCAAGAGATGACAGCAAGGCAGGTGCGTGCGCAGTACACGCAGGAATTCAAGATGGAGGCGGTGCGCCAGGTGCGAGCTGGTCAAGCCATAGCTGTGGTGGCCAAGGTCTTGGGCATACCCAAGGCCAGCCTAGGAGTCTGGGCGGCAGAGATTTCTCGGATGTCCGATGAGGCGTTGGATCAAGGTCGTTACGCTTTTGTTTTACTGAGCAGCGATAACGCGCCCCTTCACGTCTGGTTAGCTCCCTGCAAAGGGGGCAGTTTCGCTGGGATTCTTCTCTCAAGCTGCCCGCATCGCCCCCATTCTGCGTAGATTCAGTGCCAGACAGACCAGCTTGAACTCGGCCTTGGCCTTCTCCAGGCCGCGCATGCTGAATTGTCTGAACCCCAATACGTTCTTGATCCAGCCGTTGGGCGGTTCGGCAATCCATTTGCGCTTGCGGTAGTCTGCCTTGCCCCTGTCTGTCTGGAACTTGGCTTGCATGGCCAGCGTGTGCGGGTAGCGATGGGCATCCATGGGTTTGGCTTGCTCCCGTCCTTCGCGTCCCAGCGCGATGACCAGCTCGGTCTCTGGCCGTTCTTTGGCCAGCTTGGCCATCTCTTCCTCACTACGGTATCCCGCATCGGCCAACACCTGCTTGGGATCAGCTTCGGTAGTGGCCTTCACTGCCTTGAGCACGGGAACGAGTTGATGCACGTCCGAACTGGTGTTGACCACCTCGGCGCCCACGATGATGTGATTGGCCTCGTCCACCGCCGTCTGGGCGTTGTAGCTGTAATCAAAGCCGCCACCGGCACGCTTCATGATGCGTGATTCGGGATCGGTGAAGCTGTCCTGTGCCTTCGCAGGGGGCACACCGAAGTCACGCTGGTAGGGTTTGCCGCCTCGGGGCTTGCCGTTCTTGTCTTTGGGCTTGCGCTCATCACCCTCGCTGCGCCCGCGCAGAGCATCGGCTTGGCGCTGACGTTCTTCCAGCCGTGCCTTCGCGGCCTCAATGGCAGCCAGTCGTTCTTGTCTGCGCTCAATCTCGGCCGGGATGTCCAGGTCAGGCCCGTTCTTCTCGGCTTCGTCCGTGCTGGCGGCCTTCTTGAGCAGCGCTTCAATCTGGGCCTTGAGTTCGATCTCTGTGCTTTGCATGCGCCCATAGCTCATGGCCTTGTGGCGGCTGGCGTTGGCCTTGATCTTGGTGCCGTCCACCGCGATGACTCCCAACTTGACCAACCCCATCTCGCGTGCCAGGCGCACCACCTGGGTGAAGAGTTCGGTGAATTCAGCCAGGTGCAGAGCACGAAAGTCCCGGATCGTGCGGTGGGCCGGGAAGTTGCCGGCCGCCAATACCCGAAAGGCGACATCCTCATGCAGCTTCCTGGCAATCTTGCGTGAACTGAAGATGCCAGTGGCATAGGCATATACCAGCACCTTGACCAGCATGGCAGGGTGAAAGGGCTGGTTGCGCGGACCCCCACTCGCATAGCGCGCATGGAACGCGCCCAGGTTCAGGCTGTCTACGGTGTCGCTGATGAAGTAGGCCAGATGACCTTCAGGCAGCCAGTCTTGCAGTGCGCAGGGTAGGAGTTGCTGCTGTCCGGGGCAGTAGGGTATGTAGCTCGCACTCATGTCCTCTATTGCAAACCAACCTCCCTCAATTACCTATCCGGACTATCCCTTCTGCCGCCCAGACTCCTAGGCAACTGGGTCCGAAACACGGCCAAGGGGGATTTGAACGGCACGGGTGCTGCTGACAAGGCGAGCAAGGTGTCCCCAGAGCAGATGGAACTGGCGCGCCTGAGGGCAGAGAATGCCCGCTTGAGGATGGAGCGTGACATCGCAAAAAAAGCCGCGGCGTACTTCGCGCAGGACACGCTGCGAGGTACGCCTGGATACACCAAATGAGAGAGCTGTATCCGGTCAGCCTGGCCTGCCAGGTGCTGGAGGTCAGCGCCAGTGGGTATTTCAACTGGTTGCGCCAGCGTCACAGCTGTTGCAGTGGGCCATCTGGGCGCCACAGCGATGAGGCCCTGCTGGCACACATCCGAGCCATCCATGCGCAGGTCAAGGGCGAATACGGCTGGCCACGCATGCACAAGGAACTGCTGGCCCGGGGCATCCGGGTGGGCAAGGACCGGGTTCGTAAGCTCATGCAGCAGCACGGCATCAAGGCCAAAACGAAACGCAAGTTCGTGGTGACCACTGACAGCCGCCACAGCCTGCCCGTTGCGCCGGACCTGGTGCAGCGGCGCTTCAACCCTGAACAGCCCAATGAGCTCTGGAGTGGCGACATCACCTACATCGCCACCGACGAGGGCTGGCTATACCTGGCCGCCGTCATTGACCTGTTCAGCCGTCAAGTGGTGGGCTGGAGCCTACAGCCGCACATGCAGGCCAGCCTGGTCA
>CAYZPX010000275.1:0-2644 GCA_964480105.1 uncultured Burkholderiaceae bacterium | reverse complement strand
TGGACGCGGTTTCCAGGAAGCTCACCAGCGTGACCACCATGGTGGGCAGCAGCAGCTGGCCCAGCAGGTCCCACCCCGGCCAGCGCGGCAGGTACAGCGCGGGCAGGCCGTGGGGCAGCGTGCCCACCACCTTGCCGCCCAGCGCCTCGTAGCCCAAAGCCACCGAGAGGCCGGCGCTGACCAACACGATCACCAGCACCGAGGGGAAGCTGGGCCGCCAGCGGCGCACCAGCAGCAGCAGGCCCAGGCTGACCAGGCCAAAGGCCATCGCCCGCCCATCCGGCCAGCCGCCTTCCCAGACACGCAAGCCCCCAGGCAGCCCCAGCAGCGCGGGCAACTGCGAGGCCATGATCAGCACCGCCGCCGCCTGCGTAAACGCCATCAGCACCGGGGCGCTGACCAGGTTGAGCAGCCAGCCAAAGCGCCCCAGCCCCAGCGCGGTTTGCAAGAGGCCGCTGAGCAGCGCCAGCCACACCGCCAGGTTGACCCACTCCGGGCTGCCTGGCGCCGCCAGGCCGTTGAGCGAAGCGCTGACCAGCAGGCAGCTCAGCGCCGTCGGCCCCACCGACAGCCGGGTCGAGGCGCTGAACAGCACCGCGATCAGCGCCGGCAGCATGGAGGCATAAATCCCCGTCACCAGCGGCATGCCCGCCAGCGCGGCGTAAGCCACGCCCTGGGGCAGCACCATCAGGCCCACGGTGAGACCGGCCAGCGCTTCGCTGCGCAGCAGCGCCGCATCCAGCCGGGGCCATTGCAGAAAGGGGAACAGGTGCTTCATGGTGTGGTGGGGAATGTCGGAATCTTCAAGGCGCAGCCCGCGCCTGCACGCGCGCCGAAATCACCAGACACAGCGCCAGCACGCCCAGCGCCGCCCCCGTGAACAGCAGCGAGGTGGACAGCCAGCGTCCTCCCGTGGCCACGGCGGTCACGCCCAACGACTGGCCCAGGAACAGGATGCCGGCAAACAGCGTGACGGCGGTGCCGCGCGCCTCGGGCGCCATCTGCGTCGCCTGGGTCTGCAGGGTGTTGTGCAGCATGTAAAAACCCAGCCCGGCCACCAGGCTGCCCAGCACGCCCTGCCAGGCCTGGGTGCCCCAGGCAAATCCCAGCAGGCCCGCAGCGATCAGGCTGCCACCCAGGCGGGCCAGGCCTTTTTCGCCGAGCAGGCCCAGCCAGCGGCGGGCGAACTGGCTGTAGAGCAGGCCCCCGATGCCATACAGCACCATCACGCTGGCGGCGGTGCTGACCGACAGGCCAAAGCGCTCCACCAGCTGGCTGGGCGCAAACGCCAGCGGCCCAAAGGCCAGCGCGCCTTCCAGCCCCGTGACTGCCAGCACCCAGCGCACCCGGGGCAGGCGCAGCAAGCTCAGGGTTTTGAGGGCCTGCTGGCCCAGAGACACAGAGGCCTGCCCACTGGCAGGGGCTTTGGGCAGCCGGGCGGTTTCGCGCCACAGCAGGGTGCCAGCCGTCAGAAACAGCAGGGCCAGCACGGCAAAGGCCCAGCGCCAGTGCAGCACATCGGCCGCAAAGCCGCCAAACCACTGGCCGACCATCATTCCGGACACGGTGGCGCCCAGCAGTCTGGCCAGGGTTTCCTGGCGCTGTTCGTACGGCACCTGGTCGCCAATCCAGGCCATGGACAGTGGAATGATTCCCGCCGCGGCCGCACCCATCGCGGTGCGCGCCAGCACCAGCAACCCAAAGCTGGGCGCCGCCGCCGTCAGGGCGCTGAGCACCCCGCAGGCCAGCGCACCGCCCACCACCACTTTGACCTTGCCCAGCCGGTCGCCCAGCGGGCCGTAAAACAACTGCAGCAGCCCGTAGGCGATGGCATAGGCGGATACCACCGCCGCCGCATCGCCGGTCGTGATGCCAAATTCTTGCGACAGCGGCACCAGCATGGGGTCGCAGATGCGCGTGGCGGCCATGCTGGAAAACGCGGCGAGGCCGACCAGGCGCAGGGTGGTGGAAGACAGGTTCATGGGGCCTGCACTCTAGCGGTCCGCTGCCGAGGCTTTGCCAGCTGCTGGGAGCCGCCCCACCTGTTCTCCAGCAAGATTTCAGGCAAAAACTGCCTCCAGGCCAATGGATACCATCGGTAATAGCTCTCCTTTTAGGAGCAAATTGGCATTGCTTCAGCGCTGGGGCATGTCCTTGACCGAGTAGCCCAGCGTCACCATGGCGTCCTCGGGGATCGGGGGCATGGTGGCGTTCCAGGCCTCCCAGGCGGCGCGCATCGTCTCCAGCCGCTCGGACTCACGCCCGCCCAGGTTGGCGCGCTCACGCTCGTCGGCAGGAAGGTTGAACAGGTAGTCGTCGCCATCCACGCGCAGGTATTTCCAGTCGCCGTCACGCAGCGCCCGCTGGCTGCGGTGGTTCATGCGGAAATGCACCGGGCGGCGGAATTCCTGGCCCTCTGCCCGCAGCACCGGCATCAGCGAGACGCCGTCCAGCGGGTAGTCCGGGTGCGCGGCCACGCCAGCGGCGTCCAGCATCGTGGCGGTCCAGTCCATGGTCAGGCACTGCTGGGGGCTGGTCCGGCCAGGGGCGATCACCGCGGGCCAGTGGGCAATCCAGGGCACGCGGATGCCGCCCTCGGTCAGGTCCATCTTGCCGCCGACCAGGGGCCAGTTGTCCGAGAAGC
>CAYZPX010000274.1:0-2670 GCA_964480105.1 uncultured Burkholderiaceae bacterium | reverse complement strand
CGACCTCGTCATCCGACAAGCCATACGAAGGTTTGACGGCGATGTGCGCCTCCACGCCGCTGCCCAGCTCGCGCGCACTGACGCTGAGCAGGCCGTCGGCGTCGATGGTGAAAGTCACACGGATGCGCGCCGCGCCAGCGGCCATCGGCGGGATACCGCGCAGCTCAAAACGGGCCAAGCTACGGCAATCCTCCACCAGGTCGCGCTCGCCCTGCACCACGTGGATGGCCAGCGCGGTCTGGCCGTCCTTGTAGGTGGTGAAGTCCTGGGCTTTGGCAGTGGGGATGGTTTCATTGCGGGCGACGATGCGCTCGACCAGGCCGCCCATGGTTTCGATGCCCAGGGACAGCGGGATCACGTCCAGCAGCAGCAGGTCGTCACTGCCCCGGTTGCCGGCGAGTTGGTTGGCCTGAATGGCAGCGCCCAGGGCGACCACTTCGTCGGGGTTCAGGTTGGTCAGTGGCGGTCGGCCAAAGTAGTCGGCCACCGCCTTCTGGATCTGCGGCATGCGGGTGGAGCCGCCCACCATCACCACGCCCTGAACCTCCTCGGGGCTGAGCTGGGCATCGCGCAGGGCCCGGCGCACGGCCGCCATGGAGCGCGCGGTCAGTGCAGCAGTGGCAGCTTCAAAATCGGACCGTTGAAGGTCAAATTGGCACTCAAGCCCCGAAATACGGGCGGTACTAGCTATCGTTTCAGTAGCAGTCAGGGCTTCCTTGCAGGTGCGGGCGGCACGGTGCAGGGCTGCTTTGTCTTCCGGGGTCTCCACCTTCCAGCCGTGCTGCTGCACCAGCCAGTCGGCGAGCGCTGCGTCGTAATCGTCGCCGCCCAGGGCCGAGTCGCCGCCGGTGGCGATCACCTCGAACACGCCCTTGGTCAGGCGCAGGATGGAGATGTCAAAGGTGCCGCCACCCAGGTCATAGACGGCATAAACGCCCTCACTGGCGTTGTCCAGGCCATAGGCGATCGCTGCGGCGGTGGGCTCGTTGATCAGGCGCAGCAGGTTCACGCCGGCGAGCTTGGCGGCATCTTTGGTGGCCTGGCGCTGGGCGTCGTCAAAGTAGGCGGGCACAGTGATCACCGCGCCGTACAGGTCATCGTTGAAGCTGTCTTCGGCGCGGTAGCGCAGCGTGGCCAGGATTTCGGCGCTGACCTCAACCGGGGACTTGGGCCCCGCCACGGTGTCCAGGCTGACCATGCCACCGGCATTGGCGTCGGCGGGCGGGATGAAGGTGTACGGCAGGTGCGTAGCTTGGGCCACATCGGCCATGCCCCGGCCCATGAAGCGCTTGACCGAGGCGATGGTGTTGCGCGCATCCTGCACCTGGGCGGCCAGGGCCTCGTGGCCAATCTGGCGGCGACCACCTTCGAGGTAGCGCACGACCGAGGGCAACAACAGGCGGCCCTGGTCATCGGGCAGGCATTCGGCCACGCCATTGCGCACGGCGGCCACCAGGGAATGGGTGGTGCCCAGGTCAATGCCCACGGCAATGCGCCGCTGGTGGGGATCCGGCGATTGGCCGGGCTCGGAAATCTGAAGTAAGGCCATGAAGGTGCTCGGTTGGGGGCCGGGAGGGACGTTATTGTCCCAGCTGTTCGCGTTTGCGCTCGATGTCCATGCCGAAACGGTCAATGAACATCAGCGCGCGCACTTCGCTGGACGCGGCTTGGGGGTTGGCAGCGGTGTCCAGGTGCTGCGCGCAGGCCTGCAGACGACGTTGGCGCTCGGTGCGCACCTCAGCGTCGAGCGCGTCAAATTCGGCGGCGGTGCGCGCCTCGTCCAGGGCCTCGCGCCATTCCATCTGCTGCATCAGGAAGTCGGCGGGCATGGCGGTGTTGTCTTCGGCGCGGATCGGCGCTCCTTGCAACTCGCACAGGTAGGCGGCACGGCGCAGCGGGTCTTTCAGGCGCTGGTAGGCCTCATTGATGCGCACCGACCACTGCATGGCCACGCGCTGGGCCGCAGCGCCCTGGTCGGCAAAGCGGTCCGGATGGGCTTCTTTTTGCAGGGCGCGCCAGCGGGTGTCGATGTCGGTGCGGTCCTGTGCAAAGCGGCGCGGCAGGCCAAACAGGTTGAAATCGTCGGATTGAAGGTTCATGGCAAGAAAAAACCGCCAGCACCCAGGATGCGGCGGTCGAAAGGTTGGTCAACAACCCGGGTCAGACGCGGAAGCTCTCTCCGCAGCCGCAGCGGTCCCGCTCGTTGGGATTGTTGAACTTGAAGCCCTCATTCAGGCCTTCGCGCACAAAATCCAACTCCGTGCCGTCGATGTAGGCCAGACTTTTCGGGTCGATCAGCACCTTGACGCCGTAGTTTTCAAACACGATGTCTTCGGGCGCGGCTTCGTCCACGTATTCCAGCTTGTAGGCCAGGCCAGAACAGCCCGTGGTTTTGACGCCCAGGCGCACACCAATGCCTTTGCCACGACGGCCAAGGTAACGCTGGATGTGGCGGGAAGCCGCTTCGGTCAAGGTGATGGCCATGGTGTCTCAGGCGGCAGCCGGATGCTTTTGTTTGTAGTCATCCACGGCAGCCTTGATGGCGTCTTCGGCCAGGATCGAGCAGTGGATCTTGACGGGCGGCAGGGCCAGCTCTTCGGCGATCTGGCTGTTTTTCAGCGCAGCGGCTTCGTCCAGCGTCTTGCCCTTGACCCATTCGGTCACCAGCGA
>CAYZPX010000273.1:0-2689 GCA_964480105.1 uncultured Burkholderiaceae bacterium | reverse complement strand
GCGCGGATCGACCAGTTCCTGCGCATCACCGTGGGCACCGACGCGCAATGCGCGGTGCTGGTGGCGGCGCTCAAGGAGATTTTGGCGGCGGACTGAAAGGGTTGAAGACCTCCAGGCCCAGCGCCCGGAAGTCGGCCACGTTGCGGGTGGCAACCTGAAGCCCATGCACCCGGGCGGTCGCGGCGATCATGGCGTCTTCATACAGCGTGTCGGACTGGCGGTGCATCAGGCGGGCCCAGGCCCGAAAGCAGGCGGCGTCCATGGGCAGGATGTTGTAGGCCCCAGCGACCAGCTCCAGCCAAGCCTCGATTTCCAGGGCTTTGGCCGGGTCTTGCTCCCGCGTCAGTTCGACGCCGGCCTGGATTTCGCCCAGGGTCACGGCGGAGAGAAACAACTGCGCGTCGTCCAGGGATTGGAGCCAGGCGACCACCCCGCCATGCGGACGGGGTCGGCGCAATTCGGAGACGACGTTGGTGTCGAGCAGATAAGCGCCGGTCACCACATCGGCTCCACCGGACGGCGGCGGGCCTGTCCACGGGCGGGCAAGTTCAAGTCGCCACGCGCCTCGTCGGACAGCAGCAACTGCTTGAGCGAGGGCCGGGCCGCACGCTGCAGGCGGCGCCACTCCTGCACCGGCACCAGGACGGCGGCTTCGGCGCCGCGCTTGGTCACCAGCTGTGGGCCCTCGTGGAGGCAAGCCTCCAGAAACTCGCTGAACCGCGCTTTCGCGTCTTGTACAGGCCAGGCATGCATCACGAAGCTCCTATCAAACCAGTTGGCTGACCAGTTTGACGGGGCTTGGCCCGCCTGTCAATTCACTTCAGCCGCAACTCTGCCGCCCGCGCATGGGCTTGCAGGCCTTCGCCATGGGCGATGACCGAGGCGATCTGGCCCAAGGTCTGGGCGCCTTGTTCGCTGACTTCGATGAGGCTGCTGCGCTTTTGGAAGTCATAGACGCCCAGCGGCGAGCTAAAACGTGCCGTGCCGCTGGTGGGCAGCACGTGGTTGGGGCCGGCGCAGTAGTCGCCCAAGGATTCGCTGGTGTAGGCACCCAGGAAAATGGCGCCGGCGTGCTTGAGCAGCGGCTCCCAGCGGTGCGGGTCCTGGCTGGAGACCTCCAGGTGCTCGGGCGCGATGCGGTTGCTGATGGCGCAGGCCTCTTCCATGCTGCGGGTGTGGATCAGCGCGCCGCGGCCGTTCAGGCTCTTGGCGATGATCTCGGCGCGGGGCATGGTGGGCAGCAGGCGGTCAATCGCGTCCTGCACCGCATCGATGTAGGCGGCATCGGGGCACAACAGGATGCTCTGGGCCAGTTCGTCGTGCTCGGCCTGGCTGAACAAATCCATCGCCACCCAGTCGGCGGGGGTGGAGCCGTCGGCCAGCACCAGGATCTCGCTGGGGCCGGCGATCATGTCGATGCCCACGGTGCCAAACACATGCTTTTTGGCGCTGGCCACGTAGGCATTGCCCGGGCCGGTGATCTTGTCCACCTTGGGAATGGTTTCGGTGCCGTAGGCCAGCGCGGCCACGGCCTGGGCGCCGCCGATGGTGAAGGCGCGCGTCACGCCGGCCACGTAGGCCGCAGCCAGTACCAGGGCGTTGCGTTCGCCCTTGGGCGTGGGCACAACCATGATGATCTCCCCCACCCCGGCGACATGCGCGGGGATGGCGTTCATCAGCACGCTGCTGGGGTAGGCCGCCTTGCCACCGGGCACGTAGATGCCCACGCGGTCCAGCGGCGTGACCTTCTGGCCCAGCAGGGTGCCGTCCTCGTCGCGGTAGCTCCAGCTCTCGCCGTTGGCTTTTTTCTGCGCCTCGTGGTAGCGGCGCACACGGGCGGCGGCCTGCTCCAGCGCCTGGCGCTGTACGGCCGGCAGGCCATCGAAAGCGGCCTT
Source organism: uncultured Burkholderiaceae bacterium (assembly GCA_964480105.1). GTDB lineage: Bacteria > Pseudomonadota > Gammaproteobacteria > Burkholderiales > Burkholderiaceae_C > CAYZPX01. Next base: position 794 of record CAYZPX010000273.1, on the reverse strand, counting down.
CAGCTCGTCCTGCTGCAGCTCCAGCTCGCGCATCGCGCCCACGTTCAGGCCGTCGAAGCGATTGGTGTAGTCCAGCACGGCCAGGTCGCCCCGGGTACGCACGTCGGCCAGGATGTCCGCCACGCGCTGCTCGATCGCCGCGTCGGTGTCGGCCGACCAGTGCAGGCGGGCGGCAAATTGAGCCTCAAATTGGGCGTCAGACGTGGAAAGACGGGCGGGAGCAGCTTTTAAATTCATAGCATTTATTCCGAAGGAATGGCGGCAGCGAAGGCGTCCATGATGGGCCGCAAGGTCGCGGCCTTGAGCTTGAGGGCAGCCTGATTGACCACGAGGCGGGAGCTGATGTCCATGATGCGCTCGACCTCGACCAGGTGGTTGGCCTTGAGGGTGTTGCCGGTGGAGACCAGGTCCACGATGGCATCGGCCATGCCGATCAGCGGCGCGAGCTCCATGCTGCCGTAGAGCTTGACCATGTCCACATGCACGCCTTTGTTGGCAAAAAACTCGCGGGCAATCGTCGTGTACTTGGTGGCCACCTTCAGGCGCCCGCCCTGGCGCACGGCGCGGGCGTAGTCAAAATCAGAACGCACGGCCACGCTGACGCGGCATTTGGCGATGCGCAAATCCAGCGGCTGGAACAGGTTTTGGCCGCCATGCTCGATCAGGGTGTCCTTGCCGGCCACACCCAGGTCGGCGCCGCCGTATTCCACGTAGGTGGGCACGTCGGTGGCGCGCACCATCACCACGCGCACATCGGGGCGGTTGGTGGGCAGGATGAGCTTGCGGGATTTTTC
>CAYZPX010000272.1:0-2755 GCA_964480105.1 uncultured Burkholderiaceae bacterium | reverse complement strand
TGTACGAAGTCATCGGCAAAAAAATCTATCTGACCGAGATCGGCCAGGAGCTGGCCACGACCGCCCGTGCCCTGGCCCAGACCTGGGAGGCGTTCGAGCAGGGCATCGACGCCCGCAAGGGTCTGTCCCGTGGCAAGTTGTGCGTGGCGGTGGTGAGCACGGCCAAGTATTTCATGCCACGCCTGTTGGGCCGCTTCTGCACCCGGCATCCGGAGATCGATGTGGCGCTGGAAATCCTGAACCGCGACGGCGTCGTGCACCGCCTGCGCGAAAACATGGACGACCTCTACATCATGTCCATGCCTCCAGCCGACATGGACCTGGGCGATGAAGTGTTCATGCCCAACCCCCTGGTCCTGATCGCGCCGAGCGCAGACCCGCTCGCTGCCCGCCAGCAGGTGCCTTTGCAGGATCTCGCGCAGCGCCGCTTCATCCTGCGCGAGAAAGGCTCCGGCACGCGGATGGCGGGGGATCGGTTTTTCCGGGCGATGCGTTTCCGGCCCGATGTCCGTCTGGAGTTGGGGAGCAACGAGGCCGTCAAGGAGTCGGTGGCCGGTGGATTGGGCATCGGCCTGGTGTCGCTGCACGCCTTGCACGGCCAGCAAAAAGAGCATGGCGTCAGCGTCATCGACGTCGAGGGCTTTCCCCTGCCGTCGGCGTGGCACATCGTGCACCCGGCCAGCAAGAAACTCTCCCCGCTGGCCAGGGCGTTCAAGCAGCACTTGTTGGACGAGGTCGGTGAGGGCCCGATGGCTTGAGGCTTTTTATCCCGCCAAGCTCAGCCCCCAGCCGGCCAGTCCGGCGCCAAGCACCACCAGCCAGGGCGGCAGCTTCCAGGCCATCAGGGCGACCAGGGCCAGCAGGGCCAGGCCCAGATCGCGCGGGGCGTGGATGGCGCTGGTCCACACGGGCTGGTACAGCGCCGCCACCAGCAGGCCCACCACCGCCGCGTTCACGCCCGCCAGCGTGGACCGGGCGTGCGCGTTGCGCCGCAGCCGTTCCCAAAAGGGCAGGGCGCCGGCCACCAGCAGGAACGAGGGGGCAAAGACCGCCAGCAGGCAGAGCAGGCTTCCCGTCCAGCCGGTCGGCCCTTGCTGCATCGATGCGCCCAGGAAGGCCGCAAAGGTGAACAGCGGCCCCGGAACCGCCTGGGTCGCGCCATAGCCTGCGAGGAAGGCGTCCTGGTTCACCCAGCCCGAAAGCACCACTGCCGCCTCCAGCAGCGGCAGCACGACATGGCCGCCGCCGAACACCAGGGCGCCGGCGCGGTAGAAGGCATCCACCACCGCCAGCGCCGGGCTGGGCCATTGCGCCGCCAGCAGCGGTAAGCCCAGCAACAGGGCCGCAAACAGCGACAGCCAGGCCACGCCGGCCCGCTGGCCCACGGTGATGGGCAGCGGATCGTGCGCCTGGTCCGGCGCGGGCGCGATCAGCCACCGCCCCAGCAGGCCCGCCACCGCGATCACCCCCACCTGGGCCCAAGCCGAAGTCAGCCACAGGACCACGCAGGCGGCCAGCGCCATCAGCGTCACGCGCAGGCGGTCAGTGCACAGCGTGCGGGCCATGCCCCACACCGCCTGGGCGACCACCGCGACGGCCACCACCTTCAGGCCGTGCAGCGCCCCCGCAGGAATCGCTTCGGCATGGCGCGACAGCCCCAGCGCGAACAGGACCAGCGCGATGGCCGACGGCAGCGTGAACCCCACCCACGCGGCAAAGGCCCCCGGATACCCGGCGCGGGACAGCCCCAGCGCCATGCCCACTTGGCTGCTCGCGGGGCCGGGCAGGAACTGGCACAGCGCCACCAGGTCGGCGTAGCTGCGCTCGGACAGCCATTGCCGCCGGGTGACAAACGCGTCCCGGAAATAGCCCAGGTGCGCGACCGGGCCGCCAAACGAGGTCAGGCCCAGGCGCAGAAAGATCAGGAACACCCCCCAGGGGCTGCGGTCGTTGGTGGAGGCGGCGGCCATGCGTGCGTCTTCTCCAAATTCTCAAAACAGGGATGCGCAGTATCGTGGACGCCCACGGCAGCCCCGTGGCAGCGGGGCGGTACCTCCCGAGGATCGTCGCGATAATCCAGCGCTTTGTCGAACGGCCCGGGTGAGGGCCGTTCCTTTCCATTGTTTTTCAGGAGTTTTCGATGGCTTTCGCCGATAACCTGCGTTCCCTGCCCCCCGTGACCCACCTGGCCGCCCTGGCGCTGCGCAACGCCGCGGGCGAGGTGGTCGCCACCATCGAAAACAAGCCCGGCAAGGCCGGATCGCTGGCGGTCTATGCCGCGCTGGCCGCCCAGCATGGCGGGCGCATCGACGCAGCGGCCGCGCAGCAAGGGCTGGAATGGTTTGCCGAACACACCGAGGACGCCCGCGCCAACCCAGGCAAGCACCCCAACATCGACCGCCTCATCGACCTGATCGCCTCGGGCGAAGTGCTCACCGTGGAGACCACGCTGGCGTAAGTCGGGGGATTTTCAGGGCGGTACTTGCTTTGATTTTGATAGCTAGTACCGCTGGTGAAATAAAGCCTAGAGGCTGTTTTGACCCTCAAGGTGTGGTCAGAAAACCAATCTTGCGCAGCCCCGCCCGCTGCGCCGCCGCCATGGCCTGGGCCACGCGCTCGTAGCGCACGGCCTTGTCACCCTGGAGGTGCAGGTCGGGCGGTGGCGTTTGCTGGCCGGCGGTGGCCAGGCGCGATTGGAGCTCCTCGTCGCTGACGGGCTGGCCGTTCCAGAGGTACTGGCCGTCGGCCGCCACTG
>CAYZPX010000271.1:0-2756 GCA_964480105.1 uncultured Burkholderiaceae bacterium | reverse complement strand
TGGTTGCAGCCCTCGCTGATCTTCAGGTAGGCGTAGTGCTTGGGCGTGAGCTTGAGGCCCGCCGCGCCAAAACCGCCGGGCACCAGGTCCAGGAAGGGGTCATGGGGCTTGGGCAGGTGCTGGTGGACGGCGTCCATCACCTCCTGGGTGGCGTGCGGGCCGGTGACGGCGAGCACGCTGGGGTGCATCTCCTGCACCAGGTTGCCACCGCCCTCGCCTGAGCGCGCGCCCAGGCAGCCAGTGACGATGACCTTGCCGTTCTCGGCCAGGGCTTCGCCAATCGTGTCCAGGCTTTCCTTGACGGCGTCGTCGATGAAGCCGCAGGTGTTGACGATCACCAGGTCCGCGCCCTGGAAGGTCTTGGAGGTCTGGTAGCCCTCAGCACTCAGCTGGGTCAGGATCAGTTCGGAATCGGTCAGGGCCTTGGGGCAACCGAGGCTGACAAAGCCCACGCGGGGCGCGGGTGTGGCGGGGACCGCCGGTGGGGTAAGGACTTCGCTCATGGGGCGTTGGGATCGTGAAAATTAACGTTTGAGGCCAAAGGCGCCCAGCACTTGCTCGGTCTGCTTTTGCACCTGCTCCTGCCACTGGTTCATCACCGTCTGGGACTGTTCGGCATACCCACCCATCAGGCCCTTGAGCAGCGGCGTCTGCATGTGCATGAACTGCGCCCACATCTCAGGGGTGACGGATTGGGATTGCTCGGTCAGCTTGCCCTGCAGGTCAGTGAAGGCCTGGATGTTCTTTTCCAGGTAGCTGCCCATGAAGGCCTGCATGGTGTGCCCGTAGAAACGAATGATGTTGGCCAGCATGGCCTCGGTGAACATGGGGGCGCCACCGGCTTCCTCTTCCAGGATGATCTGCAGCAGGATGCTGCGGGTCAGGTCCTCGCCAGTCTTGGCGTCGCGCACCTGCACGTTTTGGTGGTCCATGACCATCTGCCGCACATCGCTGAGCGTGATGTAGGTGGAGGTGCTGGTGTCGTAGAGGCGGCGATTGGGGTATTTCTTGATCACGCGCGGCGCCAACAAGGGGGCGGGCGTGTCATTAAGGTCTTGCACGAAAGGCTCCTGGAATGCGCTGGGCAGTCGCGCTGCACGGCAGGGGGTTCTTGGCGGGACCCAGATCCGGGCGTCTGCGGGGTGGCCGACCTGCAAGATGGCGCGGCGTACAGGAATCGAACCTGTGACCTAGTGCTTAGAAGGCACTTGCTCTATCCAACTGAGCTAACGCCACCGCAAGAAGGGAAAGTCTGGGATTTTACCCTCCCCCCACCGGGCTGGACGGGCCGGGGCTGGTTCAGCGGGCGGCCAGCAGCAGGCGCACGTCGGCATCCATGGGCAAGGCGTAGTCCTGGGCGGCCATGACCACATTGCCCTCGGGGGCTACGAGTTTCAGGCTGATGTACACCTGGGTGGCCGATGGCGCGTAGGTACCCACCAATACGGCCTGGGCCGCTTGGCTCTGGCTGACCTCCCGCAGCTCGCGGGACAAGAGAAGCACCCCCTGATCGCGCTGCAACATCAGGCTCTCGCGCAGCTTGACCTCGGTGACACGGAGGCCGCGCTGCACGATGCGCCCGGCGATCTGCTCGGCGGCAATCCGTCCAAAGCGAGAAGACTCCTGTAAGCGGTCCACATGGACGAGGGTGGCAACCAGCACGGGGAATTGCGGGTCCAGGAACACCTGGGCGAGCAAGCGGTCGGCAGCCTGGTAATTGAGGGAGAGCAGGTCCTGCGGCTCGACCAGGCTGGGCAAGCGGGGCAGGCCATCGCCGTAGTAGTAATTGGCGCAACCCGGCAAGGCCAATGCTGCCAAAGCACCCAAGGCAAAGCGGCGCTTCATGGGGCGACCACCCGCCAGGTTTTGAGGGGGGTGGGCGGCGGGGGTGGCGGAGGCGGGGGTGAGGGCCGGTAAAGGCCCGCATCTTCGCGTTCGATGTAGTACACGTCAGCGGTGCTGGCCAGCAAACGCCCTTCGTTTTGCAAGGTGGTGGTGATCAGGACCTCGGTGCGCGTCGGACCACCTGCCGCAGGACCGTTCAGACTGGCCTGCGTGATGTCCATCAGGGCCCCGGTGGCCACGCCCGCCGCAATGGCTGAGGCCGAGCTTTGGGCATAAAGGTACCAGTCCCGTGCCACGGCCAGGCCCAGCGCCAGGCGGGTGGCGGGCATGGCCGCCCGGTTGCCAACGGCGGCCTCGTGCTGCACCAGCATGGCCTCCAGGGACAGCTGGACCGGGGTGGGGTGCACCGACAGGGCCACGCCACGTTCCAGCAAGCGGGTGGTCAGCAGACGGCGAAAGCCCTGCTCAAAACGGGCATCGCTGGGCGGAACGATGTAGATCGGGTGGGCCTGTGCGGGCCAGTCGCGCAGTTTTTCGGCAATGCGTCCGGCCACGTCGTCGGCCAACACATCCCAGTGGTGCACAGCACGGGCTTTTTTCTGTAGCGTGGGCGCGTAGTTGTCGGCCAAAGGTACGTCCACGCTGTGGCTGCAGCCTGCGGCCAACACGGCCGCCGCAAGCCATGCCAGCACATGGGCACTCGGCCAGGAAGCGCAAAAAGGGAGGGTCTGCTGCATGGTCAGCGATGCTAGCGCCGCAAGCCCCGGGCAATCCAGGGATCAGGCGGTGCTTTGGACGCCTTCAGCCGGTATTGCGCAGCCCGGCCGCAATCCCGTTGATCGAGATGTGGATACCCGTCTGCACCCGCTCATCGCCCTGGCCAGAACGCCAGCGGCGCACCAGTTCCACCT
>CAYZPX010000270.1:0-2789 GCA_964480105.1 uncultured Burkholderiaceae bacterium | reverse complement strand
ACGCCATGGGTTTGGTAGAACTGGCCTTTGAAGCCACGGTCACGCAGGGCGCGCATGGGCAGGGCGGCCGGGGTGCCGCTGCCGGCGATCAGGATGGCCTGGGGGTTGGCCTGCATCAGCTTGAGCGCCTGGGCGGTCACGCTCTGGTCGTTGCGGGCATAGCGCTCCGTGGCCACCAGCTTGATGCCGTTCTTTTCGGCGCTCTTTTGCACGTCCTGCAGCCAGCTTTCGCCATAGGCATCGCTGAAGCCGATAAAGCCCAGGGTCTGGACATTGTTCGCCTTCATGTGCTCGAACAATGCCGAGGACATCACGCCCACCGACTGGGGCAGCGGAAACACCCAGGTGATCTGGCGCGGTGCGAACGGGGCCAGAGCGATCTGGGGGGTCTTGGTTTCGGCAGCCACTTCGGCCACGGCCAGGGAGCCAGGCGTGGTGGTGGAACCGATGATGGCGTCCACCTTATCGGCATCCACAAAGCGGCGGGCGTTCTTGGCCGCCTGGCTGGGGTCGGAGGCATCGTCCAGCACGATGTAGTTCACCGGCAGGCCGCCCAGAGTCTTGGGCAGCAGTTCGATCGAATTCTTCTCGGCAATGCCCAGCGAGGCGGCGGGGCCGGTGGTGCTCAGCGACACCCCGATGTTCAGGGTTTGTGCTTGGGCGCTGGCGGCCATGCCCAGACCAAGGCCCAGCGACAAGGCCAGGGTGTGCAGTGCGTAACGACGTTTCATGCTTTGTCTCCTTCAAGCGCGGTAAAAAACCAATTCAAATTCCAAATGACACATTCAAAAAATCAAGCGGTGTAGCGGGGCAGCAAGGCCGCCAGTTCCTGCTGCTCGCGCTGCAAGGTGGCCACATAGCCCTGGCGCAGCTCGGCGACCACTTCGGCGGTGGTCGCCACGCGGTCGATGCCGCCCACGCCATGGCCCGCCGACCAGACGGTCTTCCAGGCCTTGGGGGCGGCCACGATGTCGCCGGAGAAGTCAATCTTCTTTTCCTCGCGCAGCTGGTCTTCGGTGAAGCCGGCCTTTTCCAGCGTGGGGCGCAGCCAGTTGGCCAGCACGCCCGACACGGCCTTGGTCTGCACCAGGTCTTCCAGGTGGCTTTGCACCAGAAGGTCACGGTAGGCGGGCTCGGCCAGGCTTTCGGGTGTGGCAATGAAGCGGGTGCCCGCCAGCACGAAGTCGGCACCCAAAAGCTGGGCCGCGCGGATGTCGGTGCCCTGGGTGATGGCGCCGGCCAGGCCCAATGGGCCTTGCCAGAACTTGCGCACTTCGGCGATCAGTGCAAAGGGGTGGTAAGTGCCGGTATGGCCGCCCGCCCCGCTGGTGACCAGCACCAGCACGTCGGCGCCCGCATCAGCCGCCTTGCGCGCCAGCGTGGGGTTGATCACGTCAGCCATCACGATGCCGCCGTAGCCGTGCACGGCCTCCAGCACACGCTTGGGGCTGCCCAAGGCGGTGGAGACGATGTTCGGCTGGTACTTCTGCACCAGGTCCAGCTCGGCGCCAAAGCGGTCGTAGCTGCTGTGCACGATCATGTTCATAGCCCAGACCGCATTCGGGTTGCCGGCCAGCACGCCCTCGCGGGTCTGCGCCATCCAGGCATCCAAGGTCTCGATGTTGCGGGCATTGGCCGCCGGGTAGGAACCGATGATGCCGGCGCGGGCGCAGGCAACCACCAGCTCGGGGCCGCTGACCAGGAACATGGGGGCGGCCATCAGCGGCAGCGCGCAGGCCTGGACCCAGCCCATGAAGCGCTGCTGGTCGGCCGTAAGGATGCGGGAAGTGTTCATCGTCTTGCTCCTGGCCTCAACGCATGGGGCGGATTTCCCAGCCACCATCGCTCTGAATCACGACGGCGGTGGTGGCGCGGCTGTTGGCCTTGGACGCCAGCAGCACATAGTGGCCGGCATGGTCCTCGGGCTGGGCGATGAACTTCAGCGGCATGGCATTGGCCACGTTGTCCTCGAAGCCGGGGATTTCGGTCAGGCGCTTTTCGTGCTTGCCCAGGCTGGCCGGGCCGCGCAGGGGCGTCACCGTGCCACCGGGGGCGACACCATTGACGCGCACATCCGGCGCGAACTCATAGGCCAGCTGCTTGATCAGGCCCAGGCCCGCATGCTTGGACGCCACGTACAACGGACCACCCCCGCCCGCGTAGAACGCGGAATTCGACAGCGTGAAGATCATGCTGCCGCCGCTGGCACGCAGGTGGGAGGCTGCCGCGCGGGCCGCGAGCACATAGCCCTTGACGTTGACGCTGAAGATCTCGTCAAAGCTCTCGGCGACCTGCTCGATGCTCATCTTTTCGAGGCGGGTGAAGAAATCCCACACCCCGGCGTTGCCAACCAGGGTGTCGAGCTTGCCAAAGCGCTCGACCGTGGTCTCCACGGCTTTGACGTTGTCGGCGGGCGAGCGTACGTCGCCGCACACCACGACCACCTTGTCGCCAAACTCGGCCACCAGGCCCTCGGCCTGCTCGGGGCTGCGCACCAGCACGCCCACGCCCCGGCAACCTTCCGCCAAATAGCGCTTGACCACCGCCCGCCCAATGCCCGAGGCACCGCCCGTGACCAAGGCCACGTAATCGTCCAACCAGCCCATGGTGTCTCCTGGCTCTGCTTACAGAAAGGTGTTGAGGTTCTTGGCGATCAGCACCGACTGCGTGATCAGGATCAGGCGGCGCGCCAGGCGGAAGCCGCCATCGACGGCTCGGATCACGTCCTCGCGGCGGCCGACCAGCAGGTCGTTGTCGCGCTCGACGCGGCTGCGGTAGTTCACGAAGGT
>CAYZPX010000269.1:0-2813 GCA_964480105.1 uncultured Burkholderiaceae bacterium | reverse complement strand
GCGTGGCCGATGGCCGGGGCCTGGCCGCCGCGCTCGCGCTGGGGGCCGATGGCGTGCTGGTCGGCTCCCGCCTGTGGGCGACCCAGGAAAGCCTGGCCCCCGAGGGCGCCAAGCAGCTGGCCGTGGCCACCGACGGCGACGGCACGGCGCGCACCGCCATCTTCGACATCCTGCGCCGCAAGGCCTGGCCCGCGCCCTACGACTTTCGCGCCATCCGCAACGACCTGCACCGCGCCTGGGAAGGCCGCATCGAGGCCCTGCGCGCCGACCCGGCCACCGCCCGCGCGGACTACGACGCTGGCGTGGCCACAGGGGACTTTTCCCGCGCCCATGCCACCGTGGGCGAGGCGGTGGGCCTGGTCCACGATCTGCCGCCTGCTGAGGCGCTGCTGGCGCGCATCACCGACCAGGCCCGGCTGCGGCTGGGTGGGCGTTGAGGGGATTGCGGCCCATGCGCATCCTCAAGCTGCTGCGGGACCACTCCACCAACGGCATCACCACCTACCACCGCATGCTCACCCAGGCCCTGCGTGCGCAGGGCCATGAGGTCCTGCTGTGGCCGGGCGAGCAGGGCCGTTTGCGCCAGGACCCGCGCAGCTGGCTGCTGCACCCCCGGCTGGAGCCGCTGGTGCGCCGTGCGGTCGCGGCCTGGAAGCCCGATGTGATCTATGTGAGCCATTACACCCAGGCCCGCCTGGCGCACCGCCTGCGCGAGACCCTGGGCATTCCCTGGGTGGCCTGTATGCACAACGGCCACGCCCCACGCCGCATGGCCCAGTGGGCGGCGCTGTTCACCAATGTCAGTGGCGTGGTCACCATGAGCCACACGCTAGACCGGCTTTACCAGGATCTTGTCCACGCCCCGAACGGACCAGCCCACGCGCCGCGCCCCGCCTTTCTGCTGAGCCGCCTGCCGCTGGCCCTGCCGGCGCTGCGCCCCCCGCACGATCCCACCCAGCCGCTGACGCTGAGCTACTGCTCGCGCCTGAGCGGCAACAAGGGCCCGCGCTGCGCCGCCTGGCTGCAGGCCGTGGCGTCCCTGCCCGAGGCTAGGCGCCTGCGGGTGCAGGTGATCGGTGGGGGCAGCCATCTTCCTGCGCTGAAAAAGCAGGCCCAGGACCTGGGCCTGGCCGTGGAGTTCACTGGCATGGTGGCTGACCCCGGCCCCTGGCTGGACCGCACCGACGTGCTCACTGGCGCGGGCTACGCCTTGATGGAGGGCCTGGTCCGCGGCTGTGCGGGCGTGGGGCTGGGCTTTGGCGGTTGCTTTGGTGCCATCACTCCGGAGCGGCTGGACGAGGCCTTTGCCGTCAACTTTGGCGACCATTGCCCCTATCCCCTGCCCGAAACGCCCGAGGCCATTGCCCAGGCCTTGCAAGCGGCGATGAACTTGCACCGCCAGGGCCTGAGCGCGGCCGTGGCCCAGCGCTGCCGGGTGCAGTTCGATCCGGCAGGCATTGCGGCCGAGCTGGCGGCGTTTTTTCAGCAGGTGGCGCGCTGAGCGCGGGCCCTGCGGCCGCTTTCAGCTGCGGCGCACACCCTTTTGGGCGGCCAGGTCGGCGAACAGGTCGAGGTATTGCTGGCGCATGCGGCGCCGGTCAAAGGCCTGGTGCACATGCGCCTGGCCCACCGCCGCCAGGGCTTGGGCGCGGGCATCGTCGCTGAGCAGTTCGGCCAGGGTGTGCGCCAGGGCCGGGGCATCTGCATGGGGCACCAGCAGGCCGTTCTGGCCGTGGGTGATGATTTCGCGCACGCCTTCCACGTCGGTGCCCACACCGCAGCAGCCTGAGGCCATGCCCTCGATCAGGCCCAGGCCCAGGCCTTCGTAGTGGGTGGACAGCACGCACAGCTTGACCCGGCCCAGCAGCGCGGGCAAGTCCTGCACATGGCCCAGGCACTGCACCTGGTCTTGCACGCCCAGCTGGGCCGCCCGTTGCTCGGCCTCCTTGCGCCAGCTGGCCTTGCCTTCGCCGGCAAAGTACACCGTGGGCTTGTGGCCCAGGGCCTTGAGGGGCACCAGCGCCTCGATCAGCGTGCGGTGGTCTTTTTGCCGGGCAAAGCGTGCGGGCATGACGATGGCAGCCTCGCGCTGCGCCCAGGGCTGGCCTTTGGTCCAGCGGGAAAGCTCAATGCCGTTGTGGATGGTCATGCAGCGCTCGGGCGGGTGGCCCAGGCGCACCAGCACGTCTTCCACCGCCCGCGAGACGCCGACGATGCGGTCGGTGCGCTTGGCCAGCCACAGCGACTGCCACAGCCGCCAGCGCCCGTAGCGTTCGCGCACGTTGTGCTCGATCTGCACGATGCAGGGCACCCCCGCCAGCAGCGCGGCATAGCGGCCCCACAGGTGCTCGCTGAAACCGTGGGCCACCAGCACGTCGGGCTTCCATTCTTGGCACAGGCGGCGCAGCGCCAGGATCGTCACGGTGTGTGACCAGCGTGGCACCACTTCCACGCGCAGCCCCTTGGCGCGCAGGGCCTGGACACGTTCGGCGGGGTTCATCATCCGCCGGCGCAGCACCAGCAGGGTTTCCTGGCCGGCATCGTCGCCGCACAGGTCAATGGCCACCTGCGTCGCGCCCGAAAAGCCGCCCGAGACAAAGTGCAGCACGCGCAGCGGTCGGGCGGCCGGGCGGGAGGAAGGCGAGGCGTCGGCAGCGATGTTCATGGGCGTCAGGTGCGGCAAGTGGCTGGTGGGCTGGGTTCGTCGGGTGGATCCGGATGGGCGATCACTGACAGCCACAGCAGGTTCATAAAGAGAAACACCATGTTCGCGTTGTTGTGCGCGAACATGACCTGGGTCATGCCAAAGCCGG
>CAYZPX010000268.1:0-2875 GCA_964480105.1 uncultured Burkholderiaceae bacterium | reverse complement strand
TCCGCATGAAGATCGGCGTGATGTTCGGCAGCCCCGAAACCACCACCGGCGGCAACGCGCTCAAGTTCTACGCCAGCGTGCGCCTGGACATCCGCCGCACCGGCACCATCAAGAAGGGCGACGAGGCCATCGGCAACGAAACCAAGGTCAAGGTCGTCAAGAACAAGGTCAGCCCCCCGTTCAAGACCGCCGAGTTCGACATCCTGTTCGGCGAGGGCATCTCGCGCGAGGGCGAGATCATCGACCTGGGCGTGAACGCCAAGCTGATCGACAAGTCTGGCGCCTGGTATGCCTACAACGGCGAAAAGATCGGCCAGGGCCGCGACAACGCCCGGGAATTCCTGCGCGAAAACCCTGCGCTGGCCCGCGAGATCGAAAACAAGGTCCGCGAAAGCCTGGGCATCACCCAGCTGCCCGCCGTGGCAGCCACCCCAGCGGCTGCACCCGAGGCAGAAGACGAGGCCTGATCCGGCATGACAAGCTTGCAAACGGGACTTGCTCCTGCCCTGGACTTGGTTTAGGATCGTCGCCTTAGTCGGGCTCGCCTACCTCGTTGGTGTATTGAGGGTTCCCTCACCCGGCTTACCTTTTTTCAAGGCCGCTTCACAGCGGCCTTTTTACATGGTGTGGTATGCACTTGCTCTACCTGGACGAATCTGGCGCTGCCAGCGACCCCAAGCAACAGTTTTTCGTGTTGGCCGGCGTGTCGGTCTTCGAGCGCGAAAGCCACTGGATCGAGCAGAAACTCAACACCATCGCCCAGCAATACAACGACACGCAGCGCGGACTGATGCTGCTGGACAAATCCTCGACCGAAACCCGGATCCAGACCCTGGCACGCGAATTCAAATACGAAGGCCACAGTTGGGGGCATACCAAGAATTACGCAGAAGTCCCCGTATTTCTGGACTCGAAGGCGTCTCGGCTGATTCAACTGGCGGATTTGGTGGCTTTTGCCTTGTTCCGCTTTCACGAGCATGGGGATGCCCAGTTTTACGACGTCATTCGCCACTGCTTTGACGCAGATGGCCCCATCGAAAACGGGCTGTTTGTGCAGCGCTGACCTGACGCACTGCGAGCGCCCATGTCCTTCGCCCGCCTCTCCCTGACCGGCCGCGCGCTGCGGCTGCTCAGCCAGCGCGAGCATTCCCGCGCCGAGCTGGAACGCAAGCTGGCCCCGCATGTGGCCGAGGACGAGGACCTGGCCGCCGTGTTGGACGGCCTGGAGGCCAAGGGCTTTATCGACCAGGGCCGGGTGGTGGATTCGGTGCTGCACCAGCGTGCCAACCGGCTGGGCAGCGCCCGCATCCGCCAGGAACTGCAGGCCAAGGGCATCGACAGCACTGCCATCCAGGGCGCGCTGGAACAGCTCAAAGACACCGAACTGGACCGCGCCCGCGCGCTGTGGCAGCGCAAGTTCGGCACCCCCGCCACCGAGCCCAAGGAATACGCCCGGCAGATACGCTTTCTGCTGGCCCGGGGCTTCAGCGCCGAGGTGGCGCGGCGGGCCATGCAGGGTAATTCCGATTGATTTTGGGCTCTAGCCCAATGAATACGAGCGGTATTAGCTCTCAAAAAGAGAGCACTTGAAGTCCCTTCACCGCCCTGTCCCTGCTTTTTAAAGCCCCAGCATCAGCTCCAGGTTCTGCACCGCCGCGCCGCTGGCGCCCTTGCCCAGGTTGTCCAGGCGGGCGATCAGCACGGCCTGGCGGTGTTCCTCGTTGGCGAACACTCGCAGCTCCAGCTGGTTGGTGTTGGCCAGGGTGTCGGCGGCCAGCTTCAGGTCGTCGGTGGGGGGCAGCACCTTCACCCATTGGGCGGGCGTGTTGGTGTGGGCGTAGTGCGCGGCCAGGGCCTCGTGCAGGTCGGCGGCCTTGGGGGCGCCGGGCAGCAGGTCCAGGTGCAGGGGCAGTTGCACCAGCATGCCCTGCGGGAAGTTGCCCACCGCCGGGATGAAGACCGGGCGACGCGTCAGCCCGGTGTAGCGCAAGATTTCCGGGATGTGCTTGTGCGCCAGGCCCAGCGCGTAGGCCTCGTAAGGCGCGGCCTGGCCCGCCTCGTAGGCCTCGATCATGGGACGACCACCGCCGGTGTAGCCGCTGACCGAGGGCAGGGACAAGGGGTAATCGGCCGGAATCAGCCCCGCATCCACCAGCGGGCGCAACAGCGCGATCGCGCCCGTGGCGTAGCAACCGGGGTTGGAGACGCGGGTGGCGGTGCGCACGGCGTCGAGCTGGCCGGCGCACAGCTCGGGAAAGCCATAGACCCAGTCCGGCGCCACGCGGTGCGCGGTGCTGGCGTCGATGATCTTGATCGCCCGCCCGGTCTCGGCGGTGATGGCGTCCACCATCGCGGTGGTGTCGCGGGCGGCATCGTCATGCAGGCACAGGATCACCAGATCGACACCGGCGATCAGCTCGCGCTTGGCGGCGGGGTCCTTGCGGCGTTCGGGGTCGATGCTGACCAGGGTGATGGCTGGCATGCCCTGCAGGCGCTCGCGGATCTGCAAACCCGTGGTGCCGGCTTCGCCATCAATGAATACTCGGGACATCAAAAACTCCTGCGGGTCTGCCCTGAAATCCACTCCGACGACAGGCCTGGAATTTCGGCCTGCGGGGAGATTTGTCAGGTTATGAAAGGGAGCCGCATGATACATTTCGCGCCTGCCCAACGTGCCCACGCCCTCAGGCGATTTTTTTTGCCTGCGCGCGCGAGGCAGCCGGTTCAAACCCTCCATTCCTGAGAGAGCCCTCATGAAGATTCACGAGTACCAAGGCAAGGAAATCTTGCGCAATTTCGGCGTGCCCGTTCCCCGTGGCATCCCCGCGTTCACGGTGCAAGAAGCCGTCGAAGCAGCCCAAAAACTGGGCGGCCC
>CAYZPX010000267.1:0-2883 GCA_964480105.1 uncultured Burkholderiaceae bacterium | reverse complement strand
GGAACACGGTTTCGTTCCAGACCTGGTCGTTGATCGCGTCCTTGATGCTCTTGCCATTAGCGCTGGCAAAGCGGTAGTCGGCGTACATGGTGGGCGAGTGGTTACCCCAAACGGTCAGCTTCTCGATGTCGCCGACGGCAATGCCCAGCTTGGACGCGATTTGCGAAGCAGCACGGTTGTGGTCCAGGCGCAGCATGGCGGTGAAGTTTTTGGCCGGCAGGTCCGGAGCCGACTTCATGGCAATGTAAGCATTGGTGTTGGCGGGGTTACCGACCACCAGCACCTTCACGTTGCGCGAAGCGACGGCATTCAGGGCCTTGCCCTGGGCGGTGAAGATCTGGGCGTTGGCGGCCAGCAGGTCCGCACGCTCCATGCCGGGGCCGCGGGGGCGTGCACCGACCAGCAGGGCGTAGTCGGTGTCCTTGAACGCGGTCATGGGATCGCTGTGGGCTTCGATGCCAGCCAGCAGGGGGAAAGCGCAATCTTCCAGCTCCATGATCACGCCCTTCAGCGCTTTCTGGGCCTTTTCGTCAGGGATTTCCAGCAGTTGCAGGATGACCGGCTGGTCCTTGCCAAGCATTTCGCCGGAGGCGATACGGAACAACAGGGCATAACCGATTTGACCAGCAGCGCCGGTAACGGCAACACGAACGGGCTTTTTGCTCATGGAAGAAACTCCGGGAAGTGGAAAGGACAGGTGCAGAAACAGGCCAGCACACCCTGTCCGGCGCACTGAACGCTTGTCCCGCAGCAGCCCGCGAGTGTACCGCCGAATTGCAAGCCCGGTCAATTTGTCTTATGTCTTATATAAGATATGATTTGCTCGGTCTTCCGTAGCCCTGCACCACCCAGTCCTTCTTTTGCCCTGCCCATGACAACGATGCACACCGACCCAGACACCGTGGCGGCGCCGGCTGGCAGCGGCCAGGCAAGCACGCCCGCCTTCAGCCCCCTCTACCAACAAATCAAGAGCCTGATCCTCCAGAGCCTGCAGCAGGGCGAATGGAAACCGGGCGAGTCCATCCCCAGCGAGATGGAGCTGGCGGCGCGCTTTCGCGTCAGCCAAGGCACCGTGCGCAAGGCCATCGATGAACTGGCCGCAGAGCACCTGCTGATCCGCCGCCAGGGGAAAGGCACGTTTGTGGCGACGCACACGGAGCAGCAGGTGCAGTACCGCTTCCTGAAATTGGTCCCCGACGTGGGCGATGCCGGCGAAGAAGGTCCCGCGCAGCGGCAAATCATGGAGTGCAAGCGCTTGCGCGCCAGCGCCGAAGTGGCCAAGGCCCTGGCCCTGCGCAATGGCGATGCGGTGATGTACGTCCAGCGGATCCTCTCGTTCGGTCAGGTACCGACGATCCTGGAGGAAATCTGGCTGCCCGGACAGGCCTTCAAGGGCCTGACCCAGGAGCAGATGGCCGAACACCTGGGACCGACCTATGCGCTGTACGAACTGCAGTTTGGTGTGCGGATGGTGCGGGCCGAAGAAAAGATCCGCGCAGTCCTGCCCAATGCTGCGCAAGCCGCACAGCTGCAGATTCCGCCCCAGACGCCCTTGCTGAGCGTCGAGCGCGTCGCCTACACCTACAGCGATGTGCCCATGGAATTGCGCCGGGGTTTGTACCGCACAGAGACCCACCACTACCGTAACGCGCTGAACTGACCCACACCTGTCACCACAGCAGAACAGTCGAAATTTCGCCAGCTTGACAGGGGGCGCGAAAGCATTGCCATAAAATCCGCCCCGTTTGTTTGGACGTCTCCCCCCTCCGTCAACTCCAAGAAAGCCCTCGTCATGACAGAAATTGCCAAGAAAAGGCCTGAATTTCGCAACATCAACGCCCTTCAGGATCTGCCCACCTACCGCTTGCCTGCCGCAGGCTGGGTGTCGATCCTGCACCGCGTCAGCGGCGTGATCATGTTCCTGCTGCTCCCCTTCATCCTCTGGATGTTTGACACTTCGGTGTCCTCCGAGATCTCGTTTGAAGGGTTCACATCCATCTTCAATGCAGGCGTTGGCGCTGTGCCAGGCTGGTTCTTCAAGCTGATCGCCCTGGCCCTGATCTGGGCCTACCTGCACCACTTTGTGGCCGGCCTGCGCCACCTGTGGATGGACATCAGCCACGACGCCGTGAGCAAGTCTTTTGGCAAGTCGTCCGCCACCTTCACCCTGGTGGTGAGCATTGCGCTGGCCGTGGCACTGGGTGCCAAGCTGTTCGGTCTGTACTGATCCACGGGCATCTCCCCGGCATCTGATTTTTTGAAAGGCTTCGATATGTCCGTCAATTACGGCTCCAAACGCGTTGTCGTCGGCGCGCACTATGGCTTGCGCGACTGGCTGAGCCAGCGCGTGACCGCAGCGCTGATGGCCCTGTTCACCATCGTGCTGCTGGCGCAGGTCCTGCTGGTGTCTGGCCCGATCGGTTATGACCAATGGGCTGGCATCTTCGCCAGCCAGTGGATGAAGTTCCTCACCTTCGCCGTGTTTGTGGCTTTGGCCTGGCACGTCTGGGTGGGTGTCCGTGACATCTACATGGATTACATCAAACCAGTAGGCTTGCGTCTGGTTCTGCAAATTTTCACCATCGTCTGGCTGGTCGGCTGTACCGGCTGGGGCATCCAGGTTCTCTGGCGTGTTTGATCACCACGACTGAAGGCAAACAATGAGCTACACCAAAGCCAACATCACCAAGCGCAAATTCGACGTCGTCATCGTCGGTGCCGGCGGATCCGGCATGCGCGCCTCCCTGCAACTGGCCCGCGCTGGGCTGAATGTTGCGGTCCTGTCCAAGGTCTTCCCGACCCGCTCGCACACCGTGGCAGCGCAAGGTGGCATCGGTGCCTCGCTGGGCAACATGAACGAGGACAACTGGCACTACCACTTCT
>CAYZPX010000266.1:0-2896 GCA_964480105.1 uncultured Burkholderiaceae bacterium | reverse complement strand
GTGAATGGCTCATGGCGGTGTCGTTGGAACTGGACATGGGCGCAGATATTACCAGTGAAGCAACGCCCTAGGATTTGAAGGTTTTTTGGCATCCAGACCAATGAAATTCAGCGGTATTAGCTACAAAATCAATAGCAAACTTCCTGTCGCGGACGCAGCTCAGTAGCGGTGGCCGGTCACCCACAGCGCCAGGCGCATGAGGCCAAAGGCGATGCGGTCCAGCACCCGCTCGCGCCAGGGGCGGTCAGCGTAGCGGTCCGGGTCCATGGGGCGGCCGGCCTGCTGCATGGCCTGCTCCAGCCGGCGGTGCAGGTCGGCGGCAAAGCCCGCGTCTTGCACCAGCACATTGGCCTCGCGCGCCAGCAGCAGGCTCAGGGGGTCGAGGTTGGAGGAGCCCACCGTGGCCCAGGGCCGGGGGCCGTGGGCATCGACCACCGCCACTTTGGCGTGTAAAAAGCTGCGCTCGTACTCGTGGATCTCGACCCCTGCAGCCAACAGCGCGCCATACACCGGGCGGGCCGCGTGGTACTGCATGAAGTATTCGTAGCGCCCCTGCAGCAGCAGCCGCACCCGTACCCCGCGCAGGGCGGCGGCCACCAGGGCGCGGCGCAGGCGGCGGCCCGGCAGGAAGTAGGCGTTGGCAATGACCACCTCATGCCGGGCGTTGGCGATGGCGCGCAGGTAGGCTTTCTCGATGCTGTTGCGGTGGCGCAGGTTGTCGCGCAGCACCAGGGTGGCGGGGCTGCTGGGCGGCGCAGCAGCCTGCGCGGCATGGGGGTTGGCGCACGACGGCCCCAGCTGGCGGGCCGCACGCAAGGCTTTCAGGGCCCGGAATGCTTCGGGCAGGCGGCGCTGGCGCACCTGGCGGGCGGCCTGCATGCGCCACCACAGCTGCTCCATGGCACGGCTGGCCTGCCGCACCAGGGCACCCTGCACCTGCACGGCAAAGTCAAAGCGGGGTTCGGGCAGGGGGCCATGGTGCGGGTCGTGGAAATCGTCCAGCACATTGATGCCCCCACAAAACAGCAGCTGCCCATCGACCACGCACAGCTTGCGGTGCAGGCGCCGCCAGCGGCTGGGCAGCAGGAGCCCCAGCGGCCCCAGGGGCGCAAACACCTCCAGCTGCACCCCGGCCTGGTGGAAGGCTGTGAGCACCTGCGGTGGCAGGCGCCCAGTACCCACGCCATCGACGACCACCCGGGTGTGCACCCCTCGGCGGGCGGCATGGACCAGGGCCTTGGCGACCATGGCACCGGCCCCGGTGGTGTCAAAGATATAGGTCTCCAGCAGGATGGAATGGCGGGCTGCGCGCATGGCGGCCACCATCGCGGGGAACAGCTCCTGGCCGCCCTGCAACAAGCGCAGGGGGCTTGCCAACGCCGAGGATGCAGACCAGGCCATGGACGTGTGGCGGGTGGTGCCTAGTCGCGCCAGCGAAAGTCCGCAATCAGCGGCAGGTGGTCGGACATGCGCCACCAGATCCGCCCGCGGGGCACATGCAAGCGCACCGGCTCCAGGCCCCGCGCATAGACATGGTCCAACTGCGCCAGCGGCAGGCGCGCCGGGTAGGTGCGGGCCTGCGGATCTGGCCGGGTGTGAAGACCAGCCTCGGCCATCAATTTGCGCACCTGCACGCCCCAGTCGTTGAAGTCGCCGGCCACCACCACCGGGTGGTAGGCGGGCACCTCGCGGTCGATGAAATGCAGCAGCTGCTCGGTCTGGCGGATGCGGCTGCCGGGAATCAACCCCAGGTGCACCACGACCACATGCAGCGGACGCTCCTGCACC
This sequence comes from uncultured Burkholderiaceae bacterium, assembly GCA_964480105.1. Taxonomy (GTDB): domain Bacteria; phylum Pseudomonadota; class Gammaproteobacteria; order Burkholderiales; family Burkholderiaceae_C; genus CAYZPX01. The sequence continues at coordinate 1,108 of CAYZPX010000266.1, read as the reverse complement.
GTCAGCTCCACATGCAAGAGCCCGCGCTGCTCGAACCGGTGGTCGGAAATGTCCTGGTGCTGGTGCCCCTGCACCGGCCAGCGCGACAGCAGGGCATTGCCGTGCTCGCCATGGCGGGTGATGGCGTTGGTGCGATAGACGGCCTCGTAGCCCTCGGGCGCCAGGAAATCGGCCTGCGGCATCTGGGGCCAGCGCTCGAAAAAACGCTCCTCGCGCCGGTGGAGCTTGCGCACCTCCTGCAGGCAGACGACATCGGCATCGAACTGCTCGACCGCATGGCCGAGGTTGTGGATCTCCAGCCGGCGCGCCGGACCCAGGCCCTGCACCCCCTTGTGGATGTTGTAGGTGGCAATGCGCAGGATGTCCGATGTGTGCGGGGCAAGGCTCATGGGCAATCCAAGGTGGGCAACGGGGTGAAGCAGGGCAACAACAGGATCGCCTCGGCATTCGATGAAGAAAAACAGCGCGCCGCCGCCTCGCGCCAGGGCAGCCAGACATATTCGGTGTGCTCGCGCGCTTCCAGCCTCACCGGCGTGCCTGCGGGCACGCACAGGCCAAACACATGCTCGCGGTTGTGCCGCACGCCTGGCGGGTAGCGGCCCAGCCATTGCGGGTAGATGGTGTAGACGTTCTCGATGCACCAGTCCTGCAAGACACAGCCGGGGCCACGCGCATCGATGCCGGTTTCTTCAGCCACCTCGCGTACCGCCGTGATCTCAAAAGGCTCATCCGGATGGTCCTTGCTGCCGGTGACCGACTGCCAGAACGCCCCGCCATCGGGCGCCGGCAGAGTGCGGCGCAGTAGCAGCACGTCCAGCGCCGGCGTGTGGATGACGACCAGCACGGATTCGGGAATCTTGTAGGTGATGGTCATGCACAGATCGGAGGTAGGGGATTCAATTCAGCCAGAAAAAAAGGGCGCCCAAAGGCGCCCTGAGATTCTGCCCGAAGGCCTGCAGCGGAGCTCAGGCGGCCTTGACGGCGTCCGGGTTGCGCAGGCGGATGTGCAGTTCGCGCAGCTGCTTTTCGTCCACGGGGGATGGGGCTTGGGTCAGCAGGCACTGGGCGCGCTGGGTCTTGGGGAAGGCGATCACGTCGCGGATGGACT
>CAYZPX010000265.1:0-2905 GCA_964480105.1 uncultured Burkholderiaceae bacterium | reverse complement strand
CCAGGGTCGGCCCTGGATCTTCCGCGAGATCGGCCACTTCCTGGCCACGGGCGAGCACCTGCCCCCGCCCCGGGTGGACGAGGTGCGCACGCTGCTGCTGGAGCACCTGCACGACCACTACCGCCTGTATGGCGAGGGCACGGGCGTGCGCAGCGCACGCAAGCACATCGCCTGGTACCTGCGGGCTCTGCCGGGCGGCGAGGCTTTGCGCCAGCGCATCAACACCATCGACGACAGCGCCACCCAGTGGCAGGCCGTGGCCGACTTTCTGGCGGAGCTGGGCACGCGCATGGAGCGCTTGCCCGCTGCCACCGAGGCAGCCATCGCCGATCCGGACGCCAAAGCCCTCTCACTTTCAGAATAAACACAAAGGTTTTTGCTCCATGAGCCACCACATCGAGGACTGCGTGCGCGACAGCCTGCAGGCGTATTTCAATGACCTGGGCGGCGAGACCCCGGTCGGGGTCTATGACATGGTGCTGCGCCTGGTCGAAAAACCCCTTTTGGAAGTCGTGATGGCCCAGGCCGACGGCAACCAGTCCCGCGCCGCCGATTGGCTGGGCCTGAACCGCAACACCCTGCGCAAGAAGCTGGTCGAGCACCAGCTGCTGTGAGGCGCCTTTCCGCCATTTACTCCTGTTTCTATAGCTACCAGTGCAGTCCGGGTCGGCGCTGGGGCCTTGTTTGATTCACACCCGAGGACTGCCATGAACGCCCTTCTTTCCGTTTCCGACAAAACCGGCATCGTTGAATTCGCCCAAGCCCTGCACGGCCTGGGCATTCGCCTGTTGTCCACCGGCGGCACCGCCAAGCTGCTGGCCGACGCCGGCCTGCCCGTGACCGAGGTGGCCGAGGTCACCGGCTTCCCCGAGATGCTGGACGGCCGCGTCAAGACCCTGCACCCCAAGGTGCACGGTGGCCTGCTGGCCCGCCGCGAGTTGCCCGAGCACATGGCGGCGCTGAAAGCGCACAGCATCGACACCATCGACCTGCTGGTCGTGAACCTCTACCCCTTTGAAGCCACCGTGGCCAAAGCCGGTTGCACGCTGGCCGATGCGATCGAGAACATCGACATTGGTGGCCCCGCCATGGTGCGCTCTGCCGCCAAGAACTGGAAAGACGTGGGCGTGGTGACCGCCGCTGACCAGTACGAGGCCGTGATCGCCGAGCTGAAGGCCCACGGCAAGCTGAGCGACAAGCTGCGTTTTGCCCTGTCGGTGGCAGCGTTCAACCGCATCAGCCAGTACGACGGCGCGATCAGCAACTACCTGTCCAGCGTGAACTTCGAGGCCGAGAAACTGAGCGAGGCCTATGTGCCCGAGCGCGCCCAGTTCCCTGGCCAGTTCAACGAGCAATACGTGAAGGTGCAGGACCTGCGCTACGGCGAGAACAGCCACCAGCAGGCCGCCTGGTACCGCGACCTGGCGCCCGCCGCCGGCTCGCTGGCCACCGGCGTGCAGCTGCAGGGCAAGGAGCTGTCCTACAACAACATCGCCGACGCCGACGCGGCCTGGGAATGCGTCAAGAGCTTTGACACCCCCGCCTGCGTGATCGTCAAGCACGCCAACCCCTGCGGCGTGGCCGTGGGCGCGAACCCGCTGGAAGCCTATTCCAAGGCCTTCCAGACCGATCCCACCAGCGCCTTCGGCGGCATCATCGCCTTCAACCGCCCCGTGGACCAGGCCGCGGCCGAGGCCGTGAGCAAGCAGTTCGTCGAGGTGCTGATGGCCCCCGATTTCAGCGCCGAAGCGCTGGAAGTCTTCAAGAGCAAGGTCAACGTGCGCCTGATGAAGATCGCGTTGCCCGCCGCGTACGGCAGCGTGCGCAATGCGCTGGAAACCAAGCGCGTGGGCTCGGGCCTGCTGCTGCAAAGCGCCGACAACCATGAACTGGCGCTGGCCGAGCTGAAGGTCGTCACCGTCAAGCAGCCCACCCCCGAAGAGCTGAACGACCTGCTGTTCGCCTGGAAGGTGGCCAAGTTCGTCAAGAGCAATGCCATCGTCTTCTGCAAGAACGGCATGACCATGGGCGTGGGCGCCGGCCAGATGAGCCGCCTGGATTCCGCCCGCATCGCCAGCATCAAGGCCGAGGCCGCCAAGCTCAGCCTGCAAAACACCGTGGTCGCCAGCGACGCCTTCTTCCCCTTCCGCGACGGCCTGGACGTGGTGGTCGATGCCGGCGCGACCTGCGTGGCCCAGCCCGGTGGCTCCATGCGCGACCAGGAAGTCATCGACGCCGCCAACGAGCGCGGCGTGGCGATGGTCTTCACCGGCGTGCGCCACTTCCGCCATTGAGAGCCTGAGCGGCCTTTTGCGCAAAAGAAAAGCGGCCGAGGCCGCTTTTCTTTGATGTGGGAAGGGTCGCTGTCAGAAGAATTGCTTGCCGAAGTTGGCCAGTGCGATGGCGATCAGCACACCCATCATCCATTTCAGATTGGCCATTTCACCGCGAACAGCGGAAAGCTCGGACCTCACATCACCGCGCAGGGCAACGAGTTCGGTTTTCAGGCCATTGACATCAGATTTGGTGGCGAGCGAAGCATCCAGCGCCTCGGAAAAAGCTTCCTTTTGAGCCTCCGCAATTGCCGCTGCCTGTTCGCGTGGAACACCGGCTTTTTCCAGGCGTTCCGCAAACTTGAGGGTGTCAAAGGTAATGGTGCTCATGGCGCTGCTCCTTGCATTCCGCCCCCATTTTACGGAGAGCCTCTTCGATCAGGCCGCCACGATGCGCCCTCGTCCACTGGCGCCGGCCAGCACCTTGAGCGATTTGTCGGTGCTGGCGGTGTAGTTACGGCTGGTGATGGTGTTCACAAACACCCAGTCCGCGCGGCATTCGGTGGCGGTGGCCGTGACCACCAGGTAGCCCCGGCGGGCGGTGTCGCAGTATTTCAGCGTGGGAATGAGCT
>CAYZPX010000264.1:0-2964 GCA_964480105.1 uncultured Burkholderiaceae bacterium | reverse complement strand
GCGGCGTTGTAGGTCTTCCAGTTGGTTGTCTTGTACTTGCCCCGGGGGCGTTTGCTCTCGCTCATCTCGCAACCTTACCAGCGGCCAGGGGGCGCTTTATGCAACAACGCCATGCAGGCCCAGCCCACCCTCCGCATGGACAAGGACAAACTGCCATGACCAGCACGACCAAGCCCTCCGAATACCGCCACCAGCCGCCCTCGCTCTATGTGGTGAGCGGGTTCTACGACTGGCTGGTGGACGTCTCTGCCGACCTGGCCCGGCCCGTGCTGCGCCCGGACGCTGACGGCGTCGATGCCGCACGCCAGCGCGAGATTGCGCAGTTGCTCACGGTGGAAGCCCGGCTCCTGGACCAGGCGGCCCTCGACCACACGGCCTACACGCCCTGGCTGAGCTTATTTGCCGAGGAATGCGCGTACTGGATTCCGGCGGCCGCGCCCGCGCCGGACCCACGCCAGTCGATCACCCTGGAGTTCCACGACCGCCGCCGCCTGCTGGACCGCGTGGCCCGATTGGGTACGGGCTTGGCGTTCTCGCAATTCCCGACCTCCCGCACTGCGCGCCAGTGGAGCGGCCTGGAAATCTGGGCCAGCCCGGGGCGCAGCGACGAGTGGCGTGCCCGCTACAGTTTCTCGCTGGTCGAAGCCCGCGAGGGCCATGGCCGGGTGCTGGCGGGGTGGAATGGCTTTGTCCTGCGCCAGGCCCCTGAAGGCCTGCGGATCGTGCTCAAGCAGGTCAACCTGATCGACAACGATCGCCCGCAAGGCAACAACTCATTCTTTCTGTAAGGGACGCACTCATGGCAATACAGGCGCATTCCCTGCGCATCACCGACGTGGTCGCGCAAGGCAAGGATGCCATCTTGCTGACCCTTGGGGTGGACGGGCCGCTGCAACCGGCCTTCCGCTTCCAGTCCGGCCAGTACCTGACCCTGGGGGTGGCGGTGGACGGCGACGAACACTGGCGCTGTTACTCCATCACCAGCGAACCCATCGCCGGGCAGCCCATCAGCGTGTTGGTGCGGCGGGTGGCGGGTGGCCGAGTGTCGAACTGGCTGTGTGACCACGCCCGTGCCGGGGAGGAGATCAGGGTGCTGCCGCCCGCTGGTCATTTCACGCTGAAGCGGCCAGGTGCGCCCGTGCTGCTGTACGCGGGGGGCAGTGGCATTGCGCCCCTCTATGCCCTGGCCCGTGAGGCGCTGGCCCAGGGGGCGCCCCGCGTCAAGCTGTTCTACGCCAACCGCGACCGGGACACGGCCATGCTGCTGTCCGAGCTGCAGGCGCTGGAGCGCCAGGCAGCCGGCGCATTGGAAATCGTGCCCTGGTACGACGCCGACCAGGGGCTGCCCTCGGCGGCGGTGCTCGCAGCCCAGGCCGAGGGGCTGGCATCGGCGGATGTGTACCTGTGCGGTCCCGAGCCGTTCATGCGGGCGGTCCAGGCCAGCGTGCAGGCTGCGGGCATCGACCCGCAGCGCGTGTACCTGGAGGACTTTGGTGCAGCTGTGGAGTCGGATGCGGCAGAGGCAGCAGGGTCTGGCGATACCACCCCCGCGCTGCTGACGGTGCAGATGAAAGGGGTGGAGCACGCCGTGCCCGTGCGGGACGGCGAGATGCTGCTGGCCGCCATGCTGCGCGCCGGCCTGCCAGCGCCCCATGCCTGCCGCGTGGGCGAATGCGCCTCGTGCATGTGCCGCTTGCAGGAGGGCGAGGTGCAGCGCCTGGAAAATTCGGTGCTCGACGACGACGATGTGGCGGACGGCTGGCTGCTGGCGTGCAGGGCACGTGCCGCCAGCCCCACCTTGCGCATCAAGTTCTAGCGATCACCGCCTTGCAATGACTCCATGCCCTTGAGTCCCCCACGCCACCTGCCTGCCGGCCGGGATCTGGCCTCCAGCCTGCCCTGGGACCTGATCCGGGCCTTTCTGGCCTTGTCCCGGCACGGCAGTTACGAAGTGGCGGCGCAGCTGGAGGGCATCGACGATTCGACCCTGCGCCGGCGCATACGCCAGCTGGAGCAGCAGTTGGGGCGCACCTTGTTCGTGCGCAGCGACACCGGCTGGAAGGCGTCGGCCGATCTGCACGCCCTGGTCGAGGCGGCCCAGCGCATGGAGGAGGCCGCCCGGTGTTTTTCGCGCGACCCCCAGGCTGGGGCGGGCGTCATTCGCGTCAGCATGATGGACGTGTTCGCCCAGCGCTTTGGTCCGGTGTTCCTGGCGCTGCGCGAAAAATACCCGCAACTGGTGTTTGCCATCACGACCGAATCCCATTTCGTGAACCTGGAGCAGGACCAGGTGGACATTGCGGTGCGCCTGGCACGGCCGGAGCGCAACAGCAACTCGCTGCGCGTGCGCAAGCTCGGGATGGTGCCGGTGGGGGCCTATGCCAGCCGTGACTACCTGGACCGGGACGGTGGGCGGGCACGCACGCCGGGTTTTGCCGACCATGCCTTGCTGGAACTGAGCCTGCAGTTCTTCCACCAGGACCACGACTTCATCTACGCGCACCTGGATTGGTCGAACTTCGGCGTGTCCGGCAAAGTGCTGATCCGGACCGACTGCTTTGCCCCGCTGGCCTGCATGTGCGCCCTGGGCCATGGCATTGCGCTGCTGCCCCGCTTCCTTGCGGCCGACACCCCGCAACTGGAAACGTACCCGGCCGACACGTTCGTCAACACCGAGTTGTGGCTGGTCAGTCGTTTCGACATGCACGCCGCCTGGCAGCGTGACCTGGCCGAGATGCTGCAGGCGGAATTGGCCCGCTGCCCCTAGGATCGGGCAGCGGACAGGTTCGGTATCAAATCGGCCTCCAGGCCAATAAATACCAGCGGTATATGCTCACTTTTTCGAAGTGAGAACGGGCTTTCAGGTCGCCAGCATCGCCTGGTGCTTGCCGCCCAGGCCGAGGTAGGCCTCGATGACGCGGGGGTCGTCGGCCAGTTGGGCGGCGGGGCCGTGCATGGCGATCT
>CAYZPX010000263.1:0-2980 GCA_964480105.1 uncultured Burkholderiaceae bacterium | reverse complement strand
TCAGCGCAGCGGCTTCGTCCAGCGTCTTGCCCTTGACCCATTCGGTCACCAGCGAAGACGATGCAATGGCCGAGCCGCAGCCGTAGGTCTTGAAGCGTGCATCTTCGATCACGCCGGTCGCCGGATTGACCTTGATCTGCAGCTTCATCACGTCGCCGCAGGCCGGAGCGCCGACCATGCCAGTGCCAACGGTGTCGTCACCCTTGTCAAAGGAACCCACGTTGCGTGGGTTTTCGTAGTGGTCCACCACTTTGTCTGAGTAAGCCATGTTCTTACCTCCTCAAGTCTGAATCAAATGTCTGCTGACGGCACACGCGCTCAATGCGCAGCCCACTGGATGGTGCTGAGGTCAACGCCGTCCTTGTACATCTCCCACAAGGGACTGAGTTCGCGCAGTCGGTCCACATTGCTGCGGATGGTGGCGATGGCGTAGTCAATCTCTTCTTCGGTCGTGAAGCGGCCAATCGTCATGCGCAAGCTGCTGTGGGCCAGCTCGTCGCTGCGACCCAAAGCGCGCAGCACATAGCTGGGCTCCAGGCTGGCCGAAGTGCAGGCCGAACCGGACGACACGGCAAGGCCCTTGATGCCCATGATCAGGGACTCGCCTTCGACGTAGTTGAAGCTGATGTTCAGGTTTTGCGGCACGCGATGTTCCAGGCTGCCGTTGATGAACACCTGCTCAATATCCTTCAGGCCGTCCAGCAAACGCTGCTGCAACACTTTGGCGCGGGCGTTCACCTCGTTCATTTCGAGCTTGATGATGCGGAAAGCCTCGCCCATGCCGACGATCTGGTGCGTCGGCAAGGTGCCAGAGCGCAGGCCACGCTCGTGGCCGCCGCCGTGCATCTGCGCTTCCAGGCGCACGCGAGGTTTGCGGCGCACATACAAGGCACCAATGCCTTTGGGACCGTAGGTCTTGTGCGCCGTCATGCTCATCAGATCGACGGGCTGGTTCGCCATGTCCAGCTCCACCCGACCGGTCGCCTGGGCCGCATCGACATGGAACAGCACACCCTTTTCACGGCACAGCGCGCCAATGGCAGGAATGTCCTGGATCACGCCAATCTCGTTGTTCACATACAACACGCTGACCAAGAGGGTGTCCGGGCGGATGGCATCCTTCAGAGTCTGCAGATCGACCAGGCCATCGGCCTGCACGTCGAGGTAGGTCACCTCAAAACCCTGGCGCTCCAGCTCACGCATGGTGTCGAGCACCGCTTTGTGCTCGGTCTTGAGCGTGATCAGGTGTTTGCCCTTGCCCTGGTAGAAATGGGCAGCGCCCTTCAAGGCCAGGTTGATGGACTCGGTCGCGCCGCTGGTCCAGACGATTTCACGCGGGTCAGCGCCAATCAACTCTGCGACATGGCTACGGGCTTGCTCCACAGCCTCTTCGGCTTCCCAGCCCCAGGCGTGGCTGCGGGAAGCAGGGTTGCCGAAATGCTCGCGCAACCAAGGAATCATCGCGTCCACCACGCGGGGATCAACCGGAGTGGTGGCAGCGTAATCAAGGTAAATCGGGAAATGGGGCGTCATGATTTTGCAAATGCGTTACCGAGTGCAAACACCGAATTGGGTGCATTCACCCGAATGGGCTTGACCACCGGGGTGGCCGAGATCGCGCGGCGGGGAGCGGGCTTTTCTTCGATTTGCACGCCCTTGGCCAGTTGGTCATCGACCAACTTTTGCAACGTGACCGAGTCCAAAAACTCCACCATGCGCTGGTTGAGCGAAGACCAGAGCTCATGCGTCATGCAACGGCCCGCTTCACCCATGCAATTTTCCTTGCCGCCGCAGTGGGTGGCATCGATGGGCTCATCCACCGACACGATGATGTCTGCCACCGTGATGTCGGCCGCCTTGCGGGCAAGGGTGTAACCCCCACCCGGCCCCCGGGTGGACTCCACCAACTCATGGCGACGCAACTTGCCAAACAGCTGCTCCAGGTAGGAAAGGGAGATTTGCTGGCGCTGGCTGATAGCAGCCAAGGTGACGGGACCGTTGTTCTGGCGCAGCGCCAAATCAATCATTGCAGTGACCGCAAAACGGCCTTTAGTCGTGAGACGCATCGCACGCTCCTTCGCAGAAATGCCTGAATCCAAGAACACCCGCTTGCAAAAACACAAGCTGGTACGACCTCCCCAAATTCCGCGCAGCTTTCTGCGTCAGACCCTCGTACTCCCCTGGGTATTTGTTGAGTAATTTAGGCAAGTATACCATCAATCCCCAATAAATCCCTCGGATTTAAAAACCAACCGGTCGCAAACAGAACGAATGGTATCACCGCTTAACCCAGCGTGCTGTCGTTGCCATGGGCACCAAAGGCTTGCCCTTTGAGGTGCGTGAGGGCGTCGCGAATCCGTGCGGCCTCCTCGAACTCCAGGTTGCGGGCGTGTTCCAGCATCTGCTTTTCCAAGCGCTTGATTTCGCGGGCAATGTCTTTCTCGGACATGTCCTCAATCCGCGCACGCGCCAGGGCCTCCTGCGCCACCCGCTCCATTTCCTTGCCAGTTTTTTCGCTGTACACGCCGTCAATCAGGTCTCGTACCCGCTTGATAATTCCGCGCGGTGTGATCCCGTGGGCCGCGTTGAAGGCGATTTGCTTTTCCCGGCGCCGCTCGGTCTCGGTGATGGCCTTGCGCATGGACTCGGTAATGCGGTCGGCGTACAGGATGGCCTTGCCATTCACGTTGCGGGCCGCACGGCCTATCGTCTGGATCAGGCTGCGCTCAGCCCGCAGGAAGCCTTCCTTGTCCGCATCCAGAATCGCCACCAAGGAAACTTCGGGAATGTCCAGCCCTTCGCGCAGCAGGTTGATGCCGACCAGCACATCGAAAGCCCCAAGGCGCAGGTCGCGGATGATTTCCACCCGCTCCACCGTGTCCACGTCGCTGTGCAGGTAGCGGACCTTGACGCCGTTGTCGCTTAGGTAGTCCGTCAACTGTTCCGCCATGCGTTTGGTCAGCGTGGTGATCAGCACCCG
>CAYZPX010000262.1:0-3025 GCA_964480105.1 uncultured Burkholderiaceae bacterium | reverse complement strand
CCGACGAGGCCAACATCCCCGACGCCGTGGCCGTGCAGATGGCGGAGCTGTTCTCCGGCGAAATCGATTTCCGCCGCAGCCTGCGCAAGGGCGACCGCTTCACCGTGGTTTATGAAACCCTGGAGGCCGATGGCGAGCCGCTGCGCACCGGCCGCGTGCTCAGCGCCGAATTCAACAACGCCGGCAAGACCCACCAGGCCGTCTGGTTCCAGGAACCCGGCCGCAGCGAAGGCGCCTACTACGCGCTGGACGGCCAAAGCCTGCGCCGCGCCTACCTGAGCGCCCCGCTGGCCTTCACCCGCGTGTCCAGCGGCTTTGGCAACCGCTTCCACCCCATCCACAAGCGCACCATGGCCCACCAGGGCACCGACTACGCCGCCCCCACCGGCACCGCCGTGCGCACCGTGGGCGAGGGCGTGGTGGAATTCGCCGGCACGCAAAATGGCTATGGCAACGTGGTCATCGTCAAGCACCGCAACCAGCACACCACCCTGTACGCCCACCTGAGCCGCATCGACGTGCGCAAGGGCCAGCCCCTGTCCCAAGGGCAGACCGTGGGCGCCGTGGGCGCGACCGGCTGGGCCACGGGCCCACACCTGCACTTTGAGTTCCGCATCAACGGCCAGCACCAGGACCCGATGCAGATCGCCAAGCAGAGCGAGGCCGCCGCCCCCGTTTCGGCCGCCGCCCGTCCGGCCTTCCAGCGTTTGGCCGCTGGCGTACGCATGCAGTTCGAGGCGGGTGCCACTTTGCAGCAGGCCAGCGCTGAATAAGCGCCCCGCTTTCCTCGCATGGCCGAATCCGCGCCATCTGCCCTCTACATCGGCCTGATGTCCGGCACCTCGCTGGATGGGGTGGATGGGGTGCTGGCCGATTTTTCTGGCGAGCGGATGCGGGTGCTGGCCCATGCCAGCCAGCCCCTGCCCGAGCCGCTGCGGGCCGAGCTGCTGGCCCTGAACCGCCCGGGCGACAACGAACTGCACCGCGCCGCGCTGGCCGGCAATGCGCTGGTGCGCTGCTATGCCGAGGTGGTGGCGCAGCTGCTGCAATCCCAGAACCTGCCCGCCAGCGCTGTGCGCGCCATTGGCGCCCATGGCCAGACCGTGCGCCACCGCCCGGGCGAATTCGATGGCACCGGCTACACCCTGCAACTGAACAGCCCGGCGCTGCTGGCCGAGCGCTGCGGCATCACCGTGGTGGCGGACTTTCGCAGCCGCGATGTGGCAGCCGGTGGCCAGGGGGCGCCGCTGGTCCCCGCCTTCCACCAGGGCGTGTTCGGCCGGCCGGGCGAGACCGTGCTGGTCGCCAACATCGGCGGGATTTCCAACCTGAGCGTGCTGGGTGCCGACGGCACCGTGCTGGGCTTTGACTGCGGCCCCGGCAATGCGCTGATGGACTTCTGGTGCCAGCGCCACACCGGCCAGCCCTACGACGACGCGGGCGCCTGGGCGGCCAGCGGTCAAGTGCTGCCGGCGCTGCTGGACGACTTGTGGCGCGAGCCCTTCTTTGAGCAGCCCCCGCCCAAGAGCACCGGACGCGACCTGTTCCACCCGGACTGGCTGCAGTCCCGGCTGGACCGCCATCCGGGGGCTGCACCCGCCGATGTGCAAGCGACCTTGACCGAATTGACCGCCAAGGCCCTGTTTTCCAGCGCTACTAGCTATGCTAACGATAGCAAGTTACTCGCCATCTGCGGCGGTGGCGCCTTCAATGCCCACCTGATGCAGCGGCTGCAGGCGCTGCTGCCGGCATTCGCGGTGCAGCCCACGGATACCTTGGGCTTGCCCGCCTTACAAGTGGAAGCCGCCGCCTTTGCCTGGCTGGCCCGGCAGGCGCTGGAAGGCCAGCCCGGCAACCTGCAAAGCGTCACGGGCGCCCGAGGCGCCCGTGTGCTGGGGGGTATCTACCCGGCCTGAGCCGGACGATGCGGCCTTTGGTCCTCAGACCGAGAAGCTGGAACCACAGCCGCAGGTGGTCGTGGCGTTGGGGTTCTTGATGACGAACTGCGCACCCTGCAGGTCTTCCTTGTAGTCGATCTCAGCACCCAGCAGGTACTGGTAGCTCATCGCATCAATCAGCAGCGAGACACCGTTTTTGGTCATGGTGGTGTCGTCTTCGTTGGTGATCTCGTCAAAGGTAAAACCGTACTGGAAACCCGAGCAGCCACCGCCCTGCACGAACACGCGCAGCTTGAGGTCGGGGTTGCCCTCTTCCGCGATCAGGTCGGCCACCTTGGCGGCAGCGCTGTCGGTGAAGACGATGGGGGCGGGCATTTCGGTTTCGATGGATTCAGCAACAGCGCTCATGGGGCACTCCAAGGTTCGTTTGGGGGCGAATAGTACGGTAATTTGCTCGACCATTTGGAGGCCGTGCCAGAGGGCAGATGGGCTGTGGGGATATTCCGCCGCTGCTCCAAAAACAAAGCCGCCCCAGGCGAACCCGGTGCGGCTTGGTGCGGTCCAGGACCGGAAACAGTCGATGCGTGGATTAACGCTTCGAGAACTGCTTGGCGCGGCGAGCAGAGTGCAGGCCGACCTTCTTACGTTCGACTTCACGGGCGTCGCGGGTCACGAAGCCGGCTTGGCTCAGTGCGGGCTTCAGCGCTGCGTCGTAGTCGATCAGGGCACGGGTGATACCGTGGCGGGCAGCGCCAGCCTGGCCGGATTCACCGCCGCCGTGGACGTTGATCTGGATGTCGAAGGTTTCGACGTTGCCAGTCAGCACCAGGGGCTGCTTGGCGATCATGATCGAGGTTTCGCGGCCGAAATACTGCTGAATGTCTTTGCCATTCACCGTGATCTTGCCGGAGCCTTTTTTCAGAAACACGCGGGCGACGCTGGACTTGCGACGGCCGGTGCCATTGTTCCATTCACCAATCATCTCAAGGCTCCTTAGATTTCCAGCGCCTTGGGCTGCTGGGCGGTGTGGGGATGCTCGGCACCACCGTACACCTTGAGTTTCTTGATCATCGCGTAGCCCAGGGGACCCTTGGGCAGCATGCCTTTGACGGCCTTTTCCAGCGCAC
>CAYZPX010000261.1:0-3106 GCA_964480105.1 uncultured Burkholderiaceae bacterium | reverse complement strand
TCGTAGCGGGGCTGGTAGGCAATCTTGGCGCCGGCAGCGCCGGGGGGTGCGTAAACGGTCATGGTGTCTCCTGGTGTGTCTTCGGTGGATGAAGCCGGTGGTCCGCAGGGCGGCCACCGCAACCATGACTTTGCAAAGGCCGTGCCAGGACAGCGTGCCAGGGTGGTCTGCTAGGGCAGGCATCAGGGTATGTACCAGGGGGCCTGCCCCTGGTCCGCTGGCGCTACGGGTCACAGGCGCGTGCGGACAGCTCGCCCACCTGTCCACTGTCCGCCCCTGGACGCAACAGGTGTTCCAGATTGAGACAGCCCCCGTCCGCAGAGCGCTCGATACACTGGCAGCTCGACAAAAACACGGCGGGCCACGACCCGCCTGGAGACAAAACTCATGCGCAACCCCGTCCTCTTGCCGGCCACCGCCGTGCGGCAGGCCCGGCACCAGCTGCTGGAAACCGGGCACTGCCCGCCGACCCTGGTCGATCCCCGCATCGCGCGCTCCTGGCAGCGCAGCCTGGCGGCCGGGCTGAGCCCCGGGGGACGCCCCCGCAGCGCCGAGCGCCTGGCCAGCGCGGCCTTCGCCCAGGCCCAGGAGCGCAACGAGGCCCTGCTACGCCATTCGCTGCCGGCCATGGAATACCTCTTCGAGCAGGTGCGGCGCAGCCACAGCATGGTCATCCTGGCCGACCGCGACGGGATGCTGATGCACACGCTCGGCGACCTGGATTTCCTAGGCCGGGCCGAGCGCGTGGCCCTGGCCAACGGCGCCTGCTGGCACGAAGACCAGCGCGGCACCAACGCCATCGGCACGGCGCTGGTCGAAGGCACCGACATCGAAGTGCATGGCGCCGAGCATTACCTGGACAAGAACGGCTTCCTGACCTGCGCGGCGGCCCCCATCTTTTCCGCGCAGGGCGAGCTGCTGGGCATCCTGGACATCTCGGGGGACCAGCGCGGCCGCCACCCGCACACCCTGGGCCTGGTCTCTACGGCGGCGCGCATGGTGGAAAACAGCCTGGTGCTGGCCGCCCATCCCCAGCGCACCGTGCTGCAGCTGCACCCCCGGCCCGAGGGGCTGGGCGGCATTGCCCAAGGCCTGCTGGCGCTGTCGCAGGACGGCTGGCTGGTGGGTGCCAACCGCCAAGCCCTGGCGCTGCTGGGCCTGCAGGCGCGCGACCTGCGCAGCGTGGACTGTGAACGCCTGTGGGGCCTGACGCTGGATCAGCTGCTGATCCAGGCCCAACGGACGGGCGGGCAAGCGCTGCGCCTGGAAGGGGCGCAGGGCCAAGTGCTCCACGCCCGCGTGCAGGCCAGCCAGGTGCTGCCAACCGCTTCCCCCATCGCGCCGGTCGTGGCCCGCGCGGCCGCAGAGCCCCAGGCGCCGACCACCGGACCCGACGCGCTGGCCCGCCTCGACACCGGGGACGCCAGTTGGCGCGCCGCCGCCGACAAGGCCCGGCGGGTCGTGGGCAAGGGCATTCCACTGCTGGTGCTGGGCGAATCCGGCGTGGGCAAGGAATGGTTTGCGCAGGCGGTGCACCAGGCTTCGTCCCGGGCGGACGGGCCGTTTGTGGCGATCAACTGCGCGGCGCTACCCGAGGCCTTGATTGAATCCGAGCTGTTCGGCTACGCCCCCGGCGCCTACACCGGCGCCCGCAAGCAGGGCAGCTCCGGCCGCCTGCGCGAAGCCCAGGGCGGCACCCTGTTCCTCGACGAGATCGGCGACATGCCCTTGGCCCTGCAGACCCGGCTGCTGCGCGTGCTGCAGGAGCGTCAGGTCACGCCGCTGGGCGGCGGCAGCCCGGTGGCGGTGGACTTCCAGCTGGTCTGCGCCACGCACCAGGACCTGGCAGACCGTATCGCCCAGGGCCGCTTCCGTGAAGACCTGTACTACCGCATCAACGGCCTGGCCGTGCGCCTGCCCGCCCTGCGCGAGCGCAGCGACTTCGCCGCGTTGACAACGCGCATGTTGGCCGATCTGGCCCGCGACCTGAGCAATGGGCAGGCCTTGCAGCTCGTCCCCGACCTGCTGGCCGCGCTGGCCGCCCACCGCTGGCCCGGCAACCTGCGCCAGCTGCACAACCTGCTGCGCACCGCCGTGGCGCTGCTGGAGCCGCACGAAGACGAGATCGGCTGGCAGCACCTACCGGACGATGTGCTGGGCGCGCTGCAGGCCCAAGCGTCCCCCCCATCGTCGCCATCGTCGCCATCGGGCACCAAGACTGCGACAGACGCAGGCGCCACCAGCCTGCAAGCCCTGTCGCAACAGGCGATCGCCCAAGCCCTGGCGCAGCACCAGGGCAATGTGTCCGCCGCCGCGCGGCAGCTGGGCATCAGCCGGCAGACGCTGTACCGCCGGTTGCAGGGCGGCGCGGGGGGCTGAGCAGCGCGGCGGGTCAGGTCGCCTTGGCAGATCCTGCCCTGGTCCCTTTTCCCAGAGACACATGGGCTTTACGAAAGCGGGCGACACTTGCGGCCCCGCTGGACCTTCTGCCCTTCCCCTGGCCCCATGAACCGCCGTTGCTGCCCCCCGCCCTTGCCCGCTCCTGCGGCGCTGCCTGCTGAAACCGCCACCTCACAGGATTTTGGGTCAAATCGGCCTCTAGCCCTTATTTCACCAGCGGTACTAGCTATCAAAAACAGAGTAATTGACCGAGGCAGAAGGCCTTTCGCAGCACGCGGCCTCTCCCGCCTAGGCCTGCTGTTCGCGCTGGCCGCCGCAGCCGGTGCGGGCGCCGGGGGCAGCTGGTGGTGGCAACAGCGCCAGGCCGCGCAGACCAGCGCCACGGCCCCCAGCGACGGCGCGGCCCCCAGCCCAGCGCCCAAGCGCTTTGGCGCGGGCAGCCGCAGCCTGCCAGTGAGCGTGGGCCAGGCCCGCACCCAGGACCTGCGGGTGGTGCTGCCAGCGATCGGCACCATGGCCGCGCTGAACACTGCCGTCGTGCGCACCCGGGTGGACGGCATCCTGCAGACCCTGCACTTCAAGGAAGGGCAAGCGGTGAAGGCCGGCGCGCTGCTGGCCGAGATCGACCCCCGGCCTTTCGAGGTGGCCCTCGCCCAGGCCCAGGGCCAGCTGGCGCGCGACCAGGCGCAGCTGCGCAACGCCCGCA
>CAYZPX010000260.1:0-3110 GCA_964480105.1 uncultured Burkholderiaceae bacterium | reverse complement strand
GCCTTTGAATGGGGCCGCCGCTGCGCGCACGACCTGGCCGCTGTGCAAGCGGGCTTTCGCACCGCGCAGGTGGTGCAGTTCGTCAAGCGCCCCGGCCTGGCCGAGCAGCTGGCGCAGCGCACCACCTTCCTGACCGACTACCAAAACGCCGCCTACGCCGCCGAGTACCAGGCCTTCGTCGCACAGGTCCAGGCCGCCGAGGCCCGGCTGGGTCCCGGCACCCGCCTGGCCGAAGCCGTAGCCCAAGGCCTGTTCAAGCTGATGGCCTATAAGGACGAGTACGAAGTCGCCCGGCTGCACACCGATCCGGCCTTCCAGGCGCAGCTGGCTGCCCAGTTCGACGGACCGGTCAAGCTGACCCACCACCTGGCCCCGCCGCTCCTGGGCCGCCGCAATGCCCAAGGCGAGCCCGTCAAGCAGGCCTTCGGCCCCTGGTTGCGCCCGGTGCTGGCGCTGCTGGCCCGCGCCAAGGGCCTGCGCGGCAGCTGGCTGGACCCCTTTGGCCATACCCAAGAGCGCCGCACCGAGCGCGCCCTGATCGGCGAATACCGCCAGGCCATCGCGCGCCTGCTGCCCGACCTGACACCCGAGCGCCTGCCGCTGGCGGTGCAGATCGCCCGCATCCCCGAGCAGATCCGCGGCTATGGCCACGTCAAGGCCCGCCACCTGGAAGCCGCCCGCCGACAATGGGCGGCGTTGACGGCGCAATGGGAGACAACATTGCAGCCAAATCGCCCTCCAAGCCAATAAACACCAGCGGTACTAGCTATTGAAATGGGAGCAAACCCCGCTTTCTGTCTCCGGAAGGGCCCCGCATACAATGCCACGTCTCCCGCAGGGGGGCCGTGCGTGTGCCGGTCCCGGGCCGGGATTGCCTGTTTGACCATCCCTTGTGGAGCTTTGCCTGTGTTGATTTCTTCCGCTTTTGCCCAGACCGCCCCCGCCGCTGCCGCCGGCGGCGGGGACCTGATGTCCTCCCTCACCGGCATGATGCCGCTGGTGCTGATGTTCGTGGTGCTGTATTTCGTGATGATCCGGCCCCAGATGAAGCGCCAGAAAGAGCACCGCGCCATGATCGAAGCCCTGGCCAAGGGCGATGAAGTCGCCACCACCGGCGGTCTGGTCGGCAAGGTGACCCAGCTGTCCGAAGGCTTCTTGCACATCCAGATTGCCAACGGCGTGGAAGTGCAGCTGCAGCGCGGCGCGGTCGCCCAGGTGCTGCCCAAGGGCACGCTGAAATAAGCAACCCCTGTTTCCCAAGAACGGCATGCGGCACCCTGGCGGTGCCGCAGCCTTGTCTGAGAGTCTGAAAAAGAGCGCGATCATGAACCGTTACCCGGTCTGGAAGTACGCGATCCTGGTGGTCGTGCTGCTGATTGGGGTGATCTACACCCTGCCCAATTTCTTTGGCGAGGCGCCTGCCGTGCAGGTCTCGTCCGTCAAGGCCACCATGAAAGTGGACCTGGCCGTCCAGCAAAAGGTCGAGGAGGCCCTGAAGGCCGCTGGCGTCACCCCCGATGCGCTGAGCCTGGACGGCAATTCGGTGCGTGCGCGTTTTGACACGCCCGACACCCAGCTCAAGGCCAAGGACGCGATCCAGAAGGCGCTGGTTCCTGATCCGGCCGACCCCGCCTACATCGTGGCGTTGAACCTGGTGCCGCGCTCGCCCGCTTGGCTGACGGCGCTGCACGCCCAGCCCATGTACCTGGGCCTGGACCTCCGCGGCGGCGTGCATTTCATGCTGCAGGTGGACATGCAGGCGGCCCTGACCAAGAAGGCCGAGTCCTATGCGGGCGATATCCGCTCGTCGCTGCGCGACAAGGGCATCCGCCATGGCGGCGTGACGCGCGATGGCCAGAGCGTCGAAGTCAAGGTGCGCGACGAGGCCACGCTGACGGCGGCCCGCAACCTGATCGCCGACCAGTTTGCCGACCTGCAGACCACCAGCCAGCCCGAGGGCAGCGACTTCCGCCTGCGCGCCAGCATCAAGCCTGAGGCCATCCGCCGCGTGCAGGAGCAGGCGCTCAAGCAGAACATCACCACCCTGCACAACCGGATCAACGAGCTGGGCGTGGCCGAGCCGGTGATCCAGCAGCAAGGCCTGGACCGCATCGTGGTCCAGCTGCCGGGCGTGCAGGACACCGCCAAGGCCAAGGACATCCTGGGCCGCACCGCCACGCTGGAAGTGCGCATGGTCGATGAAAGCGCCGAGGCCCGCGCCGCCGAGGGTGGTCAGGGCATGGTGCCTTTCGGCTCCGAGCGCTATCTGGAACGCAGCGGCCAGGGCATCATCGTCAAGAAGCAGGTGGTACTGACCGGCGAGAACCTGACCGACGCCCAGCCCGGCTTTGACAGCCAGACCCAGGAGCCCACCGTCAACCTGACGCTAGACGCCAAGGGCGCCCGCATCTTCCGCGACGTGACCCGTGAAAACGTGGGCAAGCGCATGGCCATCGTGCTGTTCGAAAAGGGCAAGGGCGAGGTCGTGACCGCGCCGGTGATCCGCAGCGAAATCGGCGGCGGCCGGGTGCAGATCTCGGGCCGTATGACCACCGCCGAGGCCAACGACACCGCGCTGCTGCTGCGCGCAGGCTCGCTGGCTGCGCCGATGGACATCATTGAAGAATTCACCATCGGCCCCAGCCTGGGCGCCGACAACATTGCCCGCGGCATCAACAGCGTGGTCTGGGGCATGGTGGCCGTGGCGGCCTTCATGTGCGTTTACTACATGCTGTTTGGCGTCATCTCCAGCATTGCGCTGGGCGTGAACGTGCTGCTGCTGCTGGCCGTGCTGTCCATGCTGCAGGCCACGCTCACCCTGCCCGGCATCGCCGCGATGGCGCTGGCCATTGGTGTGGCCATTGACTCGAACGTGTTGATCAACGAGCGCGTGCGCGAGGAACTGCGCGCCGGCGTCTCGCCCCAGGCCGCCATCCATGCAGGCTATGAAAATGCCTGGCACACCATCCTGGACTCCAACGTGACCACGCTGATCGTGGGCCTGGCGCTGCTCGCCTTTGGCTCGGGGCCTGTGCGCGGTTTTGCCGTGGTGCATTGCATCGGCATCCTGACCAGCATGTTCTCGGCCGTGTTCTTCTCGCGCGGCCTGG
>CAYZPX010000259.1:0-3116 GCA_964480105.1 uncultured Burkholderiaceae bacterium | reverse complement strand
CCGCGCATTGCGCGTCGGTGCCCACGGTGATGCGCAGGAACTGGTCGATCCGCGCCTGCTTGAAGTGGCGCACGATGATCGCCCGCTCGCGCAGCTTCGCTGCCAGTTGCGCGGCATCGTGGCCGGGGTGGCGGGCAAAGATGAAGTTGGCCGCGGACGGCAGCACCTCAAAGCCCAGCGCGGTCATTTGGGCCACCAGGGTGTCGCGCGTGGCGATGACCTTGCGGCAGCTGTCCTGGAAGAAGGCCTCGTCTTGCACCGAGGCCACCGCGCCGGCCAGCGCCAGGCGGTCCAGGGGGTAGGAGTTGAAGCTGTTTTTTACCCGCTCCAGCCCCTCGATCAGCGCGGGGTGGCCCACCGCGTAGCCCACGCGCAGGCCGGCCAGCGAGCGGCTCTTGGAGAAGGTGTGCACGGCCAGCAGGTTGGGGTAGCGGTCCACCAGGGCGATGGCGCTCTCGCCGCCGAAATCCACATAGGCCTCGTCCACCAGCACCACCGCGTCGGGGTTGCCGGCCGCGATGCGCTCCACGGCATCGAGCGGCAGCAGGCGGCCGGTGGGGGCGTTGGGGTTGGGGAAGATGATGGCGCCGGGGCGCGCTTCACCCGCCTGGCCCTTGGGCAGGTAGTCCTCGACGCGGATGGAAAAGTCCTGGTCCAGCGGGATGGCCTGGTGTGCCACGCCGTACAGCCCGCAGTACACGGGGTAGAAGCTGTAGGTGATGTCCGGGAACCACAGGGGCCGTTCCTGGTTCAGCAGGGCCATGAAGGCATGGGCCAGCACCTCGTCGGAGCCATTGCCCACGAAGATCTGGTTTGCCTGCACGCCGTGGCGTTGGGCCAGCGCGGCCTTCAGGGCATCGGCGTTGGGGTCGGGGTACAGGCGCAGGGCATCGGTGGTGGCTTCGCGGATGGCGGCCAGGGCCTGGGGGGAGGGGCCGTAGGGATGCTCGTTGGTGTTGAGCTTGACCAGGTTGTCGAGCTTGGGCTGTTCGCCCGGAACATAGGGGGTCAGGCCGTGAACGACGGCGCTCCAGAAGCGGCTCATGCGGTGGGATGTCCAGAGGGTGCGGGCCAGCCGGCCCGGAAAGCCCGCGTGGCGCGCAAGGGTGGAAGACGGGTTTCCCGCGCCAGGGGCGGCTGGAAGGGGATGCTATCATGCCCCGCTTTTCCCCCTTGACCGAATGAATACCTCTGCCATGCGGCACGCCGAAGTCACCCGCAACACGCTGGAAACCCAGATCACCGTGCGTCTCAATCTGGATGGCACTGGCCAGTCCAGTCTGCATTCGGGCATCGGCTTTCTGGACCACATGCTGGAGCAGATTGCCCGCCACGGCCTGATCGACCTGGACGTGCAATGCCAGGGCGACCTGCACATCGACGGCCACCACACGGTCGAGGACATTGGCATCACCATCGGCCAGGCCTTTGCCAAAGCGGTGGGTGACAAGAAGGGCATCCGCCGCTACGGCCACGCTTATGTGCCGCTGGACGAGGCGCTGAGCCGCGTGGTGGTGGACTTTTCCGGCCGCCCCGGCCTGCACATGGACGTGCGCTTCACCAGCGGCATGATCGGCCAGCTCGACACCCAGCTGGTGTTTGAGTTCTTCCAGGGCTTTGTCAACCATGCTGGCGTGACCCTGCACATCGACAACCTCAAGGGCGTGAATGCCCACCACCAGTGCGAGACTATTTTCAAGGCCTTCGCCCGCGCTCTGCGTGCCGCGCTGGAGCTTGATCCCCGTGCTGCGGGCGTGATTCCGTCCACCAAGGGCTCTCTCTGAACTTTCGGTGCCAAAACGCCGTTTGAGGGCGTAGGTACTGCGCTACTAGCTATGAAATCAGAAGCAAAAACCGTCGCGGTCGTGGACTACGGCATGGGCAACCTGCGCTCGGTCGCCCAGGCGGTGATCCACGCCGCCGAAGGCACGGGCTGGACGGTGTGCGTCACCGCCAAGCCCGACGAAGTGCGCGCCGCCGACCGGGTCGTGCTGCCCGGCCAAGGTGCCATGCCCGACTGCATGCGCGAGCTGCGCGAGTCCGGCCTGCGTGAATCCGTGCTGGAGGCCGCCGCCAGCAAACCGCTGTTCGGCGTGTGTGTGGGCATGCAAATGCTGCTGGACCAGAGCGCCGAGGGCGACACCCCGGGACTGGGCCTGATCCCCGGCGAGGTCGTCAAGTTCGACCTGGCCGGCCGCACCCAGGCCGACGGCAGCCGCTTCAAGGTGCCGCAGATGGGCTGGAACCAGGTGCGCCAGGTGGCGCACGACGGTCGCGTGCATCCCATGTGGGCGGGCATTCCCGACCTCGCTTATTTCTATTTCGTGCACAGCTTTTATGCCCGCCCCGCCGATCCGCGCCACAGCGCCGGCGAGGCCGACTACGGCGGCTGGTTCACCTGCGCCGTGGCCCGCGACAATCTGTTCGCCACCCAGTTCCACCCCGAGAAGAGCGCGGACCACGGTCTGGCCCTGTACCGCAACTTCCTGCAGTGGCAGCCTTGAGCCGTCCGCTGCGGCGCTCCCTTCCTCGCTCTCTTCCTTTTCCCACCCTTCGCTGTTTGCCCGAGTTCCACCATGCTGCTGATCCCCGCCATTGACCTCAAAGACGGCCACTGCGTTCGCCTCAAGCAAGGCGACATGGACCAATCCACTACCTTCGGCGAAGATCCCGCCGCCATGGCCCGCCGCTGGCTGGATGCCGGCGCCCGCCGCCTGCACCTGGTGGATTTGAATGGCGCCTTCGCCGGCCAGCCCAAAAACTACGGCGCCATCCAGTCCATCCTGAAAGAGGTAGGCGACGACATCCCTGTGCAACTGGGCGGCGGCATCCGCGACCTGGACACCATCGAGAAATACATCGACAGCGGTCTGCGCTACGTGATCATCGGTACCGCTGCCGTGAAGAATCCCGGCTTCTTGAAGGACGCCTGCACCGCCTTTGCTGGCCACATCATCGTGGGCCTGGACGCCAAGGACGGCAAGGTTGCCACCGACGGCTGGAGCAAGCTCACCGGCCACGAGGTGGTGGATCTGGCCAAGAAGTTCGAGGACTGGGGCGTGGAATCCATCATCTACACCGACATCGGCCGCGACGGCATGCTGTCGGGCATCAAC
>CAYZPX010000258.1:0-3119 GCA_964480105.1 uncultured Burkholderiaceae bacterium | reverse complement strand
TGCTCAATGCCGCCCACCGCCTGCAGCAAGCCACGGACTGGCACCAGCGCAGCCCTGTTTGAAAGAGCGGCCCGTGTCTTACACCAACGACCAGCTTGCCTCCCTGGTAACAGCGCCCGAGTCCGCAGGCTTGGAGCGAAAGGCCTCTTTTTCCGACAAAGACAAGATTTGCAAGACCCTTTGCGCGTTCGCCAATGACTTGGCCAATACGCGCAAGCCAGGCCTCTTGTGGCTGGGCATCGCAGACGATGGACGGGTTATCGGCGTAGACGCTACCGACACGCTGCTGCAAAAAATCGACCAAATCAAGTCGGAAGGAAAAATCCAGCCGCTGCCCAGCCTGACCGTGCGTCAGATCATGTACGAGGGCAAGGCACTCATTGCGCTGGTTGTAGCCCCCTCGTCCCTGCCGCCTGTGGCCTATGACGGGCGTATCTGGGTACGCATGGCCGCCTCCACCCAATTGGCCAGCAAGGAAGACGAACGACTGCTGGCTGAACGGCGCCGCGCCACCGGCGGCCGCTCATTTGACAGCGAGGGCGTGCCACAGGCATCGCTCAGGGATCTCAACCGCCCGTATTTCGAATCGACCTATCTGCCACAGGCCGTCGCGCAGGACATGCTGGACGCCAACGGACGGACATGGGAAGAGCGGCTGGTCGCCACGCGCATGGCAATTGGCATGGAACCGGTCATTCCCACCGTCGCAGGCCTTTTGACCACCGCGCTGTCCCCCCAGGATTGGCTGGCGGGCGCCTATGTGCAGTTCATCCGCTATGCCGGTACCGAGCATGGCGGCGACATCGTGGACGAAAAGCGCATCACGGGCAATCTGGAGGATGTTATCAACGGCACCGAGGCAATTTTCAAAGCCCATATCCAGACTGCCGTACACATTACTGGGCAAGATCGCGAACGCCGCCAGGCCGACTATCCACTGTCGGCCTTGCAGCAGCTTTTCCGCAATGCCATCCTGCACCGCAACTACGAAGGCACCAATGCGCCCGTGCGGGTGTACTGGTTTGACGACCGCATCGAAATTGCCAACCCCGGCGGCCCCTACGGCGCTGTAACCGTGGACAATTTCGGCAAACCCTACGCCACGGACTACCGCAACCCAGTGGTAGCAGAGGTGTTGTTCAACCTGAAGTTCGTACAAAAATTCGGGTTCGGCATCCAGAATGCCCGAAAGCTCCTTGCCGACAACGGTAATGGCGAACCCCGGTTCGAGCCAAGCCAGACCATGGTGGTTGTCACCATTCCCCGGGTTCAGGCATGAACATCCCCACCTTCACTTTCTTCAACAACAAAGGTGGCGTCGGCAAAACCACGCTGGTCTACCACGTCGCGCACATGCTGGCGCAGTTGGACATTCGAGTCCTGGTGGTGGACTGCGATCCACAAGCCAATCTCAGCGCAGCCTTCCTGCCCGACGATACGCTCGAAGAGCTGTGGAACGACTCACAGCACACCACGACCATCTATCGCTGCGTACAGCCTATGGTACGCAAGGGCGACTACGCACCACCGCAGCTCTCCGCCATCAACGACCGGCTACACCTGCTCGTCGGCGATCTGTTGCTGTCCTCCTTCGAGGATCAGTTGTCCGAGCAGTGGAACAACGCGAACTCTGACTCCGAAGACACCTATGGGCGCGCATTTGACATCCTGACCGCCTTCTGGCGCTGCGCACAGCAAAGCGCGCAGTCATGCCAAGCCGACCTCGTAATCTTCGACATCGGCCCCAACCTGGGAGCCATCAATCGCTCCGTACTGTTGGGAACCAATCACATCATCGCCGTGCTCGGTGCCGATCTGTTTTCGCTACGGGGGCTGCAGAACATCGGAGCATCGCTGCGCTCCTGGCAAAAATCGTGGCAGACACGCCGCAACAAACCCTTTTCCGACTATGCACTGCCCGTCGGCGACATGAACATGCTGGGCTATGTAGCCATGCAACACCAAGAGCGGCTGTACCGTCCCGTCAGGGCTTACCGCCAATGGATCGACCGCATCCCCAAGGATTACCGAACATACGTACTAAATGAAAATCCGCACGCCGTTCCGGAGGTAGAAAACGACCCCTACTGCCTAGCACTGCTGCGGCACTACAAAAGCATCGTGCCCATCAGCCAGGAAGCACGCAAACCCATGTTTCTCCTCAAAAGCGCGGACGGTGTCAGCGGCTCCCAAATCACCACGGTGCGTACGGCCTACACCGATTTTCAAACGCTGACCCACAACATTCTGGACAAGGCCCAGCTACAACATTTGCATCCATGAGCACTCCATCCCTCATCCAGGGCTACGAAGTCGTCATCGGCTTTGAAACACACGCCCAGCTCGCCACGAAGAGCAAAATTTTCAGCCGCGCCAGCACCGCCTTTGGCGCCGAGCCCAACACCCAGGCCTGCGCCGTCGATCTGGCCCTGCCCGGCGCGCTGCCGGTGATGAACCGCGAGGCCGTGGCCTGCGCCATCAAGCTCGGCCTGGCGCTGGGCTCACACATTGCGCCCGAAAGCATCTTTGCGCGCAAAAACTACTTCTACCCCGACCTGCCCAAGGGCTACCAGATCAGCCAGTTTGAAATTCCGGTAGTGCAAGGCGGCGAAGTGTCGTTCTACCTGGGCGACGAGAAGAAAACCGTGCGCCTGGTGCGCGCCCACCTGGAAGAAGACGCGGGCAAAAGCCTGCACGACGAATTCCACGGCATGAGCGGCATCGACCTGAACCGCGCGGGCACGCCGCTGCTGGAAATCGTCACCGAGCCCGACATCCGCTCCAGCGAAGAAGCCGTGGCCTACGCCAAGGCGCTGCACCAGATCGTCACCTGGATCGGCATTTGCGACGGCAACATGCAAGAGGGGTCGTTTCGCTGCGACGCCAACGTCTCGGTGCGCAAGCCGGGCCAGCCGCTGGGCACGCGGCGCGAAATCAAGAACCTGAACTCGTTCAGGAACATGCAAATTGCCATCGACTACGAAATCCGCTGGCAAATCGAGCAGATTGAAGACGGCCACGCCATCCAGCAGGCCACCGTGCTGTTCGACCCCGACACGGGCGAGACCCGCGCCATGCGCACCAAGGAAGACGCGGCCGACTACCGCTACTTCCCCGAC
>CAYZPX010000257.1:0-3172 GCA_964480105.1 uncultured Burkholderiaceae bacterium | reverse complement strand
ACGGCACGGCATACAGGTCGCTCCACTGGCGGCCGCCCCAGTACAGCACCGCACCGCGCACGGCGATGGCGGCGCCATGGGTTTGCAGCAGCGCGGCAATCGGCGCATAGCCCGTGCCGGAGGCCAGCAACACGATGGGCGCATCGCCTTCGTGCAACACGAAGGTGCCGTAAGGCCCCTCCACGCGCAACAGGTCGCGGGCCTTGAGCTTGTCGTAGGCGTGGGTGGAAAAGCGTCCGCCTTCCATGCGGCGCACATGCCATTCCATCAGGCCCTCCTCGTTGGGCGGATTGGCCAGGCTGTAGCTGCGGCGGGCGCCGTCCTTCATCAGCACGTCCACGTACTGGCCGGCCTGGAAGCGAAAGCCCGAGGCGGCAGGCACCTGCAGGCGCACCACAGCGACGTCAGCGGAAGGCTTCTCGACCGACAGCACGCGTGCGCCGGCGGTCACCACGCGCTGGCCCGGCTCGCGGGGCACGGTGGGCGCCTCCAGCACCAGGTCGCCCTGGGGGCGGGCCTGGCAGGTGCGGCACTGGCCGGCGGGCACCGGGTCGGCGCCCTCGGGCAGGGGCGCATGGGCCACGTCACCCGACACCAGCGCCAGATGGCAGCTGTTGCAGGTACCGGCGCGGCAGCTGTGGGGCAACCAGTAGCCGGCGGCCACGGCCGCGTCCAGCAGGGTCTGTTCTGCGCTGCAGGCAAATTGGCCGCCGTGCGGCGCCAGGCGAATCTGAAACACCTCGGACATGGTCAGACCAGCCCTTTCGCGGAGTAAGGGGTCATACGGAAAGAACTCTCAAAAAAATCGCGGGCCACCGGCCCCCAGGGGCCGGCCCGCGAACAAGAAACGGCGCGCGACGCGCTCAGCCGCAGACGATCACAGATTCCGGGCGCGGCTTGGTGTGCAGCAGCTGCACCTTGTCGGCACGGCGGGTCAGCACGGCGCGCTGGTTGATGTAGCCCTTGTCGGTGATCTCGCCGGCGTCCATGCTGGGCATGTCGTCCAGCACCAGGGCACGGCTGGCGCTCTGCGACGAGCCCCCGCCTTCGGCCTTGAGCTTTTGCAGGCCTTGCTGGATGCGCTGGGCCAGCACCTCGGGTGGCAGTTCCTTGCCCGCCGGGCTGGGGAAGACCAAGAGGCCCACTTCGTCGCGGTCGTGACCGGTGACGACCACGTCCTGCGCCCAGGGCGACAGCGCGGTGACGGCCTTGACGCGCAGCGTGCCCACGGAGACCCAGGTGCCGGTGGTGAGCTTGAAGTCCTCGGCCACGCGGCCATTGAACAGCACGCCCTTCTCGGGCCGCTCGGGATCGACCAGCAGGCCGGCATCGCCGATCAGGTAATAGCCTTCCTCGTCGAAGGACTTGGCGGTCTGCTCGGGGTTGTGCAGGTACTCGGTGAAGATCTGTGGGCCCTTGACGCGCATTTCCAGCTTGCC
The DNA here is from genome assembly GCA_964480105.1 of uncultured Burkholderiaceae bacterium. GTDB lineage: Bacteria > Pseudomonadota > Gammaproteobacteria > Burkholderiales > Burkholderiaceae_C > CAYZPX01. The sequence goes on along the minus strand of CAYZPX010000257.1, from coordinate 1,733 downwards.
GTTGTTGGGCAGGAACTTGAGTTCGGTGCCGGGCACGGGCAGGCCGATACAGCCGGGGCCATCGAGCTTCCAGTGCACATTGGTGATCAGCGGCGAGGTCTCGGTGGCACCCCAGGCGGCAGTGAACCAGACGCTCTCGCCCAGCACGCTTTGGGCGCTGCGCTCCAGGCGGTCCCAGGTGGCCTGGGGCAAGGCGGCGGCGGCGTAGAACACGCCCCGGATGCGGCCAAAGAAGTCGCGGGCAAAGGTGACGTCTTCTTCCAGGAAGGCAATCAGCGCATCAAAGCCCTTGGGCACGTTGAAGTACAGGTTGGGCTGGACTTCGCGCAGGTTGCGCACCGACTTTTCCATCAGACCAGGCACCGGGCGGCCCTCGTCGATGTAGAAGCTGCCGCCGTTGGCCAGCGCCATGTTCAGGTTGTGGTTGGAGCCGAAGGTGTGGCTCCAGGGCAGCCAGGAGACGATCACCGGCTTTTCTTCGCGCAGGAAGGTCCAGGTCTGGCGAATCTGTTGCTGGTTGGCGCACAGCATGCGGTGGGTGTTGACCGCCACCTTGGGCTTGCCGGTCGAGCCCGAGGTCAGCAGGTACTTGGCATGCGTGTCGGGCGTGATGCGGGCAAAGGCCTCCATCACTGCAGGGGTTTCCTTGGCGCGGGTCAGCTGCGCAAACGTCGTGGCGGTGGCCACGCTGTAAGCGTTGTGGCTGAGCACGATCGGGCAGGCAATGCCCGCCGCACGGATGGCCGGGCCATACACCGCGCCGTCGGCCGCGTAGATCACGCCGGGCTGCAGCTCGTGCAGGATGCCGGAAATCTTGCTGTATTCCTTGGCCAAGCGCGAATACGCGCTGGTGATGGCCGTGAACGGGCGGCCGATGTGCATGGTGGCAAACATCAGCAGCGCCTGGTCCAGGCTGTTGTCCGACAGGCAGACCACCGTCGCGTTCTCCGCCAGGCCCAGGTCCAGCAGGCCCTGTGCGATGGCGCCGATCTGGGCGCGGAACTCGGCGTAGGTCAGCTTGACCCACTCGCCTTCGGCGTTGCGCTCGGCCAGGAACAGGGCGTTGGGCGTGGCCTGGGCCCAGTGCTCCAGCCAGTCACCGACGCAGCGGGTGACCTCGCCCAGGGGCTCGGGCGAGCGCAGCACGAAGCCGCCGCCAGGCAGGTCTTCCTTGACCACGGCGGGCACAGCCAGCATGGCAGGGTTGGAGAAAAACGAAGAGCTCATGGTGGTCGTCCCGCAGGGTCGGATACAGGGTTGGGATTACTTCAGCAGCTTCCAGCTGTTCTTTTCGATGGTCACCAGCACGCGGCCGTCGTTGCCGAAGCCGGAGTGGTCCGTGGGGCTCATGGTCACGACGCCATGGGTCACCGCTAGCTTGCTGGTCTGCTCGATGGCATCGCGCAGTGCGCTGCGGAACTCGGCGGTGCCGGGCTTGGCCTTTTTGCTGGCGGTGGCCGCGGCCTTGTCCAGCACCAGGTAGGCGTCGTAGGCGTAGGCGGCAAAGGGACTGCGCGAGCCGGCGCCGTGCTTGCCTTCGTAGGCCTTCAGATACTCCAGGCCGACCTTCTTGCTGGGATGGCTGTCGGGCAGTTGCTCGGCCACCAGCATCGCGCCGGAGGGCAGGATCACGCCTTCGTCCGCAGTGCCGGAGACACGCAGAAAGTCGTTGTTGGCGACGCCATGGGTTTGGTAGAACTGGCCTTTGAAGCCACGGTCACGCAGGGCGCGCA
>CAYZPX010000256.1:0-3175 GCA_964480105.1 uncultured Burkholderiaceae bacterium | reverse complement strand
AATTCTACACCGCTTTTTCAGTCAAAAACCAAATCAGCGAAAATTTCTTCAAGACCACCGCACAACCAACACCAATCAACCACCTGGATCAACCAGCCGCCGTGCAGCGAAGCCCTCAACTATAACAGCGATTTGCTGGAAATCCAGAAAAACCAGAAAAATTCTCGTGGCAGCACGAAGGTTGGTCCGCCTTTCATCGCCGCCTTGACAAATCACACCGCAGCTGACTGAAGAACCATGCGGGTGCGCTGGGCCTCAGCCCTGGCAGCCTCGGCAAAATCGGGCTGTGACGAAGCGTACAAGATCGCACGGGAAGAGTTGACCACGATCATTCCGTCGGGGCGCAGTCCTGCCTTGACTGTAGCAACAGCGTCTCCCCCCTGTGCACCAACACCAGGAATGAGCAAGGGGACGTTCGGTGCCAGAGCGCGGACTTTCTCAATTTCCTGGGGATAGGTGGCACCAACCACCAGGCCCAACTGGCCGTTGCGATTCCAAGGCCCCTGAACCAGCCGCGCAATGTGCTCATACAGGAGGGGCTCTCCTTCGAGACTTGCAAGGCGCTGGTTCTGTAAATCGTCCCCTCCAGGATTGGAAGTGCGACAGAGCAAAAATGCCCCTTTGTCGGGATAGGCCAGGTAGGGCGCGACCGAATCAAAGCCCATGAAAGGGGACAGGGTCACAGCATCCGCGCCGTAGCGCTCGAAGGCCTCTTTGGCATATTGCTCTGCCGTGGACCCAATGTCGCCACGCTTGGCATCAAGGATGACAGGGATATCAGGGGCGTGGCTCCGGATGTGCTGCATCAACCGCTCCAGCTGGTCTTCTGCCCGGTGTGCGGCAAAGTATGCGATCTGCGGCTTGAATGCGCAGACCAAGTCCGCAGTCGCGTCCACGATGGCGGCGCAAAAATCGTAGATCTTGTCGGACCGACCCCGCCATTCACCGGGAAAGCGGGAAGGCTCTGGATCCAGCCCGACGCAAAGGAAGGAATGATTGCGCGCCGTGGCCTGGCGCAACATGTCGAGAAAGTTCATACACTGATTTTAGGACGGGGGCAGCTGCAAGATCTCAGCGCCAGCAAAGCAAGCGCACACGAAACAAAAGCCGTCAAAAGACGGCCTTGGGAATTGTGCGGATCAAGGGCGGACAAGCAGCCCAAACCAATGCAAGGGGAATCGCGTCAGCGGGGAACCACAAGCAACCGCTGGACATCCCGGTCGTTGGGAAGCGCGTAGTCGTGCCCCCGAACGATGCGGCTGTCTTCAGTGCGCACCAGCTTCAGACTGACATAGGTGTAATTGGCAGCAGGAGAGTATGTGCCGACCAGCACCAAGGATGCATTGTGGTTACGGGCAATGTCCTTGACTTCGCGGGACAGGAGCAGTTCGCCAGCACCTTCCTTCACGAACAGGTCACCACGCAACTTCACTTCCTTGACATTGAAGCCCTGCAGGGCCATCAGAGACGCGTACTGCTCCGAGAGGGTACGACCCAAAGGAGCGGAACGGCTCAGATCGTTGACGTTCACGACCGTGGCAACCAGTACAGGACTGTCGCCCAGGGCCTGCAGGTCGAAACCAGCCACCAGCTTGGTGATGGCGTCGCGGTTGTGCCCCAGAAACGGACTGGCAGAAGCTTCTTGGTACGTGGGCTCAGTGCGCACCGGCGCCGCATTGTTGGCACAGCCAGCGACAAGGGCACTGGCCAAGGCGGTGAAAAGGACAGCCACTTTCATTGCGTCACCACTTTCATGTGAACATTGCGGTAGGCAGGGCGAAGAAACAGGGGCGTGTCTGCGTTCTCCAGGTAGTAGACATCGGTCTTGCGCGCCAGGTACTGGCCCGCACGGGTCACGGTGGTCGTCAAGATCATCTCGGTGTTGGTAGGGCCACCCGAATAGACGCTGGCCGCGTAGTCACTGGCCACGCTCAAACCCAGGCCCGCAGCAATCTTGGCGTCCACATGCTCGTGTCGCAGGCCGTAGGCAGCAAGCAAGCCGGTGGCCAGCATGGTGAAACGGCCAGGAATGAAGTGCGGGCGCTCGCTGTTGTGACGAACAACCTGGGCGTGGTAGCTGACTTCCAGCGGTGCACCGGGGTGCTGCTGCACTACGGCACCGCCCTGTACGAGCTTGGTGATCAGGAAGTCGCGGAAACCCTGCTCGAACGGTGTGGGATTGCCGGGCAACACCACGTGCATCTGTGTGCCAGGGGCAACGCCCGCCTTGTCCAGAGCGTTCAGGGTCTGGGCCGCCACATCTTCGGAGACCAAGTCCCAATGGCCAGCAGAGCGCACCTTTGGCTGGCTGGTCAACTCAAAGTTTTCCGCCACTGGAATGGGTGCGCGGTTGGCACAACCGGCCAAAGCAGACACGGCGCCCGCCAGCAAGGCCCAGCGGATTGCGTGAGAAATGGACATGTTTCCTCCTTAGAACGATGGGCGTTCACGCCCATCGGGCAGACAAGACGCCATGGCAAAGCATTCTGGACATTCGACGGAGCGCTGACAAGCAAAACCGCGCTGCAAGTGGGTCCGGCACGACAGACCGTTGTTTTTGTCCACCGAGCGGTCAAGCTTTGGCAGCCCACAACGCAGCGGGTTCACCTTCAGGCCGCTGCGCGGGCTTGCAGGATCTCGAAGGCGGGCAAGGTCTTGCCTTCCAGCACCTCCAGGAAAGCACCGCCGCCGGTAGAGATGTAGCCCACCTGGGCTTCAATACCGTACTTGGCAATGGCCGCCAGGGTGTCGCCACCGCCAGCAATGCTGAACGCGGGGGATTCGGCAATCGCCTGGGCGATGGTGCGGGTGCCCTGCTCGAAAGCGGCGAACTCGAACACGCCCACCGGGCCATTCCACACGATGGTACCGGCGGCCTTGAGCTGCTGTGCCAGGCGCGCAGCGGTTTCGGGGCCAATGTCCAGGATCAGGTCGTCCTCGGCCACGTCCTGGGCCGCCTTGATCGTGGCGGGGGCATCGGCGGCAAAGGTCTTTGCAGTGACCACATCGGTGGGGACTGGCACTTCGGCACCACGGGCCTTCATCGCGGCCATCACCGCCTTGGCCTGGTCCACCAGGTCAGGCTCGGCCAGGCTCTTGCCGATGGGCAAGCCGGCGGCGAGCATGAAGGTGTTGGCAATACCGCCACCGACGATCAGCTGGTCCACCTTGTCGG
>CAYZPX010000255.1:0-3205 GCA_964480105.1 uncultured Burkholderiaceae bacterium | reverse complement strand
ACGACATCGTTTTCTTCATCGCCGCCGCGATCACCATGATGCTGGGCTCCATCCCGCAGCAGGACGTGTTTCAGCGTGTGATGTCCGCCCGGGACCTGCGCGCCGCCACCTGGGGGCCCATCATTGGCGGCGTCTGCTACATCCTGTTCGCCTTTGTGCCCATGTTTCTGGTGGTCAGTGCGCTGATCATCATGCCGGAGCAGGCGCAGGCCTTGCTGGCCGACGACCCGCAAAAAGTGCTGCCCACCCTGGTGCTGGAGCACATGCCGTTTGTGATGCAGGTGCTGTTTTTTGGCGCGCTGCTGTCGGCCATCAAATCCTGTGCCTCGGCCACCCTGTTGGCGCCCAGCGTGACCTTTGCCGAGAACATCTGGCGCCAGTTTCGTCCTCACCGCAGCGACCGCGAGGAACTGCTGACCATGCGGATCACGGTGCTGGTGTTCAGCGCGCTGGTGCTGGCCTACGCGATCTGGATGCAGGGCACCTCGATTTACGAGATGGTGTCGGGCGCTTACCAGGTGACCTTGGTGGGGGGCTTTGTGCCATTGGTTGCAGGCTTGTACTGGCGGCGCGCCACCACGCAGGGGGCGCTGTTTGCGATCAGCCTGGGGCTACTGGCCTGGCTGATGTTCCTGCTGACACCTGCGGGGGCTGTCTTTCCAGCCCAGCTGGCGGGGGTGCTGGCCGCCGTGGTTGGCATGGTCGGTGGTTCGCTCGGCCCCCAAGCGATTCGCAACCGCCATGCCAGCCATCACTGGCTGGCCGGGGTGGAATAAGGCGGCGGGTGCAGGCGAGCGCAAGGCCTTGAGAAAAGGCCCCCCGCCTATAATTGCGGGCTTTGCACTTTCCTGACCTCCTGAACACATGCCTATTTACGCCTACCGATGCGGCACCTGTGGCCACGCCAAGGATGTGCTGCAAAAAATGTCCGATGCGCCGCTGACCACCTGCCCCGCCTGCGGTGCGGAGACCTTCTCCAAGCAGGTGACCGCCGCCGGTTTTCAGCTCAAGGGCTCCGGCTGGTACGTGACCGACTTTCGGGGCGGCAGCGGTGGCAACAGCGGCACTTCTGCCCCTGCCACCGAAGCCAAGACTGCCAGCAGCGAATCTGCTCCTAAAACAGAAGCTGCTAGCGCAGCACCTGCGGCCCCCGCAGCCAGTTCGGCCCCCAAGGCCTGAGGCGCTGGATGTCTGCACTGCGCAAATGGCTCTTCACTGGGTTGCTGGTGATCGTTCCGGGCGTCATCACCGCCTGGGTGCTCAATTGGATCGTCGGCACCCTGGACCAGACCCTGGCCATCCTGCCGGAAAACTGGCACCCCGACACCCTGCTGGGCATGCATGTGCCGGGCTTCGGTGTGGTCCTCACGCTGCTGATCCTGCTCACCGTCGGCGCTGCGACCAGCAACTTCGCTGGCCGAAAAATCGTGCAATGGGGCGATGCCGTGGTGCACCGCATCCCGGTCGTGCGCTCCATCTATTCCAGCGTCAAGCAGGTCTCGGACACCCTGTTCTCCGAGAGCGGCAACGCCTTTCGCACTGCAGTGCTCGTGCAATGGCCCCGCGAGGGGGTCTGGACCGTGGGCTTCATCACCGGCTCGCCCAGCGGTGAGGTGGCGGCCTACCTGCGGGACGAGTACGTCAGCGTCTATGTGCCCACCACGCCCAACCCCACCGGCGGTTACTTTGTGATGGTGCGCAAGAGTGAATGCATCGAACTCGAAATGAGTATCGATGTGGCGCTCAAATACATCGTGTCGATGGGGGTGGTGGCACCGCCGCCCCTGAACCTCGACACCTCCAAATAAAAACCAACCCTAGTCGCGCCCCTGAGGCGCCGGAAATCCAACCATGGCCATGCGCTCCCACTACTGCGGTCTTGTGACCGAAGCCCTTCTGGGCCAAACCGTGACCCTGTCGGGCTGGGTCAACCGTCGCCGCGATCACGGTGGCGTGATCTTCATCGATCTGCGGGACCGCGAAGGCTATGTCCAGGTCGTCTGTGATCCGGACCGCCCCGAAATGTTCAAGGTGGCCGAGGACGTGCGCAACGAGTTCTGCGTGCAGGTCAAGGGCGTGGTCCGCGCCCGTCCCGCCGGCACCACCAACGACAAGCTCCAAAGCGGCCAGATCGAAGTGCTGTGCCACGAACTGAACGTGCTCAACGCGTCGGTCACGCCTCCGTTCCAAATCGACGAGGACAACCTCTCGGAGACCACCCGCCTGACCCACCGTGTGCTGGACCTGCGCCGCCCTTACATGCAGCGCAACCTGATGCTGCGCTACAAGGTGGCGATGCAGGTGCGCAATTTTCTGGATGCCAACGGTTTCATCGACATCGAGACACCGATGCTCACCAAGTCCACGCCCGAAGGCGCACGTGACTACCTGGTGCCCAGCCGCGTGCACGATGGTCAGTTTTTCGCGCTGCCCCAGTCGCCCCAGCTCTTCAAGCAGCTCTTGATGGTGGCCGGCTACGACCGCTACTACCAGATCACCAAGTGCTTCCGCGATGAAGACTTGCGCGCCGACCGCCAGCCCGAATTCACCCAGATCGACATCGAAACCTCCTTCCTGGGCGAGGAAGACATCCGTTCCATCTTCCAGGGCATGATCACCGACGTGTTCAAGACCCAGCTGGGCGTGGACCTGGGCGACTTCCCGATCATGGCCTATGCCGAAGCCATGCACCGCTTTGGCTCTGACAAGCCCGACCTGCGCGTGAAGCTCGAATTCACCGAGCTGACCGATGTGATGAAGGACGTGGATTTCAAGGTCTTCTCCGGCGCTGCCAACATGAAGGGCGGCCGCGTGGTGGCCCTGCGCGTGCCCGGTGGCTCCCAGGAAAACGGCGGCATCAGCCGTGGCGAGATCGACACCTACACCGAGTTCGTCAAGATCTACGGCGCCAAGGGCCTGGCCTACATCCGCGTCAATGACCTGGCCAAAGGTCGTGATGGTCTGCAGTCGCCCATCGTCAAGAACATCCACGACGCTGCCCTGGCCGAAGTCCTCAAGCGCTCCGGTGCCCAGAACGGCGACCTGCTGTTCTTCGGCGCCGACAAGGAAAAGGTCGTCAACGACGCCATTGGTGCGCTGCGCCTGAAGATTGGCCACAGCGAATTTGGTAAGAAAAATGGCCTGTTCGAAGACCGCTGGGCCCCGATGTGGGTGGTGGACTTCCCGATGTTCGAGTACGACGACG
>CAYZPX010000254.1:0-3207 GCA_964480105.1 uncultured Burkholderiaceae bacterium | reverse complement strand
GCAGGCCGATGGAGGGCTCGTCCAGCACGAACAGGGTGTTGACCAGCGAGGTGCCTAAAGCGGTCGTCAGGTTGATGCGCTGCACCTCGCCGCCCGACAGGGTGCGGCTTTGCCGGTCCAGCGTGAGGTAGCCAATGCCCACGTCGCACAGGTATTTGAGGCGGGTGCCGATTTCTTCGAACAGCAGGCCTAAAGTTTTTTGCTCGGCGTCGTTTTTCGTGCTTCCTGCGGGGGATGCCGTGGAAGCCGGCACGCCGGACTCCTCATGCTGCGAGCAGAAATCGTCGCCCGGCGCACCGGCTCCCCCGGCATCGGGGCTTAAATGGACCGATCTCTCCTCTTCGTTGGACGCCCCCGCCGCGCCTGGGGGCGTGGGCAGTGACGATTTCTGCTCGCAGTATGAGGAACTGTCCATGCCCCCAGGTGCGGCCCCCGCCATGGGAGCAGGCGCCTGCAAGCGATCAAAAAACGTCCGCAGCCGCGACAGCGGCAACAGCATCAAGTCGTGCAGCGACAAGCCCGGCAGCGCTTCCAGCTGTTCCCGCGACCAGTCCACGCCCTTGGGCATAAAGCGCTTTTCCGGCGCCAGGACCGCATCAGCGTCTTCCTTGCTGCCGATGCGCCACAAGAGGCTCTCAGTTTTGAGCCGGGCGCCGCCGCAGGTGCCGCATTCGGTATAGCTGCGGTACTTGGACAGCAGCACCCGGATGTGCATCTTGTAGGCCTTGCTCTCCAGGTAATCGAAAAAGCGCTGGATGCCGTACCACTGCTGGTTCCACTTCCCCTTCCACAGCGGCGAGCCGTCAATCACCCAGCGCTGTTGCGCCTCGGTCAGGCGGTGCCAGGGCGTGTCGCGCGGGATGCCCTCGGCCTCGGCGTGGCGCATCAGGTCGTCCTGGGCCTCCTGCCAGGCGGGGGTCTGGATGGGCTTGATCGCGCCAGTGCGCAAGGTCAGCTTGTCGTTGGGGACGACCAGGCCCCAGTCCACGCCAATCACCCGGCCAAAGCCGCGACAGGTCTCGCAAGCGCCCACGGCGGAGTTGAACGAGAACATCGACGGGATGGGCTCGGCATAGCGCAGGTCGCTGTCCGGGCAATGCAGGCCCGTGGAAAAACGCCAGAGGATGTCGTCCTGCCCTTCCTCGCCCAGGCGATAGACCGTAAGCCGGCCGCCACCGCGCTTGAGGGCTACCTCGATGGCCTCGATGGCGCGGGCCTTCTCCACCTTGCCCAGGCGAAAGCGGTCGGCCACCACGTCCAGGCGCTTCCTGGGCCCCGTGGGTGTGGCCACTTCGCGCTCGGCCTGGACCTTGGTGTAGCCGCTGGCAGACAGCCACTGTTCGATTTGTTCGGGGGCCGTGTCGGCCGGCAGCTCCACCGGGAAGGTCAGCACGATGCGTGGATCGTGCTCATGGCAGCGCTGCTTCAGCTCGGCGTAAATCGACTCGGGGCTGTCGTGGCGCACCGGCTGCGCGGTCTGTCGGTCAAACAACTGGCCAGCACGGGCAAACAGGAGCTTGAGGTGGTCGTTCAGCTCGGTCATCGTGCCCACGGTGGAGCGCGAGCTGCGCACCGGGTTGGTCTGGTCAATGGCAATCGCCGGGGGCACCCCCTCCACCTTGTCCACCGCGGGCTTGTCCATGCGGTCCAGGAACTGGCGGGCGTAGGCGCTGAAGGTCTCCACATAGCGGCGCTGGCCCTCGGCATACAGGGTGTCGAACACCAGGCTGGACTTGCCCGAGCCGCTGGGCCCGGTCACCACCGTGAGCTCGCCGGTGCGCAGGTCGAGGTCAAGGTTCTTCAGGTTGTGCTGGCGGGCGCCACGGATGCGGATCAGGCCGTCGGTCATGGGGAAGGGTCGGCAGTCAAGGGAGCAAAGATTCTAGGAGTGGCCTGCCCGCTGGGTCTTGCCGCCAGCCCATGCCCCCGCAATGCCCTGCGCCATTGCCCAGGCGCCCATGAAAAAAGCCCAGCCCCCGAAAGGGCTGGGCGGTCGAAGCGGTCAGGCGCCAGGCTTATTTGGCGGGGGCCTCGGTCGCAGGGGCTGCAGCCGGGGCGGGTGCAGCGGCGGGCGCCTCCGCAGGCGCAGCGGCCGGGGCGGGTTCCGAATGGGTGGTCTCGGTGCCGTGTTTCTCGCCACTCATGTCGATGCTGTCACCGCCCTTCATGATCACGAACAGGGACAACGCCGCAAAGGCAATGAAAGCCACCACAATTTTCCACATCGGTTCTCTCCTCAAGAAATAAAACACACACTCTGGCAAGGACCCTGCAGGCACAAGGCCCTTGCAAGAGTGCCGAGGCAAGGGACCCCGGCAAGCCCGGCCCCACTCCACCAAGGAGGGGGCCAAAGCGGGCATCAGTCGTCGGCGTAGATGTCCACGTCCTTGGTTTCACGCACGAACAGCAGACCAATCACGAAGGTCACGGCCGCAATGATGATCGGGTACCAGAGGCCGTAGTACATGTTGCCGTTCTGGGCCACCATCGCGAAGGCGATCGTGGGCATCAGGCCACCGAACCAGCCGTTGCCGATGTGGTAGGGCAGCGACATGGAGGTGTAGCGGATGCGGGTCGGGAACATCTCCACCAGCATGGCGGCGATGGGGCCATAGACCATGGTCACGTAGATCACCAGCACCGACAGGATCAGCACGATGGTCAGCTTGTCCACCTTGGCGGGGTCAGCCTTGGCAGGGTAGCCGCCAGCCCGCAGGGCATCGGTCACTTCCTTCTTGAAGGCGGCGATGGCCTTGGTGCTGTCCTCGTCGAACTTGCTGTTCACGACCTTCGCCGCGGGTGCGGTGATGGTCTTGTCGCCAATCTGGATGGTGGCGGGACCGGCAGCGCCCACGGCGTTGTCGTAGCTGACCGAGTTCTGGGCCAGGAAGCGCTTGGCGATGTCACACGACTTGTAGAAGTCGATTTCACGCGCCACGGGGTTGCCCTGGAAGGAGCAGTCGCCCGCAGCAGCGGTCACCACAATCTTGTTCTTGGCCTGGGCGGCGGCCAGGTCGGGGTTGGCAGCCTTGGTCAGCGCCTCGAACAGCGGGAAGTAAGTGAGTGCCGCCAGCAGCATGCCGGCCAGGATGATGGGCTTGCGACCAATCTTGTCGGACAGGCTACCGAAGATCACGAAGAAGGGGGTGCCAATGATCAGCGAAGCGGCCACCAGCAGGTTGGCGGTGGAGCCATCGACCTTCAGAA
>CAYZPX010000253.1:0-3252 GCA_964480105.1 uncultured Burkholderiaceae bacterium | reverse complement strand
GCGCTGCCCATGACCGAGACCAACACCTTTGCCCACGCCAGCCGCTTCCCCGGCAAGATGCACGCCTGTGGCCACGACGGTCACACCGCCATGCTGCTGGCAGCGGCCCAACATCTGGCCCAGCACCGGAACTTTGACGGCACGGCCTATCTGATCTTCCAGCCGGCGGAGGAGGGCGGTGGTGGCGCCCGCGAAATGATGAAGGACGGCCTGTTCGAGCGCTTCCCGATGGAAGCCGTGTTCGGCATCCACAACTGGCCTGGCATGGTCCAAGGCCAGTTCGCGGTCAGCCCCGGGCCCGTCATGGCGTCCAGCAACGAATTCAGGATCGTCATCCACGGCAAGGGCGGCCATGCCGCGCTGCCTCACACCACCATCGACCCGGTGCCGATTGCCTGCCAGATGGTGCAGGCCTTCCAGACCATCGTCAGCCGCAACAAGAAACCAGTGGATGCCGGCGTGATTTCGGTCACCATGATTCATGCCGGCGAAGCCACCAACGTGGTGCCCGACCACTGCGAGATTCAGGGCACGGTGCGCACCTTCACGCTGGACGTGCTGGACATGGTCGAGGCCCGGATGCGCCAGGTGGCTGAGCACACCTGTGCCGCTCATGGCGCCAGCTGCACCTTCGAATTCGAGCGCAATTACCCGCCGACGATCAACAGCCCTGCCGAGGCTGCCTTTGCCCGCGCTGTCATGGTTGAGGTCGTTGGTGATGCCAATGTGGTGGACCAGGAGCCCACCATGGGCGCCGAGGACTTTGCCTACATGCTCCAGGCCAAGCCCGGGGCGTACGCCTTCATCGCCAATGGCGATGGCGACCACCGCAGCCTGGGCCATGGCGGTGGCCCCTGCACCCTGCATAACCCCAGTTACGACTTCAACGACGCCCTGATTCCCCTGGGGGCGACTTACTGGGTGCGTCTGGTGGAACGCTGGCTGGGCGCCCCCCGTTCTGCGACGCCCTGAGCTGCCTCGCCTGCATTCGCTGGGGTGGGGCCTTTGTGCGTTGTGGTGTATTTGCGACGCCCGAAACGCTTGACCCCCGGTGCGTCTTTGGCGATAATCATTGGCTCTGCATTTAGTGCAGGGTATCTGCCCAGAGCGAAGCGCTGCAAATGGTTTGCGGCGCGGACAACGGGCCCAAGACTGACTGGCTGGTTTCAGCCCTTGAGAAGGACTCTGGGGCTGTTGATCATCTGGTGCAAGTTGGGAATAAAGAAATGATCCAAACAGAATCTCGGTTAGAGGTTGCCGACAACACCGGCGCCAAGTCCGTCCTTTGCATCAAGGTGCTGGGTGGATCGAAGCGTCGTTATGCCAGCGTTGGTGACATCATCAAGGTGAGCGTGAAAGAAGCAGCTCCGCGTGGTCGCGTCAAAAAAGGCGAGGTTTACAGCGCGGTGGTGGTTCGTACGGCGAAAGGCATTCGCCGTGGTGACGGTTCGCTCGTTAAATTCGACGGCAACGCAGCTGTGTTGCTCAATTCCAAGCTGGAGCCCATCGGCACCCGCATCTTCGGCCCCGTGACGCGTGAACTGCGTACCGAAAAGTTCATGAAGATCGTGTCCCTGGCTCCCGAAGTTCTCTAAGGACGCACCATGAACAAGATTCGCAAAGGCGACGAAGTCATCGTGCTGACCGGGCGCGACAAAGGCAAGCGCGGCACGGTTACGCTGCGTAAAGACGATTCCCACCTCGTGATCGAGGGGATCAACCTGGTCAAGAAGCACGTCAAGCCGAACCCCATGAAGGGCACCACCGGCGGCATCGTGGAAAAGTCCATGCCCATCCATCAGTCCAACGTTGCCATCTTCAATGCGGCAACTGGCAAGGCTGATCGCGTTGGCATCAAGGTGCAGGCAGACGGCTCGCGTGTGCGCGTGTACAAGTCCAGCGGCGCGGAAATCAAAGCGGCCTAAAGGTTCAAAATGGCACGATTCCAACAAATCTACCGCAACAAAATCGCCCCCGAACTCGCCAAGCAGTTCGGTTACACCTCTCCCATGGAGGTGCCACGCCTGACCAAGATCACCCTGAACATGGGTGTGAGCGAAGCAGTGGCAGACAAGAAGGTCATGGACAACGCCGTGGCGGACCTGACCAAGATCGCAGGCCAGAAGCCCGTTGTGACCAAGGCCAAGAAAGCCATCGCCGGTTTCAAGATCCGCGAAGGCCAGGCCATTGGCTGCATGGTGACCCTGCGTGGCGTGCAGATGTACGAATTCCTGGACCGTTTTGTTACCGTGGCCTTGCCCCGCGTGCGTGACTTCCGTGGTATTTCTGGCCGCGCCTTCGATGGCCGTGGCAACTACAACATCGGCGTCAAAGAACAGATCATCTTCCCCGAAATCGAATACGACAAGGTGGATGCTCTGCGTGGTCTGAACATCAGCATCACGACAACGGCCAAGACCGACGAAGAAGCCAAGGCCCTGCTGGCTGGCTTCCGTTTCCCGTTCAAGAACTGAGGTGGCGTGTGGCTAAAGTAGCTTTGATCCAGCGCGAACTGAAGCGCGAAAAACTGGTGGCCAAGTACGCTGCAAAGTATGCAGAACTCAAGGCCATCGCTGGCGACGCCAAGCGTACCGAAGAAGAGCGTGAAGCAGCCCGTCTGGGCTTGCAGAAACTGCCCCGCAATGCGAACCCCACTCGCCAGCGCAACCGCTGCGAGATCACTGGTCGTCCACGTGGCACCTTCCGTCAATTCGGTCTGGGCCGCGCCAAGATCCGTGAAATGGCTTTCGCGGGTGACATTCCCGGCGTGACCAAAGCCAGCTGGTAAGCAGTCAGGAGAGATGAAACATGAGCATGAGTGATCCCATCGCTGACTTGCTGACCCGTATCCGCAACGCACAAATGGTCTCCAAGGCCACTGTGCTGGTGCCTTCTTCCAAAGTGAAGGTGGCGATTGCCCAGGTCCTGAAGGACGAAGGCTACATCGACGGATTCCAGATCAAGACCGAAGCAGGCAAGTCCGAACTCGAAATTGCCCTGAAGTATTACGCTGGCCGTCCCGTGATCGAGCGCATTGAGCGCGTGAGCCGTCCTGGCTTGCGTGTCTACAAAGGCCGCGACGAGATTCCACAGGTCATGAACGGTTTGGGTGTGGCCATCGTCACAACCCCCAAGGGTGTCATGACCGATCGCAAGGCGCGCGCAACCGGTGTCGGTGGCGAAGTGCTGTGCTATGTGGCCTAACCCGTGGCATTGAGGAGTAACTGAAATGTCCCGAGTAGGAAAAGCACC
>CAYZPX010000252.1:0-3277 GCA_964480105.1 uncultured Burkholderiaceae bacterium | reverse complement strand
TGCCGCTGGCCCGGGTGGCGCACATGCCGCCCAGCGTGGCGTCGGCGCCGGGGTCGATCGGGAAGAACAAGCCGGTGTGCTTGACGGCTTCGTTCAGCTGCTTGCGCGTGACGCCGGCCTGCACCGTGACGGTCAGGTCGTCGGCATCGATGGACAGCACCTGGTTCATGCGGCCCACGTCCAGGCTGATGCCGCCTTGCACAGCCAGCAAATGGCCTTCGAGCGAGCTGCCCACGCCAAACGGAATCACCGGCACGGCGTGCTCGCTGGCCAGGCGCACGGTGTCCTGCACGTCGCGGGTGCTTTCGGCGAACACCACGGCCTCGGGCGGGGGCACGGTGGTGTAGGGGGATTCATCACGGCCATGCTGCTCGCGCACGGCCAGGGCAGTGGAAAACTGGGCGCCAAAGCGGGCGCGCAGGGCCTCGATCAGTTCAGCAGGAATGGGGCGTTGCTGCACTTGCGGCAGCAGGTCGGTGGGGGTGGTGGCGTTCATGGGCATCTCCAGGGGCGCAAAGAATACTGCGGTTTTGCACCCCGTTGGTGGGGCGCCGGTGCCGGCCATGCCAGGGACGGCGACCCCGCTGTCAAAAAAACGTCACGGTCTGTCCATAGGCTCCAGAGCTTTTATCTTTTCGGATACCTTCCATGAAACGATCGGTACTGGCCCTTGCGGCCACGGCAGCCCTGTCCGGGCTTTTGGTAGCTTGCGGTGGGGGTGATGGCGATCCAGCCGATCTGCCCTCGGTCAGCAACCCCGGCAAGTTCTTCAACCGCACGGCCACCTTTGCCGTGTGCGCGCAGATCGGTTCCTCCTGCGAGGACAGCACCCCGACCGCCGCCGAGATCGTGGCCGCCAGTGAAGACGGCATGACCCTGGTCTATACCAACAGCCTCAAGGGCGAGGTCGGCTTCGTGGACATCGTCGATCCTGCCAATCCCAAGCCGCTGGGCCGGCTGGCCATGGGCGGCGAGCCCACCTCGGTGACCGTGCTGGGTGCCCATGCCCTGGTGGCGGTGAACACTTCGCAGAACTTCATCAACGCCTCGGGCAAGCTGGTGGTCGTGGACATCGCCAAGCGCAGCGTAGTGACCGAAATCCAACTCGGTGGCCAGCCGGACTCGGTGGCGCGCAGCAAGGACGGCAAATACGTGGCCGTGGTCATCGAAAACGAGCGCGACGAAGGCCTGAACAAGGGCGCGCTGCCCCAGGCGCCTTCGGGCTACCTGACCATCGTGGACACGGTGGGTGCCCCTACCACCTGGAAGACTCGGGTCGTGGACCTCAAGGGCCTGGCCACCCTGTACCCGGACGATGCCGAGCCCGAATATGTCTCCATCAACGACGACAACGTGGCCGTGGTCACGCTGCAGGAAAACAACCACCTCGTACTGGTGGACCTGCCCACGGGCAAGGTGCTGCGCCATTTCAGCGCCGGCGCGGTGACCTTGAACCAGGTGGACCTGACCGACGCCCCGCGTCCCAACTTCGTCAGCCTCACGGAAACCCAGGCCAACCGCCTGCGCGAGCCTGATGGCGTGACCTGGTTCTCCAAGACCCAGTTCGCCACCGCCAACGAAGGCGATTTCAACGGCGGCAGCCGGGGCTTCACCCTCTTCAACAGCGACGGTACGGTGGCCTACGACGCCGGCAACAGCATGGAGCACCTGGTGGCCCGCATCGGCCACACCAACGACAAGCGTTCCGACGCCAAGGGCAACGAACCCGAGAACGTGGCCTTTGGCCGCTATGAGGGCACGGATTACCTGTTTGTTGCCTCCGAGCGCTCCAGCGTGGTGGCGGTCTATGACATGGGCCAGAAGAACCAGCCGGTCTTCAAGCAGGTGCTGCCCGCAGCGCTGGCCCCGGAAGGCGTGCTGGCGATTCCTTCGCGCAACCTGCTGATCGCTGCCAGCGAGAACGACGACCGTGCCACCAGCCCCACCATCCGTTCCGCGCTCAACATTTACCAGTACCAAAGCGCCCCTGCGGCGTACCCGACCATCCAATCGGTCAACCGCGCCGACGGAACGCCCATTCCCTGGTCGGCCCTGTCGGGCCTGGTGGCCGCGCCCACCGGCTCCACCGTGTACGGCATTGACGACAGCTTCTTCCGCGGCAACCGGATTTTTGAGATCGACACCAGCGTCAAGCCGGCCAGCCTGCGCCGTGAGATCCGCATCACCGACCCGAACGGCAAGATCGCTGCACTGGCCGCGGTGCTGCCTGCCGCGAAGGACGCCAACGCCTTCGACGCCACCGACCTGCCCGCGCTGGTGAACGCCGACGGCAGCGTCAACCTGGACCCCGAAGGGATTGCCTTGGCTTCCAGCGGCGGTTTCTGGATTGCCTCCGAGGGTGCGGGCACCGTGGGCGAGGCCGCCCGCCCAGTCTTGTCGGCCAACCTGGTCTTCAAGCTCTCGGCCACTGGCGCGATCGAGGACATCGTCCAGTTGCCCGCCGCCGTGAACGCCAAGCAGCAGCGCTTTGGCTTTGAAGGCATTGCCGAGTCCAACGGCAAGCTGGTCGTGGCCTTCCAGCGCGCCTGGGCCGGCGAGACCCATCCGCGCATCGGCGTGTACGACCTGGCCGCCAAGACCTGGCAGTTCATGTTCTATCCGCTGGACGCCGTCACTTCGCCCAACAAGGGCTGGGTCGGTCTGTCGGACCTGACGGCTTTGGGCAACAACCGTTTTCTGGTGGTCGAGCGTGACAACCAGGGTGGCCCCGATGCCCGCATCAAGAAGCTCTACCGCATCGACCTGAACGGCGTGGCCGACGGCGCCACGCTGGGCAAGACCCTGGTGCGCGATGTGCTGCCCGACCTGCGCACTACCAAGGGCCTGACCGTGGAGAAGATCGAGGGTCTGGCCGTGATGGCCAATGGCGAGGTGCTGCTGGTCAATGACAACGATGGCGTGGACGAGAACAGCGGGGAAACCTGGTTGTTCAACCTGGGCAAGCTGAACTTGAACTGATTCCCCGCGCAGCAGAACGCTGAATGGCCCCGCAAGGGGCCATGCTTTTTGGGGGAGGCTTACAGCTTCCAGCTGTAGGCGATGCCGAAGATGTTTTCGCGCAGGCTCACGTTGCTGTTGCCGCCGCCAAAGCCGGCCGGGGGCATGCCACTGGGGATGGAGTTGGCGCCCTGCACCCGCTCGCCAAAGGCGTGGGCAAAGAACACCGACAGCTCGCCCTGGGGCGAGTGCGCCCAAGTGGCACCCACCGTCAGGTGCTTGCGCACCACGCCGGGGGCCAGGGTGTTGATGAAGGTCT
>CAYZPX010000251.1:0-3287 GCA_964480105.1 uncultured Burkholderiaceae bacterium | reverse complement strand
AATTGGGTTTCCCGGCTCATGCTGGCCACCAGTTTGGCATAGCGTTCGGTGTTGGCGTCGTCCAAAGGGGCATCGACCTCGTCCAGCAGGCAAAACGGCGCCGGATTGAGCTGAAAAATCGCAAAGACCAGCGCAATCGCGGTCAAGGCTTTTTCGCCGCCGGAGAGCAAATGGATGGTCTGGTTCTTCTTGCCCGGAGGCTGGGCGATGACCTGCACGCCGGCATCCAGAATCTCTTCGCCAGTGACGATCAGTTTGGCCTGACCTCCGCCAAACAACTCAGGGAACATGCGCCCGAAATGCCCATTGACAGTGTCGAAGGTGCCCGACAGAAGTTGCCGGGTCTCGGCATCGATCTTGCGAATGGCGTCTTCCAGGGTCTGCATGGCCAGGGTCAGGTCGGCCATTTGGGCGTCCAGAAAGGTCTTGCGCTCGCGGGCCGCGCCCAACTCGTCCAGGGCGGCCAGGTTGACCGCGCCCAAGGCTGCAATGTCGCGGTGCAGGCGGTCGATCTCGCCCTGCAGGCCGGTGACGCGCACCGCGCCTTCGGCAATCGACTGGGACAGCTGCGCCAGGTCGGCCTGGGCCTCGTCCAGCAAGGTCTGGTATTGCTCCAGGCCCAGGCGGGCGGCCTGCTCCTTGAGCTGCATCTCGGTGATGCGGGCGCGCAGGGGGTCCAGGGCGCGCTCGATCTGCACCCGGCGTTCGTCACTGCTGCGCAGGCGGTTGGTCAACTCCTCATAACTGTCGCGCTGCAAGGCCAGGGCCTGTTCACACGCGGACTTGCGCTCCAGCGCCTGCTGCAACCCCCCTTGCGCAGCGGCATCGGACAGGCGGGCCTGCTCGTCCTGGGCCCGCTGCTGCTCGTCCAGCAGCGCCCTCGCCTGCTGGACGGCCGTGTCGCTGGTGCGGCGCAGTTCGGCGCGGCGGGCTTCCAGGCTGCGCTGCGAGAACTGGGCTTCCTGGGCCTGGCGTTCCAGGGTGCGCAATTGCTCCCTGCTGTCCTGCAGCTTGCGCTCGGTGGCCAGGAGGCGGTCGGCCAGCTCGGCCTCGCGTTCCTGGGCCTCGGCCAGGTGCATGTCCAGCGACTCGAAGCGGGCTTCGGCATCGGCCTGGCGCTCCTGCAGGGCGTCGCGCTGGGCCTGCACTTCGGCCAGATCGGCATCGATCTCCGCCCCCCGGGTGCGCGCCTGCTCGGCCAATTGGCCCAGGCGCAGGGCCTCCACCTGCAACTCGTGGGCACGGCCTTGGGTCTCGGCGGCCTCACGCCGGGCGCTGACCAGGCGCTGCGAAGCATCGGCATAGGCCGCTTCGGCCCGCACCAGGGCCGTGCGGGATTCGCCCGCGATCAGCGCCTGGGCGCGCAGGGCTTTTTCCAGCTGCTCGATTTCCTGCGCCCGGGCCAGCAAGCCAGACTGTTCCGAATCCTGGGCGTAAAAGCTGACGCTGTGCGCACTGACCGCATGGCCCTGGGGCACCAGCAGCCATTCGCCCGGCTGGAGCTGGCTGCGGCGGTTCAGGGCTTCGTCCAGGGTGGAGGCGGTGTAACACCCTTGCAGCCAGTCGGACAACACCGCCGCCAGCCCGGGATCGTTCAGGCGCAGCAGCGCAAACAGGCGCGGCAAGGTGGTGGGCACTTGCGGCTGGCCCGCCGCTGGCGGACTGTAGAAGGCCAATCGGGCGGGCGGTGCCCCCGCACCGGTGGCACCGACCAAACCGCGCACCGTGTCCAGACGGCCCACTTCCAAAGCCCCCAGGCGCTCGCGCAGCGCGGCCTCCAGGGCGTTTTCCCAGCCGGGCTCAATCTGCAGCTTGCGCCACAGGCCCGGCAAGCCGTCCAAGCCGTGCTGGGCCAGCCAAGGGCGCAGTTGGCCATCGGTCTGCACCTTTTCCTGCAAAGCCTTCAAGGCCTCCAGGCGCGCTGCCAGCTCGGCCTGGCGGGCGCTTTCGGCGTTGACCGCCTGCTGGCGCTCCCGCCGCTCGTCATCGTGCAGGGGCACGGCCTCCTGCAAGCCTGCCAGCCGGGCCTCGGCCTCGGCCAGGGCGTCTTGCGCCTGGTCGCGCTGCTGTTCCAGATTGGCCAGGCGGGTGGCATCCGGGCTGGCCAGGGCATTGCGGTCGGCACGCAAGCGTTCGGCGCGGACCTCCAGTTGGCGACCTTGTTCCGCAAAGCCCCGTTGCTCGGCCGCCAACACCTGGATCTGCTGCTGCACCTGCACCACGCTTTGGCGCTGGGTCTGGGCCTGGCCCTGGACCTGGCGCAGGGCATCTTCCAGGTCTGGCAAGCGCATGGACTGTTCTTCGATTTGCGCGGCCAGCATTTCGGCGCGCTCCTCAGCGTCCATGCCGTCACCCTCCAGGGCCTCCAGCTCCTGTTCGGCCTCTTCGCGGCGGATCTCCCATTGCGCGATTTGCTCAGCCAGGCTCTGCAGCCGCTGCGCCACCCGTTGGCGACCTTCGACCACGTAGCGGATCTCGGCCTCCAGCCGTCCGACTTCGGCCGTGGCTTCGTAGAGCTGGCCCTGGGCCTGGTTGAGCTGGTCGCCCGCAGCGTAATGGGCCTGGCGGACGGTTTCGAGATCCGCCTCGGTGGCGCGCAGCTCGGCCATGCGCTCTTCCAGCGCGTTGACCGCCTGCAGCCCTTCGGCACGGACCTTGGCCTGCTCGGCCTCGGCCTCGGCGCGTTTGAGGAACCACAGCTGCTGCTGCTTGAGGGTCGCACTGGCCTGCAGGCGCTGGTATTGCTGGGCGACCTCGGCCTGCTTTTCGAGTTTGTCGAGGTTGGCGTCCAGCTCGCGCAGGATGTCTTCGACCCGGGTCAGGTTCTCGCGGGTGTCGTGCAGGCGGTTTTCAGTCTCGCGACGGCGTTCCTTGTATTTGGAAACGCCAGCGGCCTCCTCCAGGAACAGGCGCAGGTCTTCAGGGCGGGATTCGATGATGCGGCTGATCGTGCCCTGGCCAATGATGGCGTAGGCGCGCGGGCCCAGCCCCGTACCGAGGAATACATCCTGCACATCGCGGCGGCGCACCGGCTGATTGTTGAGAAAGTAGCTGCTGTTGCCATCCCGCGTCAGCACCCGCTTGACGGCAATCTCGGTGAACTGGTTCCACTGTCCCCCGGCGCGGTGGGAAGCATTGTCGAACACCAGTTCCACGCTGGCCCGGCTGGCGGGCTTGCGCTGGGTGGTGCCGTTGAAGATCACGTCCTGCATGGACTCGCCGCGCAGCTCGCTGGCCTTGCTCTCGCCCAGCACCCAGCGCACCGCATCCATGATGTTGGACTTGCC
>CAYZPX010000250.1:0-3296 GCA_964480105.1 uncultured Burkholderiaceae bacterium | reverse complement strand
GGCCATCGAGCAGGCGGGAGCTGCTGCGCTCGGGCGCCGGGTGCTGGGCGATCAGTTCGGGTGGCAGGTGAAAGTCGAAGTCGTTCAGGGTGAATGCGGCGGGCGCCGAGGCAGGTAAAGAAACAAAGTCGGTCATAGGGCTTGAGGGCCGGACGGGCCCGTACCAAGGACAAGGAGGAAGAAAAGGGACGGCGATTTTCCCATGTTGCACCGCGTCATAATCGCGCCGCTGCCTGCGGGTGGCGTTCTTCTCGTTCTTCTTTTTTCCTGTCTCCGCCCCTTCGGGCGTCCCCGTTTGCAAGGAACCGCGATGCCGCTCGTCGTCTTCAACCAGAAGGGTGGGGTGGGCAAGTCCACCATCGCCAGCAACCTGGCCGCGATCAGCGCCCAGCAGGGCCGGCGCACGCTGCTCATCGACCTGGACCCGCAGGCGAACTCCAGCGCCTACCTGCTGGGCCAGGCCCCCGTCGCGGACCAGCCCAGCGTGGCGAGCTTCTTCGACCAGACCCTGGGCTTTAGCCTGCGCCCCGAGCCGCCCCAGGCCTTTGTCGTGCGCACCCCCTTTGAGGGCCTGGACCTGATGGCGTCGAGCCCCCGGCTGGACGAGCTGCAGGTCAAGCTCGAATCGCGCCACAAGATCTACAAGCTGCGCGAGGCCCTGCAGGCCCTGGCCCCGGACTACGAGCGCATCTACATCGACACCCCGCCCGCGCTGAACTTCTACACCCGCTCGGCGCTGATGGGCGCCAGCGGCTGCCTGATCCCGTTTGATTGCGACGATTTTTCGCGCCAGGCGCTCTATACCCTGCTGGCCAACGTGCAGGAAATCCGCGCCGATCACAACTCTGGCCTGCAGGTGCGCGGCATCGTGGTCAACCAGTTCCAGCCCCGCGCCAAGCTGCCACAGCAGCTGGTCCAGGCCCTGATCGACGAGGGCTTGCCGGTGCTGCAGCCCTACCTTCCCAGCTCCATCAAGGTCCGCGAATCGCACCAGCGCGCGTTGCCGATGATTCACCTGGACCCGCGCCATGCACTGACCCAGGCCTTCGTGGCGCTGCACGATGGGCTGCTGGCGGCAGAAGCTCATCAAAAATAATAGCTAGCACCGCTGGATTCCATTGGTCTGGAGGTCAAAAAGACCTTCAAACCTTGGGCGGTGCGTTCAGACCGCCGTGACTTGCACCTGCGGCCGCAGCGCCTCCATGTCCGCTGGATGCGCCAGCGCGGTGCCGGGGTGCAACAGCGCGGCACCGCCAGCGGCCATGGCCCAACGCAGGGCTTCGGGTGGGGGCTCGCCCTGGTCCAGCGCCCAGGTCAGGCCCGCCAGAAAGCAGTCGCCCGCGCCGGTGGTGCCGGTGGCGGCGGACAGGGGCAGGGCCGGGGCTTCCCACACGCCGTCTTGGGTCGCCAGCACGGCGCCCTGTTCGCCCAGCGAGAGCGCGACCATCGCGGCTTCGCCTTGGGTCACGAGGGATTGGGCGGCGGCCCGCCAGGCCGGGGCGTCTGCCAGCGGCAGGCCGGTGTGCTCGCGCAGCTCGCGCAGGCTGGGCTTGACCAGATAGACCCCCGCTTGCAGCGCGGCGGCCAGTGCGGCGCCGGAGCTGTCCACCACCAGGCGGCTGCCTTGGGCCTGTGCCAAAGCGGCCACGCGGGCGTAGAAGTCGTCGGGCACACCGGGTGGCAAGCTGCCGCTGGCAATCCACCAGCGCGGCGCCGGGGCCTGGTCGGCCAGCGCATCGAGCAGGGCCTGCCATTCCGCGGGGGCGATGGTGGGGCCGGGCAGCACGAAGCGAAATTCCTGGCCGGTACGGGTTTCGACCACGGAAAAGTTCTCCCGCGTGTCGCCCGCAATCGGCAGGGCGCGGGTGGGCACACCTTCGGCCTGCAGCAGCTGCTGCGCCTGGGCGCCTGCGGGGCCGCCCGCCAGCATCCAGGCGTACACGGGCGCACCCAGGCGGTGCAGCACCCGCGCCACGTTCACGCCACCGCCGCCCGGGTGGCGGCACACGGGGCCGCAGCGCAGCTTGTGCGTGGGCGTGACGCGCTCGGCAGAGGTCGCCAGGTCCAGCGCGGGGTTCAGGGTCAGGGTCAGAAAATCGCTCATGCCGCGACTGTAGCGGCGCCAGAAAACCCGGTGCACCGTGGTAGCCTGCAGCCCTCTTGCTGACCTGTTGACTGCCTGCCAAATTCCATGCCCGAGGCTGCCCCTGCGCCCGATTCCCCCGCTGCCCCTGCCAAGCCCACGCGCAAGGCGCCCAGCCCGGCGCAGCAGGCGATGCACAAACTCGGCCTGACCCGCGACATCGACCTGGCCCTGCACCTGCCCCTGCGCTACGAGGACGAGACCCGCATCACGCCCCTGCGCAATGCCCGCGACGGCGACACCGTGCAGATCGAGGCCACCGTGACCGCCTGCGAGGTCCAGCTGCGCCCGCGCCGCATGCTGCTGGTGCAGGTGGATGACGGCACGGGCACCTGCGAGCTGCGGTTTTTCAGTTTCTACCCCTCGCACCAGAAGACCATGGCCGTGGGCGCGCGCCTGCGCATCCGGGGCGAGGTCAAGGGCGGTTTCTGGGGGCGGCAGATGCTGCACCCGGCCTTCCGCCTGGCGGGCGGCGAGCTGCCCACCGCGCTGACCCCTGTCTATCCCAGCACCGCCGCCTTGCCCCAGGCGTACCTGCGCCGGGCCATCGTCACCGCGCTGCAGCGGGTGGAGCTGTCCGAAACCCTGCCGCCCGAGGCCCCGCCCGCGCCGGTGGACCGCTTCCTGGGCCGCGACCCGGCCGGTGCGCGGTTTGAGAGCCAAAACGCCCGCCACGGTTTGTGGAGCCTTCGGAACGCGCTCACTTTTTTGCACCACCCCACGCCCGACGTGGCGCTGTCCACGCTGGAGGACCACAGCCACCCCGCCTGGCAGCGCCTGAAGGCCGAGGAACTGCTGGCCCAACAGCTGTCGCAGCAGCAATCCCGCCGCGAGCGCGACCGCCTGCGCGCCCCGGTGCTGCGCCCGGCCCCGTTAGCGGACGGTGGCCTGCCGCTGCACGAGCAGCTGTTGGCCGTGCTGCCCTTTGCCCTGACGGCCGCCCAGCGCCGCGTGGGCACCGAGATTGCCGCCGACCTGGCCCGGCCCACGCCCATGCACCGCTTGCTGCAGGGCGACGTGGGCTCGGGCAAGACCGTGGTCGCTGCGCTGGCCGCCACGCTGGCCATCGACGCCGGCTGGCAATGCGCGCTGATGGCGCCCACCGAAATCCTGGCCGAGCAGCATTTCGCCAAGCTGGTCGGCTGGCTGGAGC
>CAYZPX010000249.1:0-3340 GCA_964480105.1 uncultured Burkholderiaceae bacterium | reverse complement strand
CGCGCAACCTGTGCCTGTACCCCAACGTGTACCTGATGGACCAGTTCAGCTCGCAAATTCGCGTGTTCCGCCCCATCTCTGTCGATCGCACCGAAGTCACCATCTACTGCATCGCGCCCAAGGGCGAATCGGCCGAAGCGCGCGCCCACCGCATTCGCCAGTACGAAGACTTCTTCAACGCCTCTGGCATGGCTACGCCTGATGACCTGGAAGAGTTCCGCGCTTGCCAAGAAGGCTTTATGGGCCAGGCCCTGGAGTGGAACGACATGTCACGCGGTGCCCAGCACTGGGTGGAAGGTGCCGATGCCGAAGCCGAAAAAATCGGCCTCAAGCCTCTTTTGTCAGGGGTGAAGACTGAAGACGAGGGCCTCTACGTCGCACAGCACAGCTACTGGCTGGAAAAAATGCGCGCAGCCATCGCAAACAAATAAGCAAACGTCAACCGGAGACATCGACATGCATATTTCCTACGAAAACCTGTGCGCCTTTTTGTACCGTGAAGCCCGCTACCTGGACGACCGTGACTGGGACAACTGGCTGGCCCTGTACGACGAGAAATGCACCTTCTGGGTGCCCGCCTGGGACGATGACGGCGAACTGACCGAAGACCCGCAAAGCGAAATCTCGCTCATCTGGTATGGCCGCCGCGCCGGGCTGGAAGACCGCGTCTTTCGCATTCGTACCGAACGCTCCAGCGCCACCATTCCTGACACCCGCACCAACCACCACATCAGCAATGTTGAAGTGGTGGAGCAAGACGAGAAGACGGTCAAGCTGCGCTTTAACTGGCACACCATGAGCGTGCGCTACAACCACACCGACCACTTTTGCGGCACCAGCTTCTACACGCTGGACCTGACTTCGGGCCAGCCCATCATCCGTGACAAGAAAGTCGTGCTCAAAACCGACTACATCCGCCACGTCATCGACATCTATCACATCTGATCTGACGACCTCAACGGCCCAAAGCTGGCCGTTGTTTGGCCTGCGCACCAGCGGCTTTCGGGTCGTGTGGTGCGCGTGGCCGTTCCCACCTGGAGATGACCATGACATTCAAGATCGCCCTGAACTTCGAGGACGGCGTCACCCGCTTCATCGACTGCAACGCATCGGAAACCGTGGCCGATGCCGCCTACCGCCAGGGCGTCAACGTGCCCATCGATTGCCGCGATGGCGCCTGCGGTGCCTGTAAATGCAAGGCCGAATCGGGCCAGTACGAGCTGGGCTTCTATATTGAAGACGCCATGAGCGAGGAAGAGGCCAAGCTCGGTCACGTCCTCACCTGCCAAATGTTCCCCAAGAGCGACTGCGTAGTGAACGTGCCCGTGTCCTCTGACGTGTGCAAGATCAAGCAAGCCACCTTGACTGCCACTGTGCAGGCCGTACACCAGCTCTCGCCCAGCACCATCAGCCTGGTACTGCAGGGCCCCGGGCTGCACAAACTGGCTTTTTTGCCTGGCCAGTACGCCAACCTGGAAGTGCCTGGCACCAGCCAAACACGCGCCTATTCCTTCAGCTCCATGCCGCACGAAGGCAAAGTGAGCTTTTTGATCCGCAACGTGCCCGACGGCCTGATGAGCGGCTACCTCACTGGCCGCGCCCAGCCTGGCGACACCCTCAAGCTGGCGGGCCCGATTGGTAGTTTTTACCTGCGCGACGTCGTGCGCCCCGTGCTGATGCTGGCTGGCGGCACCGGCCTGGCTCCCTTCCTGGCCATGCTCGACAAGCTGGTGACACAAGGCGGCGGCAGCCACCCCATCCACTTGATTTACGGCGTGAACACCGATGCTGACGTGGTGGAAATCGAGCGCCTTGATGCCTTCAAAAGCGCCCTGCCCCACTTCAGCTACGACGTGGTCGTGGTTGCTGACGATAGCCGCTGGCCCAAGAAAGGCTA
Organism: uncultured Burkholderiaceae bacterium; assembly: GCA_964480105.1. GTDB lineage: Bacteria > Pseudomonadota > Gammaproteobacteria > Burkholderiales > Burkholderiaceae_C > CAYZPX01. Next base: position 1,443 of record CAYZPX010000249.1, on the reverse strand, counting down.
CGTCACCAACCACCTGGAACCTGCCCAGCTGCACGGCGGCGAAGTGGACATTTACCTGTGCGGCCCGCCGCCCATGGTCGAAGCCGTGGCCCACCACCTGCGTGAACGCCAGGTTGAGCCAAAGAGCTTTCACTACGAAAAATTTGCCGCCAGCGTTTAAGTCCCACGCAGCCCATCCTCTGAGGAGCGACTATGAGCAACCGTTTCAAGAAAAAAGTGGCCGTCATCACCGGTGCGGCGCAAGGCATTGGCAAGCGTGTAGCCGAAAAAATGGCCAAGGAAAAAGGCACGCTGGTGCTGGTGGATCGCTCGGTCATCGTGCATGACGTGGCTCAAGAGATTGCCAGCAAAACCAAGATGGACGTGCTCAGCCTCACGGCCGATCTGGAAAAATTTGCCGAATGCCAGCGCGTGATGGATGCCGCCGTAGAGAAGTTTGGCCGCCTCGACATTCTCATCAACAACGTTGGCGGCACCATCTGGACCAAGCCCTTTGAGCACTACCAGGAAGAGGAAATTGAAGCCGAGGTGCGCCGCTCGCTCTTTCCCACGCTGTGGTGCTGCCGCGCCGCCATCACGCACATGCTGGCCAACGGCCAAGGCAGCATCGTCAACGTCTCCTCGATTGCCACGCGCGGCGTGAACCGCGTGCCCTATGGCGCGGCCAAGGGTGGCGTGAACGCGCTGACGGCCTGCCTGGCTTTTGAAAACGGCGAGCGCGGCATCCGTGTCAACGCCACCGCCCCCGGCGCGACCGAAGCGCCGCCGCGCCTGATTCCACGCAACAGCGCGCAGCAAAGCGAACAAGAGCAAGCCTGGTACCGGCAGATTTACACCCAGTCGGTCGATAGCAGCCTGATGAAGCGCTATGGCACGCTGGACGAACAGGCCGAGCCCATTTTGTTCCTGGCCTCAGACGATGCCTCCTACATCACCGGCACGGTGTTGCCGGTCGGTGGCGGAGATCAGGGCTAAATCGCTCCTTTTTTAATAGCTGCTTGCGCTTGCTACGCTTGGCTTGGAGCCGGTTTTGGTGCTGAAACGGGCAGGTGCAGCACAAATTCACTGCCCTGCCCAGGCTGGCTGTGCAGCTCAATGCGCCCGCCCAGCACACCATTGACCAAGGTATAGACGATGTGCAGCCCCAAGCCCGAGCCACCCTGGCCGAGCTTGGTGGTAAAGAAGGGATCAAAGATTTTTTTCTGGTGCTCGGTGGCAATGCCGCTGCCATCGTCGCGCACGCTCAGGCGCAGCCACCCTGGGGTGGTGGCCTGCGCCTGTACGGTGATGGTGCCACTGCTGCGCTCGCCAAAAGCGTGGGCCAGGGCGTTGGCAATCAGATTCATCAGCACCTGCCCCAGGGGGCCGGGGTAGCTGTCGAGCTGCAATTCGGCAGGAATGTCTTCGTGCAGTGTGATGGGTTGCTTGCGCAGTGCGGGGCGC
>CAYZPX010000248.1:0-3357 GCA_964480105.1 uncultured Burkholderiaceae bacterium | reverse complement strand
TGATCAGCACATCGCCGATGTTGCGCTGCAGGAAGGTGGCGGTGGCATCGCGGCCGCCCTTGGCCAGCACGGGGACGTTCTTGTAGAGCTTGCCGACGAACTCGGCGGCCTGGGCCTCGGTGCCACCCTTTTCGCGGATGGCGCCCCAGGCGGCCAGGTAGGCATAGCGGCCGTTGCCACCGGTCTTGGGGTTGACCACCACCACCTGGATGCCGGGCTTGACCAGGTCTTCCCAGTCCTTGATGTTCTTGGGGTTGCCGTTGCGCACCAGGAACAACATGGTCGAGGTGGTGGGCGAGGCGTCGTGGGGGAATTTCTTGGCCCAGTCCTTGGCGACCACGCCATTGCTTGCCAGGAATTCCACGTCGGTGGTCGTGTTCATGGTCACCACATCGGCGGCCAGGCCGTCGTTCACCGCGCGGGCCTGGGCGCTGGAGCCGCCATGGGACTGGTCGATCTTCACATCCTGCCCGGTCGTCTTCTTGTGGTGGGCGATGAAGGCAGCGTTGTAGTCCTTGTAGAACTCGCGGGCCACGTCATACGACACGTTCAGCAAGCTGTTCTGGGCGCCGGCCAGGCTGCTCAGAGACAGGGCCAGTCCAGCCACCAGGGATTTGAGGGTGAAGGAAGTCATTGCGGTGCTCACCAAAAAGCCAGAGAGGCCGCGATTGTCGGCAAGCTTGCTTCTGCGAACAACGAATCATTTTTTCTTTGCTCATGCGAAAACCGAATAAGCCCCTCCCCCTCGAAGCGCCGCCGCCGGCTCAGGGCAGCAACAGCGCCTGCTGGTCCTGCACCCCTTGGCGCAGGAAGGCCCAGGTGGCCTGCATGCGGGCCACCTGCTTGTTCTCGGCGGGCATGGACATCCAGAAGGTTCGGGTGAAGCGCGCCGTCTCGGGCAGGACGGGCACCAGCCCGGGCTCCTGCGCGGCCAGGAAGGCGGGCAGCACCGCCAGCCCGGCGCCTGCGCGCACCGCTTCGAGCTGCGCCAGGATGCTGGTGCTGCGCAGCGCGATGCGGGCCGGGCGGTGCAAAGCGTCCAAAAACTGCAGCTCCTTGCTGAACAAGAGGTCGTCCACATAGCTGATGAAGCGGTGCGCCTGCAGGTCTTCTGTCGCCTGGATCGCGCCATGCTGCGCGAGGTAGGCACGGGAACCGTAGAGCTGCAGCGCGTAGTCCGCCAGCTTGACCACCAGCACCGCGCCGCGCACCGGGCGCTCCAGCGAGATGACGATGTCCGCTTCGCGCCGCGACAGGTGCACCAGGCGCGGCAGGGCCAGCACATCGACCACCAGGCCCGGGTGCTCCTGGGCAAAGCGCGCCAGGTGCGGCGCCAGTACGCGGATGCCAAAGCCCTCGGTGCAGCCCACCCGCACCAGGCCCTGCAGGCCGCCATCCGGCGCGGGGCGGCTGTGCTGCACGGCCAGCCAGGCGGTCTCCATCGCCTCGACCTGGGGCAGCAGTTGGCGGCCGGCCTCGGTCAGGCGGTGGCCACCGGCTTCGCGGGCAAACAGGGCCTGGCCAATCTGCTTTTCCAGCGCCAGCAGGCGGCGCGAGACCGTGGTGTGGTCCACCTCCAGCCGCCGCGCGGCAGCTACCAGCGTGCCAGCGCGGGCCAGCTCCAGAAAGTAACGCAGGTTGTCCCAGTCCATGGTGTGCATTTATGCAAAGTGAATGCGCGCAATTGTCTATTGCCCGAACAAATTTGCACAGCTACGATGCACGGGCTTTACATCCAAGGAGACTTTCCCATGAACGCACCCGCCTCTGTGGCCGCCCTGGCCCCCACCGTCAAGCTGTTGATCAACGGCCAGTTCGTCGAATCCCAGACCACCGAATGGCGCGACGTGGTCAACCCCGCCACGCAGGAAGTCCTGGCCCGCGTGCCGTTTGCAACCGACGCGGAAATCAACGCCGCCGTGGCCAGCGCCAAGGAAGCCTTCAAGACCTGGAAGAAGACCCCCATCGGCACCCGCGCCCGCATCTTCCTCAAGCTGCAGCAGCTGATCCGCGAGAACATGGGCGAGCTGGCCGCGCTGCTGACGGCCGAACAGGGCAAGACCCTGCCCGACGCCGAAGGCGACGTCTTCCGCGGCCTGGAAGTGGTGGAGCATGCCGCCAGCATCGGCAACCTGCAATTGGGCGAACTGGCCAACAACGTGGCCGGCGGCGTGGACACCTACACCCTGCTGCAGCCCCTGGGCGTGTGCGCGGGCATCACCCCCTTCAACTTCCCGGCAATGATTCCGCTGTGGATGTTCCCGATGGCGATTGCCACCGGCAACACCTTCGTGCTCAAGCCCTCCGAGCAAGACCCCATGGTCACCATGCGCCTGTGCGAACTGGCGCTGGAAGCCGGCATTCCCCCAGGCGTGCTGAACGTCATCCACGGCGGCGAGCGCGCCGTGAACGCCATTTGCGACCACGCCGACATCAAGGCGATCTCCTTCGTGGGCTCCACCAAGGTCGGCACCCATGTCTATCACCGCGCCAGCCTGGCCGGCAAGCGCGTGCAATGCATGATGGGCGCCAAGAACCACGCCATCGTCCTGCCTGACGCCAACAAGGAACAGACCCTGAACGCCATCGCCGGCGCCTCGTTCGGCGCTGCTGGCCAGCGCTGCATGGCCCTGCCCGTGGTCGTGCTGGTGGGCGAGGCCCAGCAGTGGATTCCCGAGCTGGTCGCCAAGGCCAAGACCCTGAAAGTCAGCGCCGGCACCGAGCCCGGCACCGACGTGGGCCCCGTGGTGTCCTGCGCCGCGCTGTCGCGCATCGAAGGCCTGATCGAGCGCGGGATTGCCGACGGCGCCACGCTGGAGCTCGACGGCCGCAAGCCCACCGTGCCCGGCTACGAAAAAGGCAACTTCGTTGGCCCGACCATCTTCAGCGGCGTCAAGCCCGGCATGGCGATCTACGACCAGGAAATCTTTGGCCCCGTACTGTCTATCGTGAGCGCCAAGGACCTGGACGAAGCGATTGAATTCATCAACGCCAACCCCAACGGCAACGGCACGGCCGTGTTCACCCAGTCGGGCGCCGCCGCGCGCAAGTTCCAGGAAGAGATCGACGTGGGCCAGGTCGGCATCAACGTGCCGATTCCGGTGCCCGTTCCCCTGTTCTCCTTCAGCGGCTCGCGCGCGTCCAAGCTGGGCGACCTGGGCCCCTATGGCAAACAGGTCATCCTGTTCTACACCCAGACCAAGACCGTCACCGCCCGCTGGTTTGACGACAGCACGACCAGCCAGGGTGTGAACACCACGATCAGCCTCAAGTAAGGCCTGAAACCACCATGGACTTCGAACTGACCGAAGAACAGCGGGCCTTCGCGCAGACGGCCCGCGACTTTGCCCAGGCGGA
>CAYZPX010000247.1:2005-3470 GCA_964480105.1 uncultured Burkholderiaceae bacterium | reverse complement strand
CGCCCACCGGCACCAACGTGCCCGACTACCCCAAGCTGGCCCAGCTGTGGTGGAAGAACGTGGCCCAGGCCGTGACCGGCGAGAAGACCCCGCAGGGCGCCATGGACACCCTGGCCGACGAGATGGACCAGGTCATGGCCCGCCTGGAGCGCGCCGGCATGGCCAAGTGCGCGCCCAAGCTCAACCCCAAGGGCGATCCCGCCAAGTGGCTGAGCGACAAGGCCGCGCCCTGGAAGAAGCTGGCGAATGAAAAGCCCAAGGGCGAGACCATCGCCTACCAGTCCCTGCTGGACGCCTGGAAGGCCGGCAAGGCGCGCTGACCGTCCTTACCCCCTCTGCACGAGAACATGACACGCGAAACCCTGTGGGCGCGGCTGGCCCCGACAGCCGTTTACGACCTGGCCGTCATCGGTGGCGGCGCCACCGGGCTGGGCGTGGCGCTGGACGCCGCGCTGCGCGGGTTTTCCGTGGTGCTGTTCGAGTCGCATGACTTCGGTGGGGGCACCTCGTCCCGCTCGACCAAGCTGCTGCACGGCGGGGTGCGCTACCTGGCCCAGGGCAATGTGGCCCTGGTGCGCGAGGCCCTGGCCGAGCGCGCCACGGTGCTGCGCATTGCCCCGCACCTGGCGCAGCCGCTGCCGTTCGTGATGCCGTCCTACCGCTGGTGGCAAACGCCTTTCTACGGGCTGGGGCTCCAGCTCTACGACCTGCTGGCCGGGCGCGCCGGCCTGGGCGCCACGCAACGGCTGAACGCCGCCCGCACCGAGCAGGCCCTGCCCGGCATCCGCGCCGAAGGGCTGCGGGGGGGCGTCCAGTACTGGGACGGGCAGTTCGACGACGCCCGCCTGGCCCTGACCCTGGCGCGCACCATCGAGCGCGCCGGGGGCCTGCCGCTCAACCACACCGAAGTCCTGGGCCTGCGGCCCGGGACCTCGCCCGGCACCCCGGGCGCGCACTTCGCGCTGACCGTGCGCGACCGCCGCCATGGCGGCGAGGCCCTGGTCCGCGCCCGGGCCGTGGTCAACGCCACCGGCGTGTGGGTGGACGCCGTCCGCCAGCAGGCCCTGGACGCCACGGGCGCCGCGCCGCCGCCCCGCCTGGTCTCGCCCAGCCAGGGCGTGCACGTGGTGGTGGACCGCGCCTTCATGCCGGGCGACCACGCCCTGCTGGTGCCCAAGACGGCCGACGGCCGCGTGCTCTTTGCCGTGCCGTGGATGGGCTCCCTGATCCTGGGCACCACCGACACCCCGCGCCAGGACCTGCCGCGCGAACCCCGGCCCTTCGAGGCCGAACTCGATTTCATCCTGCGCGAGGCGGGCAAGGTGCTGCGCCGGCCCGTCACGCGCGGCGACATCCGCAGCGTCTGGGTGGGCCTGCGGCCCCTGGTGGCGGCGCAGGACACGGGCAAGGGCACGAAAAGCCTGTCGCGCGAGCACACCATCGTCACCGACCCGAATGGCCTGGT
>CAYZPX010000247.1:0-1905 GCA_964480105.1 uncultured Burkholderiaceae bacterium | reverse complement strand
GACCCGGAACTCGACGCGTTCCTGGCGCTGGCCGCCGGCTACCTGCCGCCAGCCTTGGGTTGAAGCGCTGGGCAAGGCGGCAAAGCCACCCGCGATTCACTCCTTTATTGATAGCTAGTACCGATGGATTCCATTGGCCTGAGGCCAGATTTGGCATCCAAAGTCCGGCTGCCTCACTCTGCGGGCGGTGGCGGGTAATGGGCCAGCAGGGTCTGCACCAGCGCGGCGGCGTAGGCGGGTAGGGTGGCTTGGTCGCGCATCAGCAGGTAGCGTTCGCGCACGCGCCAGGCGTCGCGCAATTCGACCAAGGCCAGTCCCATCGCGTCCAGGTTGCGCCGCGCCACGCTTTCCGGAACGATGGCGACCCCCACCCCTGCGCCCACCATGCGGCACATGGCGTCAAAGCTGCTTAGTTGGATGCGCAGGCGCCAGGGCTTGCCCAGTCGGTCGGTCACCTGGGCCAGGAAGTTTTGCAGCGTGCTGCCTTGGTGCATGCCCACATGGTCCTGGTCCAGCGTATCGGCAAAGTCGATGTCTGCCTGCTGTGCGAAGGGGTGCTGGCGCGGGGTGACCAGCACCAGCCGGTCGGTGCTGAAGTGGATGGCCTGCAGGCCCAGCGTGTCCACCGGACCGGCGACGATGCCCAGGTCCGCCCGCCCATCGTGCACGCCGCGCGGGATGTCGGCGTTCGGTTTCTCCTGCAGGTCCACGTTCACGCGCGGGTGCGCGGCCAGGAAGGTGGGCAGCAGCTCGGGCAGAAAGTCGCTCACCGCGGTCGTGTTCGCAAACACCCGCAAATGCCCGCGCAGGCCACCGCCGTATTCCTGCAGCTCCTGGCGCAGTTGATCGGTCTGGCGCAGCACGCCCCGTGCGTGGTGCAGGAACGCTTCGCCCGGCGGGGTGAGCTTGACGCCGCGCGCTTCCCGGTAGAACAAGGGCAGCCCGGACTGTTCCTCCAGTGCCTTGATGCGGGCGCTGGCCGCTGCCAGGGACAGGTGCTGGCGGGCGGCGGCGCGGGTGAGGTTCAGTTCTTCGGCAGTGCGCACATACAGGCGCAGGTCGGTCAGGTCGAATTGCATGGCGTCATCCTAAGGGAAAACCCCGTAAGGCTTCGGATTTGCAAAACCCTCAGTCTTGAAATGCGTGATTGCCCCAGGAGCCAGGTCTCGGCACCATGCAGGCCATTCCAATTTTCCGTTGAGAGATGCGCCCATGACCGAAGACATCCGCACCGTCGATGCCGCCTTGCTGGCCCACCTTCAGACCTGGCAGGGCAAGACCGAAACCCTGAGCGACACGGTCACTTCCGCGCCGGTGAGCGGCCTGTCCGCCACGCTGGACCGCGACGACCCGGCCCCGGTGCCTGGCACGGCGCTGCCGCCGCTGTGGCACTGGCTGTACTTTTTGCCCCAGGTGCGCCAGAGCGGCCTGGGCCCGGACGGCCACCCCGCACGCGGCGGCTTCCTGCCGCCCGTGCCGCTGCCGCGCCGCATGTGGGCCGGTGGCCGCCTGCGCTGGGAAGAGCACAACCCGCTGGTGGTGGGCGATGCGGTACAGCGCGTCTCGCGCATCGAATCCGTGACGCACAAATCCGGCCGCACGGGCGACCTGGTGTTCGTGCTGGTCAAGCATGAAATCTCCAACGCCAAGGGCCTGGCGCTGACCGAAGAGCACGACATCGTCTACCGCGCGGCACCGCAGCCGGGCGACCCCGTGCCCCCGCCCACCGCCGCCGAGACCGGCGCGCCCTGGCACCGCGACATCACGCCCGACGATGTGCTGCTGTTCCGCTATTCGGCGCTCACCTTCAACGGCCACCGGATTCACTACGACCGCCAGTACGTCACCCAGGTCGAGGGCTACCCCGGCCTGATCGTGCACGGCCCGCTGATCGCCACGCTGCTG
>CAYZPX010000246.1:0-3477 GCA_964480105.1 uncultured Burkholderiaceae bacterium | reverse complement strand
CGGGCATCACCTACGGCAAGAAAGAGCACAAGATGGGCTGGAACAGCCAGCCCACGCGCCAGATCAATTTCGACAACGTGCGCCTCCCGGCCGACCACCTGCTGGGCCGCGAGGGCGAGGGCTTCAAGATCGCGATGAAGGGCCTGGACGGCGGCCGCATCAACATCGCCACCTGCTCGGTCGGCGCCGCCCAAGGGGCGCTGGCCCAGGCGCAGGCCTATGTCCAGGACCGCAAGCAGTTTGGCAAGCCGATCGCCAGCTTCCAGGCGCTGCAGTTCAAGCTGGCTGATATGGCCACGGAACTGGTCGCCGCGCGCCAGATGGTGCGCCTGGCGGCCAGCAAGCTGGACGCCGGCGCGCGCGACGCCAGCACCTACTGCGCCATGGCCAAGCGCTTTGCCACCGACGTGGGCTTTACCGTGATCAACGAGGCGCTGCAGCTGCATGGCGGCTATGGCTACATCCGCGAGTACCCCTTGGAGCGCCTGCTGCGTGATGCCCGCGTGCACCAGATTCTGGAAGGCACGAACGAGATCATGCGCGTGATCATCGGCCGGCGCATGCTGGACGGCGATGCACCCGACGCGATCCGCTGATGCTTCTCTTTTTATAGCTTATACCGCTGGATTTCATTGGCCTAGCACCTTTTTTTATCTCAAAATTTCAAGGAGACAGAGACATGCAAATCGCCTTCATCGGCCTCGGCAACATGGGCGCACCCATGGCCATCAACCTCGTCAAGGCCGGCCACAGCGTCAAGACCTTTGACCTGAGCCAGGACGCCATGGCCAAGGTCGCTGCGGCAGGCGGCCAGGCAGCGGCCAGCGCACAGGACGCCGTGCAGGGCGCCGAAGCCATCGTCACGATGCTGCCCGCCAGCCAGCATGTCGAGGGACTGTTCCTGGGCCGCGACGGCCAGGCCGGCCTGCTGGCGCACATCGCCAAGGGCGCTTTGATCATCGACAGCTCCACCATTGCCGCTGCCACCAGCCAAAAGGTGGCCCAGGCCGCTGAAGCTGCCGGCATCGATTTCATCGACGCACCTGTCTCCGGCGGCACCGGCGGCGCGATCGCCGGCACGCTGACCTTCATGGTCGGCGGCAGCAGCGCCCAGTTGGAACGCGCCCGTCCCTTGCTGGAAAAAATGGGCGCCAATCTCTTTCACGCCGGCGATGTCGGTGCGGGCCAGACCGCCAAGATCTGCAACAACATGCTGCTGGGCATCCTGATGATCGGCACCAGCGAGGCCATCGCTCTGGGCGTGGCCAACGGCCTGGACCCCAAGGTGCTGTCCGAGATCATGCGCCGCAGCTCCGGCGGCAACTGGGCGCTGGAAAAGTACAACCCCTTCCCCGGCGTGCACGAGAACGCCCCGGCCAGCAAGGGCTACACCGGCGGCTTCGGCACCGACCTGATGCTCAAGGACCTGGGCCTGTCCCAAGAAAATGCGACCGCCGTCAAGGCCAGCACCCCCCTGGGCGGGCTGGCGCGCGCCCTGTTTGCCGCACACAGCCTGGCCGGCCATGGCGGCGAGGACTTCTCCAGCGTGATCAAACTGCTGCAAAAGCCGTGATCACCAGGCCATGGGCTTGCGCACCCGCCCCCTGGTTCGCCGCCAGGTGGCCTGCGACACCTGCCCTGGCCTGGGCCACGCAGATTTTTCCAGGGCTTTGGGATAAAAACCACAGCCCTGGCTTGTCGGGCGGGCTGGGGCTGCTATCGTTGGCGCAGCGCCAGCCATGGCGTTTTTTGCAGATTCTGTGAGCCCGTTCTGATGAAATCCACCGTTTGTGCCTTGGTGACCGGCTTGGCCACCGCCCTGGCAGCCGCCCAGTCCGCCCCGTCTTCAATTCCCTCGCCTGTGCCAGTCATGCCGGCCGCGCCGCAAGCAGCCTTGCCCAAGGCCGCAGGCGCCCTGCCCACTTTGCCAGCGGGCGCAGCGCCCCAGACAGCCGCTCGCCCCGCCCTTCCCGCTGTCGGGGCCCCTGCGGCGGTACCTGCCGTGCTGCCTGCTGCCCTGCCCACGGCCCCTGCGGCTGCCATGGCCAATGCGGCCAGCCCGGCCCTGCCTGCGCTGCAAAGTCCTGCGGACACTTCCGGCGCCAAGGCTGCCAAAAAACGGGGGAGCAAGGCCAGCAAGAAAGCCAAAAAAGCCAAGGGTGGCGCCACCGACAAGGCCCTGAAGGCCCGCAAGGGCCTGAAAACATCGGCGGCTCCCGCCGGGGCGCAAGCCAAGGCCAAGGCCGAGCGCACGGCCAAGGCGAAAAAAGCCCGCCGGGCTGCCAAACGCAAGGCCTGAGCCCATGCCCCGCACCGCCTTGCACCGATCCGCCGGGGCGTGGACGCCCCCTCCCCTGACCAGGTGGGCGCTGGGCGCTGTCCTGGCCATGGCCGGCGTGGCCCATGCCCAGCCCGCCAGCGGCCAAGCACAGTTGAACCTGCCCCGGGTGGAACTGCGCGCCGGCATGCACCGCATCGACGCCCAGGTCGCCCGCACCCCGGACCAGCGCGCCATTGGCCTGATGCACCGCAAAGAGATGCCAGCCCACGAGGGCATGCTGTTTGTGTTCGAACAGCCCGCCGTGCAGTGCTTTTGGATGAAGAACACGCTAATCCCGCTGACAGCTGCGTTTGTGGCCGACGACGGCAGCATCGTCAACCTGGCAGACATGCAGCCGCAAACCACCGATTCGCACTGCAGCCAGCAGCCGGTGCGCTATGTGCTGGAAATGAACAAGGGCTGGTTCGCGCAAAAGCGCCTGACCGCCGGTGCCAAGCTCAGCGGGGCACCATTTGCGGCAGTCGCTCCTAAATAAAGAGCACGTACCGCTGGTCTTTATTGGTCCAGCGGCCAGTTTGCCTTATTTCAATGCCTCTGGACCCTGGTGGTCTACCGCCACAAAGCGGGTGACGCTCACCGACGCGAACACCCCCGCCTGGTGGTAGGGCTCCTGGTCCAGAAAGGCCTGCACGGCTTCGGGGCCGTCGAAATTGGCCACGACCAGAATGCCAACGCGGGTCGTCCCATCTTCGCCCATCAGCGGCCCCCCCAGGATCACCTTGGGGGCGTGCTGGCGCATGTAGGCCGCGTGCGCGGGGGTGTGGGCTGCGCGCACTTCGGCGCCGCCTTCGCGGTCACGGCAATGGATCACATACAACATGGGAATTTTCCTCGCCCTGTAAAAAAAGCGGCCCGAAAGCCGCTTGGATGGATCACTGAGTCATCCCTGACTCAGCATGGGCAACATCGTTCGCGCTGCGATCGACGTGACGGTGTTGCGACCGCGGATCAGACCGCCACAGAGCCCAGCGCTGCGTTCAGCGTGGGGCTGGGGCGCATCACGGCTTCCAGCTTGGCGGTGTCGGGCAGGTAGTAGCCACCGATGTCGGCAGGCTGGCCCTGGACGGCGTTCAGCTCTTCGACGATCTTGGCTTCGTTCTCGGCCAGCTGCTTGGCCAGCGGGGCAAACTTGGCAG
>CAYZPX010000245.1:0-3499 GCA_964480105.1 uncultured Burkholderiaceae bacterium | reverse complement strand
CCGCGCATGCGCACGAGTTCATCCTGCGCCTGCCGCATGGCTACGACTCGCTGGTGGGCGAGCGCGGCCAGGGCCTGTCGGGTGGCGAGCGCCAGCGCATCAGCATTGCCCGGGCGCTCTTGATCGACCCGCGCATCCTGATCCTGGACGAGGCCACCTCTGCGGTCGATACCGAGACCGAGAAGGAAATTCAGAAGGCGCTGGACAACCTGGTGCAGGGCCGCACCACGATTGCGATTGCCCACCGCCTGTCCACGCTGCGCAAGGCCGACCGCCTGGTGGTGATGGACCGTGGCCAAGTGGTCGAGGTCGGGCCGCACGACGAACTCATGGCCCAGCAGGGCCACTACTGGCGCCTGTACGAGGCCCAGGCCCGCCGCGCCGAGGAGGAGGCCGAAGCTGCTGGCATCCTGGTGGACAGCGGCCTGCTGCATTCGGCCCACCCGGCTGGTCAGTCCTGAGCGCACGTTGTTTTCTTCTGGCCTGAATTGAGATTGCCATGAACTCCTCCGCTTCCTTTTCCCCTCGCCTGTCCCGCAGTTCCCACGGCGTGCTGACGTTGACCTTGCCCGATGGCACCCGGCTGGAGGGCATCACCCCCGTGCGCGCCTTCCCGATCGGTGCGCCCGACGAAGGCCTGTCCCTGGTCGGCCCTGATGGCCACGAACGCCTCTGGGTGGACCGGTTCAGCCAACTGGCCGCTGAGGACCGCCGCCTGGTCGAGGAAGAGCTGGCCGTGCGCGAATTTGCGCCCACCATCCAGCGCATCGTGTCCGTGTCGGGCTTCACCACCCCCAGCACCTGGCAGCTGGAGACCGACCGTGGCCCGGCCCAGCTGGTGCTCAAGGCCGAGGAAGACATCCGCCGTCTGGGCAGCCGCACCCGGTTGCTGATTGCCAGCAGCGAAGGCCTGCAGTTCAAGGTGCCCGACACCGGCACACTGGACAAGGCCTCGCGCAAGCTGCTGGAACGGTTTTTGTAGCAGGCGCAGCTGGCGCCGTCGGGCGTGGCCCGGGTTTTTCTGGTGCAGCGTCGAGATTTTCTTGATTAGGGAAAACCCTTGATTTTGAGGAAAAGGCGAGAAATGGGCTTCATTTTCGGTTCAGTTTGCCGAATTGAACTGGGAGACGGCTGAAGCCGTCCTTGTCCAACCCCCCCACGAAAGCCATTGTCATGCAAATGCCACCCGTTGACCGATCCCCAGTCTGGCGACCCCCACCGGCCGCGGATTTGTATTCCACTGGCGCTTCCGGCGCGCCACCGGTTCGTCCCATCAGGCAGCCCAATCCGGTCGAATCCAACGACCGCCTGGGTGAGGGGGCGGTCGTTCGTGAACCCGACAAGCCCTCGGCCCCCGAGTCGCCCAACCGCGACTGGACCATGGTCAAGAAGCAGGACACCGTCGAGGAACCGCCCGAGCCGCCCAAGGAGCCCATTTACAAGCAATTGCTGGACGTGATCCAGTCCATGTGGCGGGCCAGCGGCAGTGCGGTGGAGATGTCGCTGGAGGCCAACAAGGTCGCCCAGCAGGAGCGCATGGCCCTGCAGGCCAAGGACAACACGCCCCTGACCTACCAGGACACCAAGATCAAGCGCACCGGCGGCCTGTGAGGCTGCTCACTTCACGAACTGGTTGAGCTGGATGATCGGCAGCAGCACCGCCAGCACGATCAGCATCACGAACAGCCCCATGGCCACGATCAGCAGGGGCTCCAGCACAGTGGCCAGCTGCAGGGCACGGCGCTGCACCTCGTTGCCCAGCTGGGTGGCGGCACGTTGCAGCATGGTGGGCAGTTGCCCCGTCTGCTCGCCCAGCCGGGCGAACATGGCCAGCAGCCCCGGAAAGCGCTTTTGCTGCGCCAGCGCCGAGGCCAGCGGCGCCCCCTCGCGCACCAGCACCAGCGCATCGAGCGCATCGCGGCGCAGGGCGTGGTTGTTCAGGGTCTCGGCGGCGGCCTGCAATGCTTTCAGGATGGGTACGCCCGCGCTGGCCAGCATGGCCAGGGTGCTGGCAAAGCGCGCTGCGTTGTAGCCCCGGGCCAGCTTGCCCAGCACCGGCAGGCGCAGCCAGGCAGCATCAAATTGGATGCGAAATTGCTCCTGACGCAAGGAAATACGCGCGGTAGTAGCTATTAAAACAGAAGCAAATCCCATCCACAGGCCGTAGCTGCGCACGAAATCGCTCAAGCCCAGCATGGCCACCGTCAGCCAGGGCAGGGCCCGCTTGGTGCCGGCGAACACGCTGGCCACCTGCGGCACCACGTAGCCCACCAAAAACAGCACGATCACCAGCGACAGCAGCGTCACGATGGCCGGGTAGAGCGCCGCGCCGATCAGCTTGGCCTGCAGTGCCTGGCGCGCTTCCAGGTCGTCGGCCAGGCGCTCCAGCACCAGGCCCAGGTTGCCGCTGTGCTCGCCGGCACCGATCACCGCACGGTAGATGTCGGAAAACTCCCGCGGGTGCTGCGCGAGCGCCCGGGCAAAGGTGGCGCCCGCATTCACCTCGGCGCGCAGCGCGGCCAGCAGGTGGCGGGGGCCTTCGGCGTCGGCTTCGTCGGCCAGCGCGGCCAGGGCCCGCTCCAGTGGCAGGCCGGAGCCGACCAGGCCCGCCAGCTGCCGTGTCCACACCGCCAGCGCGGCGCTGTTGAAGACCGGGCGGGTAAACAGCCGTGTGCCCAGTCCGCTGACGCCCTCCGCGCTGCTGCCGGCTCGTACGGGTTCCACGGCCAGGGGCACCAGGCCCTGGGCCCGCAGCTGGCTGCGCGCGGCCTTGGCCGTGTCGGCCTCCATCAGGCCTTTGCGGGTCTGGCCCTCGGCGTCCAGGGCTTCAAAGGAAAAAGCGGGCATGCGGTCAGGGCAAGGGCGTCAAACGAACAGGGCGACGATGGTAGCCGCTGCCGATGACGGCCCCGGGACCGGCGCGATCACCCTGGCGATTAGGCGGCCAGTGCGGCGGCGCTGGGTTCCAGCCCCTCGGCGATGACCTGGGCGGCGATGTCCAGCGAGCGCAGGCGCAGCGTGGGGTCGAACACGTCGCTGACCAGGATGAACTCGTCCGCTTGCGTCAGTTCGGCCAGGCGCGAGAAGCCCCGGCGCACGGCCTCGGGCCCGCCGATCACGGCCGCGGCCAGGAAATCGCCAATGCCAGCCACCTCCTGCGGGTGCCGCTGGGCCAGGAAGTTCTCCACCGGTGGCTGCAGGCGGCGGCGGTTACCGGTCAGGATGCCCAGCACCCGTTGGTAGGTGCTGCTGGCGAGGTACTCGGCCTCCTCGTCGGTGGGCGCGGCGATCACCGGCACGCCGATGGCGGCATAAGGCTTGTCCAGCACGGCCGAGGGTTTGAAGCGGCTGCGGTAAATCTGCAGCGCCTGCAGCAGCATGCGCGGCGCAAAGTGCGAGGCAAAAGCGTAGGGCAGGCCTTTTTCGGCCGCCAGCTGCGCCGAGTACAGGCTGGAGCCCAGCAGCCAGATCGGCACCTGGGTGCCCGCGCCGGGCATGG
>CAYZPX010000244.1:0-3522 GCA_964480105.1 uncultured Burkholderiaceae bacterium | reverse complement strand
AGGACTTTCTGGTGGACCCCTACCAGGTCTATGAGGCCCGGGCCATGGGCGCGGACTGCATCCTGCTGATCGCCGCCTGCCTGGACGACGCCCAGATGGCCGAGTTCGAAGCCATTGCCCGCAGCCTGGACATGGCCGTGCTGGTCGAAGTGCACGACGGCGCCGAGCTGGAACGCGCGCTGAGGCTGAAAACCCGCCTGATTGGCATCAACAACCGCAACCTGCGCAGCTTCGAGGTCAGCCTGCAGACCACGCTGGACCTGCAGAAACAGGTGCCGGCCGACCGCCTGCTGGTGACCGAATCCGGCATCCTCACCCCGACTGACGTGAAAACCATGCGCGATGCCGGTATCCACGCTTTCTTGGTCGGCGAAGCCTTCATGCGCGCCAAGGAGCCCGGGCTGGAGCTGGCCAAGCTCTTCGCCTGAATTCCCTGGGCTTTGGTGGAACTTCCTGCCCTTACGGCTTTTTCAGGGGGCAGGTGTTCATGCCCAGCAGGGTGTAGGCCGGGCAAAAACGGAACAGGCCCGTCGCCAGCGGGATGGCGCCCAGCCAGCCCCACCAACCCACCGTGCCCGTGGCCGCCAGGGCCAGCAGGACCAGGCCTACAACGACGCGCAGGATGCGGTCGATACCGCCAATGTTTGCTTGCATACAGGTTCTCCTTGAAACAACGGGGAAAAGACAAAGGGGGAAAGGGCCGACAGGGCTCAGTCAAACGACGGCAGTTCGGGCTTGGCCACTGGCTTGCCCGCTTCCACCCAGGCATCAAAGCCGCCAGCGATAGAGCGCACGTTCAGATAGCCCATGTCGTGCAGCGCGCAGGCCGCCAGCGCCGCACGGCCGCTGGTCTTGCAATACAGCACAAACTTCAGGTCACGCGGCTCCATGGCGGGCGTGTTGCTCAGCCGAAATTCGAGCATGCCGCGTGGGATCAGCACCGCGCCCGGCACGTGCCCCGCGGCGTACTCGTCGGCCTCGCGCACATCGATCAACACATCGGCCTCGCGGATGGCCTGCTCGGCCTGGTCCACGGCAACTTCCTGGATGCGCGCCTTGGCGGCGGCCACCAGATCGTGGGCAGTTTTCATCGTCACTCCTTGTGGAAAAACCATTGGGCATTCTGCGCCGGCATCTGCCTGAGCGCTCAAGACCGGTCGATCGGGCACTGCAATTCCAGCGCCAGGGTGCCGATGCCGCCACCATTGCGCGCCTGGGTATAGCCATGCTGGTGCATCCAGTTCACGGCAGCGCCCGAACGTGCGCCTGAGCGGCAATACACCACCACCGGCTGCTGCTTGTGGGGCACCAGGGCCTCGATGCCCTCGGTAAAGCGGTCCAGCGGCAGCAGGTGGGCGCCACGCAAATGGCCCGCTGCAAATTCACCTTCGGTACGCACATCAATCAGTACCGGAGGCAAGTCCTGCCCTGCCACTGACACTGCCACCAAGACAGGGACAGGATCTGCCTGAAAACCTTCTCCTGAAGGATTTCCAGGAGAAGACATCTGCCTGTGTTCCAGTGTTTTGCCCATTTTCTGAAAAATCCAGTTCAACATGAAAACTTGCCCTACCTTTCTGCAATCGCAGCAAAGCCATGGGGATTAACCTAATGGCATCGGGTTGCATGATTCTATAGTATATTTGCAAACAAAATATCAACAAATATATTGTTTGACGATTCACATGCGCCACGAAGGAGATTGAAAGTGAGCACCCCACAGAATAAGCATTCCAGCCATGGACGGGGCCCTGCGGGCCATATTTCAGAAGAGCCCAATCCCTTGCGCCGGCGCCTGCTGGCGGTCACGGCAGGCGCCGGCACGGCCGTTTCGCTAGGCCTGGGGGCGCAGACGGCCACAGCGCAGACCACTGCCAACAAAGCCCATATCGTGATCGCAGGCAGTGGCCTCGGTGGCATTGCCATGGCCAACCGCCTGCGCGAACTCCTTCCCGCGGCCAAGATCACCCTCGTAGATGCCAAGCAGGTCCACAACTACCAGCCGGGCTATACCTTGGTGGCCACCGGCGTTTGGCCGGTGAGTAAGGTGATCGACCGCAACGCGGACTTTCACCCCAGCGGTATCGATTGGGTGCAGGACATGGTGGCCGAGTTCGACCCGGCAGCCAACACCGTGGTCACTGCGTCGGGTCAGCGCATCCGCTACGACGTGCTGGTGGTGGCGATTGGCACACACCAAGACTGGGGCCTGATCGAAGGTATGGACGTGAACGCCATCGGCAGCAACGGCCTGGGCAGTGTCTATCCCAGTTCGGATGCAGCCGTGGCGACCTGGAAGGCTATGGACACCTTCCGCCACAAAGGCGGCCAAGCCGTGATGACCCTGCCAGCCACTCCACTCAAGTGCGCGGGCGCACCGCTGAAGATGACCTTCATGCTGCGTGACCGCCTCAAAGAAGCTGGAACCCTGGCCAATTCGAAGGTGAACTTCTATTCCGCACTGCCCAACGTGTTTGGTGTCAAGCCGGTCAATGACAACGTGCTGGCCCGCTGGAAGGACCTGGGCATCGAGGTCAAAACCACCCAGACGCTCAAGGCCATCGACCTGGCTGCGCGCAAGGCCAGCTTTGCCGCCCCCGACGGCCAGCGCACCGAGGTGCCTTACGACTTCATCCATGTGGTGCCACCCATGCGTGCACCCGATGCGGTTCGCCAATCCGACCTGGCCTGGAAAGAAGGACCGATGGCTGCCGGTGGCTGGCTGGAAGTCAACAAAGACACATTGCAGCACCGCCGCTACCCCAATGTCTTTGGCTTGGGCGACATCAACGGCACCCCTCGGGGTAAGACGGCAGCCACCGTCAAGAAAAGTGCTCCGCTGGTCGCGCAACACATTGCGGACCACCTCAATGGCCGGTCCATGAGCCAAAAATTTGACGGCTATACCTCCTGTCCGCTGATCGTTCGCGAAGGTTCGGCCATGCTGATCGAGTTTGACTACGAAGGTCGCCTCACGCCCTCGCTGCCCATGATCGAGCCGCTGCAAGAGAGCTTCTTCGCCTGGCTGATGAAGGTGCGCATGCTCAAGCCCGCCTACCTGGCGGTGCTCAAAGGCCGCGTTTGAGGCGTTGCCTCACGCTTCAGGGCCCACGGCCTCACGGCCTCACTTATTCC
Source organism: uncultured Burkholderiaceae bacterium (assembly GCA_964480105.1). GTDB lineage: Bacteria > Pseudomonadota > Gammaproteobacteria > Burkholderiales > Burkholderiaceae_C > CAYZPX01. Next base: position 387 of record CAYZPX010000244.1, on the reverse strand, counting down.
CTCAAGGAGACCTTGCAATGTATGAAATCTGGTTGGTAATGAACATTTTGTGGGAGTTGGCACTGTCCATCTGGCCCGTGCTGCTGCTGTTGGCCCTGGTGTGGGGCGGCCTGCTGGTTTTTGCCGGCATCCGGCGTGGCTGCTGGTTGGCGGGCTTCAAGCCTGCCCTGACCTTGGGTGCGCTGACGGGGGTGCTGGCGTTCTTCCTGGTGCCCAGCGCTGTCCAGTCGTCCCTGGCGAATATGGATTACTGGGTGGACTGGGCCAACCTGCTGGCCGTCAGCGGCGGTTTTGCCGTGGCGATGCTAGTGTTTGTCTGGCCTCTGTTTGCGGGCCTGCGTCCGCGCAACGCGAACTGACGGAAAACCTCATCAAACCACCACCAAC
>CAYZPX010000243.1:0-3525 GCA_964480105.1 uncultured Burkholderiaceae bacterium | reverse complement strand
TCAAGCAGATGGACAAGGGCGGGCGCGGCCTGATGCTGATCGACCTGGAGCCCAAGGACAGCCTGGCCGGTGCGGCCGCCTACACCCGCAGCGTGCGCATCGAAGGCATTGGCCGGGGCGGCAAGGAACGCGAGGAGACGCTGGAAATCCGCAGCCTCAACAACGCCCGCGCCCTGCGCGGCCGCAAGGGCAAGGCGGCCGACCTGGGCTTTAAGCCCAGCCGCGTGACGAGGGTGGTGTGATGGGAGGCAACGCGATGGGCACCCTGGTTGCAGTGGCCGGTTTTGCGGTCACTTTTTTGCTGGCCCGCACCCTCTCTTCGGCCTTGCGCAAGCGCCGCGAAGCTCGTGCCAAAGCCGAGGCGCTGCGTACGCAAAGCCGCCAGGTGCGCCGCGCCCAGGAGCGGCGCAAGCAGCGCTGAGTGCTCGCTGCGGAGGGCGCTGTGGCCCTTTGCAGCGATGATGCCTACCCTTGCATTCTGTTTCCCAAGAAGCACGCATGTCCCTGGATCCCTTGAACCTGTCCGCCTGGGGGCTGGATCCGCGCAGCAACCCGCTGGCAGGCTCTCCCGTGCCCATGGGCCTCACCGATGCCGAGGGCCGCATCCTGTATGCGAACGCGGCAGCCTGCGCCTGGGGGGCAGACCAGCAGTCGCCAGCCCAGGGCCAGTCCCTGGCGTCCTGGTTTGTGCAGCCCGCGCTGTTGCAGCAGCACCTGCAGGCGGTCCTGGCCCAGTCCGATCCCATGGAAGCCGTCCTGTCCCTGCACACAGCGCCGGGACAGCCCCGAGCGGTGCAGGTCCAGTTCCACCGCACGCGCCGCCTGGATGGCCAGGCCTGGGGGGTGTTCTTTGTCGGGCGGGACCTCTCGGATACAGCCCTCACCTCGCTCGCCTTGCAGGCGGCTTCGCAGTACGCGCGCAGCCTGCTCGAAGCCAGTCTGGACCCCATGGTCACGATCAGCGTCGAGGGCAAGATCATGGACGTCAACCAGGCCACGGAAAAAGCTACGGGCCTGTCGCGCGATGCCTTGGTGGGGGCTGACTTTTCCAACTTTTTCACCGAGCCTGACAAGGCCCGTGCAGGTTACCGCCTCGTGTTTTCGCTGGGCCATGTCAACGATTACCCGCTGGCGCTGCGCCATACCTCGGGCCGCGTGACCGATGTGCTCTACAACGCAAGCGTCTACCACGACAGCGAGGGCCGGGTGGCCGGGGTGTTCGCGGCCGCACGCGACATCACCCAGCTCAAGCGCTCCCGCGAGGCCCTGGAGAGCACCAACCGCGAGGTCACCCTGCTCGCGCAGATGAACAGCCTGCTGCAAAGCTGTACCTCGGTCGAGGAGGCGGTGCCGATTGCCGTCTCCGCCATGCGCCTGTTGTTCGAAGGGGTGTCTGGCCGGTTCTGCCTGGTTCGCAGCAATGCCCCGGAAATGACCGAGGCCGCCGTCTGGGGCGACTTGCCTGCCGGCGGCGGGGATTTGCAGGCGGGCGACTGCTGGGCGTTGCGGCGCGGGCGTGTCCACGACGTGGGCTTTGATGCCGTTTCGCTGAACCCTGCCTGCCACCGGATCGGCACCATCGGCGCTCCCTACCTGTGTCTGCCGCTGCAGGCCCAGGGTACTGTACTGGGCATTGTCCACCTGCTGTTTCCGGCCGGCAGCGACGACCCCTCCCGCCTGGACCGCCGGCGCCAGCTGGCCGTGTCTGCGGCCGACAGCATCAGCCTGGCGCTGGCCAACCTGCGGCTGCGCGAAAGCCTGCATGCCCTGTCCATCCGTGACCCGCTCACGGGCCTGTACAACCGCCGCTTCATGGAGGAGTCGCTCTCCCGGGAGCTTTCGCGCATGCAGCGGGCCCACAAGCCCTTGGCGGTGGCGGTGATGGATCTGGACCATTTCAAGACCTTCAACGACACCCACGGGCACCAAGCAGGCGATCTGGCGCTCAAGGCAGTGTCCCGGCTCCTGCTGGGCTTTCGCCAGGGCAGCGATGTGGCTTGCCGCTTCGGGGGGGAGGAATTTGTGCTGGTGCTGCCAGAAATCCTGCGCGTGCATGCGGTCCAGCGCCTGCAGCGGTTTTGCCACGATGTCGCCAGCCTGGTCATCGAGCACCAGGGCCAGACTTTGCCGACCATCACCGTTTCGGTGGGCGTCGCCATGTTCCCCCGCGATGGGGACAGCCCGGAAAAGCTGATTCACGCGGCCGATGGTGCGCTTTACCGCGCCAAAGCCAACGGCCGCAACCGTGTGGAATTTGCCAGCCCGGCCGAGGACTGATCCCCCCGGCCTGCCGGCACCGCGTGTCAGGCCAGTTCGGCGATCAGCTCAATCTCCACACAGGCGCCCAGCGGAATCTGTGCCACGCCAAAGGCACTGCGTGCGTGCACGCCGCGCTCGCCAAACACCTGGCCCAGCAGCTCGGAGCAGCCGTTGGTCACCAAATGCTGCTCGGTGTAGTCCTGCGTGGAGTTCACCAGGCTCATCACCTTGACGATGCGGCGCACGCCGTTCAGGTCGGTTCCGGCCGCCTGGCAGGCCACATGCAGGGTGCCCAGCAGGTCAATCGCCACAGCGCGTGCGGCGGCCTGGCCGTCGGCGGTGGACAGGTCCTTGCCCAGCTTGCCAGCCCAGACCTTGCCGTCCTTGCGGGCGATGTGGCCGCTCAGGAAGATCTGCTTGCCCGACTGGGCGTAAGGCACATAGGCCGCGGCGGGCGTGGCCACGGGGGGCAGGGTGATGTTCAGGGCCTGCAGCTGTTCATAGGCGTTGACGGTGCTCATGGGCGTTTCCTTTTCTTGGTGGGGGAACAAAAAAGGCCCGCAGTGTGGCACAGCCAGGGCCGCGTTTGTGCCAATGGGCAGCCGGGCGGTTCCTGCCTAGGATCGTGTTCCATGCCGCCCGCGTCCCCTCCAGTCGCCTTGCCGATGCCGCCCACCGTGGCGCTGGAAGCGCGGTCGGGCTGGACGGCGCCTTGGGTCTGGGCGGGCAGCGTGGCTGGGGCTGCGCTGCAGCTGGCCCAGCCGGTGTTGTGGACGGCAGCGGCGTATGCCGCGCTCGCACTGCTGGCCTTGCTGGCGGTGGGATGGTGTAGGTGGCTCTGGCGAGCGCGCCGTCAATCACCGGGGCACTTTCTCCAGCGCGTGGCCCTGGCTGCACTGGCAGGGGTGCTGGCTGGCTTTGCACTGTGTGGCTTGCGGGCCAGCGCATTTACGGCCCAGGCGCTGAGTCCAACACTGGAAGGGCAAGACCTGCAGCTCACCGGCCAGGTCACCGCCATGCCGCAGGTGCAGCCTGGCGTCTTGCGCTTTCGTTTTGCGGTGGAGCAGGCCACGCTGCGCAGCCAGCCGGTGACCGTGCCGCCGCAAATCGAGCTGTCCTGGTACGCCCCCCGCGCCAGCAACGCCGAGGCCCTGGACGATGCCACCGCGCCCCCAGCCGATGTGCGTCCCGGCCAACGCTGGGCCCTGACCGTGCGCCTGAAGGCACCGCACGGTTTTCGCAACCCGCACGGGCCCGATGCTGAGC
>CAYZPX010000242.1:0-3540 GCA_964480105.1 uncultured Burkholderiaceae bacterium | reverse complement strand
TAAATTTGTAATATTTCAAAACTTTAGGGTCGGATGGAAGCTCAATTTCTTCAATGTTTTCTTTGCTTTTGGCGTAGCATAGTATGTATTCGTGTAATCCAACTACGTGCTTGACTTTTGCGCCACCACCATATGATTTTTTCCAAATTATTGTTTGGATTGAGTTGTCCTGCCCAAAAACCTCATCGCACAGCAGCTTTAACTGCGCCTGCTCATTGTCATCAATCGAAATAAAAATGACCCCATCGTCGCGCAGCAAATCCTTGGCCAGCAGCAGGCGGGGGTACATAAACGACAACCAGCCGCTGTGCGTGCGGGCGCCGTAAATGTTTTTGATGTAGTCGATATTTTCTTTGGCGTAGCCCAATTGCGCCAAAACTTCGGTTTGTTTGGCCGTGAAATCGTCGCGGTAAATAAAGGCGTCGCTTTGGGTGTTGTAGGGCGGGTCGATGTAAATCAGTTTGACCTTGCCAAAGTAGTTATGGCGCAGCAGGCGCAGGGCGTCCAGGTTGTCGCCTTTGATGAGCAGGTTGCCGGTGCTGTCCCAATTTTTGCTTTGCTCCGGCAGCGGCTGCACGATTTTTTGCGGTGGCACAAAGGCGCTGTGGTAGGCCTCGCGCTTGCCCACCCAGCGCAGCTCGTAGCCGTCTTCTTCCACCTGCACGCCCGCCGGGTTGCTGGGGTCCACGGCCAGTTGCAGCGCGGCTGCATTGATGCGGATGCGGCCTTGTGCGTCGGCCTCTACCGCGCCGGGAAAGTGCTGGCGCAGCAGCTCCAGCTTGTGCGCGTTGGGCGTGGGGGCGAGTTCTTGAAGGATCATGGATTTTGCTATTGATTTGGGAGCTAGTACCGCTGGTGTTTATTGGGCTAGAGGCTGATTTTGTCTCTCATGCGTGGCAAACGCACGCCAAAGGCCTGCATTGTCCCCGCTTCAGCGCCCGCTCACTTCCGGTACAGATACAGCCGATCCGACCAAGTGGCCAACCAGTCGGGCTTGAAGCCCACGAACACCGCGGCCAGCATGCCGGTGACAAAGGCATCGCCCCAGGCCATCAGCCAGCGGGCGACGAGCGACAGGTCGCTGCCCACGCCGGGCAGGGGTTGGCCGCTCCATTGGGCCAGGGCCCCGGCGGCAAACAGGCAGACCGCTGTACCCAAAAAGGCCCTGCCCAGCACATAGACAAACAGGTGGTGGCCCAGCCAGCGGCGGATGCCCGCGCCCAGCAGCAGCGCCAGCGTGCCGGGCACCACGCCCAGCCACAGTGCCATGGCGGCCATGGCTTCCCAGCTGCCGCCGCCCAGCAGCCCGGCGATCACGCCCACCGCCATCAGCAGGGGCATGGCCAGCGGCCAGCCCAGCATCAGCACCACCATGCAGGCGCCCGACCACTGCAGTTGCAGCGGCATGGCGTGCAGCTGCGGCAGCGCCCACAGCCAGGGCAGCAGCACCAGCGAACCCAGCAGCGGCGTGGCCAGGCGCCCGCCCTGCAGCATCCGCCAGGGGCGCAGCCACAAGGACAGCGCCAGCGTGGCGCCCAGCAGCAGGGGGATCCAGTCGGCGTTCGGGTCGGGAAGGGTGGGGTTCATTGCTATTAAAAAAAGAGCTAATACTGCTGGCGTCTATTGGTCTGGAGCCTGTTTTTTCCATATTGGGGATGGGTGCTTGGGAGGCCCAGGGGGCAGGAGCATAGCGTGCGGCGCCCTCCTGGGTGCCTTCGGCTACAGTGCCCCCATGCCAAACGACCCCGATCTTTTTCCCGACCAAGGCTCTCAATTTGCCCCTGTGCCCGACCGCCTCGAAATCGTGGCGGGCAAGGTGGTGGCCACCACCCACCAACCCAGCGCTGCGCAAAAGCGCTTCAACACGCTGATGGACAAGCTGCAGGCCGAGCAGGCGCTGGCCGACCTCCTGCGCCATGCCCTCGACACCGACGCCCCCGCCCACCGCCAGGCCCTGCGCGAAGTGCTGGCCGAGCGCCAGCGCCTGTGCCGGCAGATGGTGCTGTTGCTCGATGCCCGCATCGAGGCGCCCAGCAAGCCCAAGGGGCTGACCGCCAACCAGAAACAACAGGCCCTGGCCATGTTGCTCAGCCTGGTCGGCCAGCTGGACCCTCGCAACGACCCCGAAATCCAGGCGGTGATCGCCCGCCACGACCCGGACGCTGCCGAAGACGACCTGGACGACGCCGAGCTGGCCCGGCGACAGGCGCAGGAATTGGTGGACACCTTCATCAACCCCGACTTTGCCCAGGGCCGCACCTTCGAGCGGCCCGAGGACGTGATCCGCGCCGCGATGGAATACGAGCAGGCCCAGGCCGAAAAACGCGAAGCCAAGCGCGCCGCCCGTAAGGCCCAAAAGCCGCCCACCGCCAAGGAGCTGGCCGCCCAGCAAAAGGAGCTGGACGCACAAAACGCGCTGCGCACCGTGTTCCGTCAGCTGGCCAGTGCCCTGCACCCCGACCGCGAGCCCGACGAAGCCCTGCGCGCGCGCAAGACCACGCTGATGAGCCAGGTCAACGCTGCCTACGAGCGCAAGGATTTGAGCGCGCTGCTGCGCATCCAGCTCGAATCCGAAATGCTGGATGCCGCCAAGGCCAGCACCTTGTCCGAAGCCAAGCTCAAGGCCATGTGCGATGTGCTGGCCGCGCAGCTCAAGACCCTGCAGCGCGAGAACGGGGACCTGCGCTTTGGGATGCAGCACGAATTTGGCTACCCCGCCCACCGGCGCTTCAGCGTTCCAGACTGGAAGGACCTCCTGGAGGCCCAGCTCCATGAGGAGCAGGACGCCCTCCACGACATGCGCGCCGACCTGGACGCGGTCCAGGATGAAAAAGCCCTCAAGGCCTGGCTCAAGAGCCAGGTCAAGGTCCGCAAGGGCCGTGCGCAAGACATGGATATGTTGGACGACATCGAGGCCATCCTGGACCTGATGGCGCGCGGCGGCGGCCGGTTCTGACCGCCGCCCGCAGGCTCACCCCGCCAGCGGCTGCCCCAGGCTGCGCAGCACATCGCGCACCAGCTGGGCGCGCTGCTTGGGGTCGGGCAGCTCGCGCTCGATGCGCAGTTTTTCGTTGCCGGCCAGCTTGATGTGCTTGTTCTTCTGGATCAGCTCGATGATGCGCATCGGGTCGATCGGGGGCTGGGGCTTGAAGGTGATGAGGATGACATTCGGCGTCGCATCGACCTTGATCACGCCATAGGGCTGGCTCAGCACCCGCAGTCGGTGCACGTCGATCAGGGTCTGGGCTTGCGGTGGTAGCTTGCCGAAGCGGTCGATGATTTCTTCCATCAGAGCGTCGATCTGGTCGCTGGTCTTGGCGGTGGCCAGCTTTTTATAAAAGCTCAGGCGCAGGTGCACGTCGCCGCAGTACGCGTCGGGCAGCAGGGCGGGGGCGTGCAGCTTGATGTCGGTAGTGACGGACAGGGGGCTGAGCAGGTCGGGCTCCTTGCCGGCCTTGAGCGCCTTGACGGCTTCGGACAGCATTTCGTTGTAGAGCTGGAAGCCCACCTCCAGCATGTTGCCGCTCTGGTTCTCGCCCA
>CAYZPX010000241.1:0-3541 GCA_964480105.1 uncultured Burkholderiaceae bacterium | reverse complement strand
CCTGGAGCCACACCTTTGGCAGCAACAACAACCTGAACATGGCGCTGGCCAACGGTGGCAGTTTCTACATCGACGAGGGCCGCCCGGTCCCCAGCCTGATGGAAAAGTCCGTGCGCAACCTGCGCGAGGTCCAGCCCACGCTGTACTTCAACGTGCCCAAGGGCTTCGAGGCGCTGGTGGGTTTTCTCGAAGAAGACGAGACCTTTGCCCGCGACTTCTTTGGCCGTATGCGCGGGGTGTTCTACGCCGCCGCCGCCTTGCCCCAGCCGCTGTGGGACCGGCTGGAGCGCAGCGCCCACAGCGTGCTGGGCGAGGACGTCTGGTTCACCGCCGGCTGGGGCGCGACCGAGACCTCGCCCATGCTGACCAATGTGCATTGGCCGCTGAACGGCCCCGGCTGCATCGGCCTGCCCGCGCCCGGCACCGAAATCAAGTTTCTGCCCGCCAACGGCCGGCTGGAGATGCGGGTGCGCGGCCCGCAGGTGTTTGCCGAATACCTGCACGACCCCGAAAAAACCGCCGAAGCCTTTGACGAAGATGGCTTCTATTGCATTGGCGACGCCGGTGCGCTGATCGACCCCGCGCGGCCCGAGCAGGGCATCCGCTTCGATGGCCGGCTGTCGGAGGACTTCAAGCTCAACACCGGCACCTGGGTGTCGGTGGGCACGCTGCGCGCACGGGTGGTGAGTGCGCTGGCCCCGCATGTGCTGGATGTGGCGGTCACCGGCCATGACCAGGGCGAGGTGGGGCTGCTGGTGTTTCCCGCGCCCAGCGCCCAAGCCCTGTCGCCCGAGGCATTCGCCGAGCACCTGCGCATGGGCCTGCGGTCGCTGCGAGAGGAGGGCGCCGGCTCCGCCCAAACCCCGCGCCGCCTGCTGGTCCTGGCCGAGCCGCCCAGCATGGACGCCGGCGAAATCACCGACAAGGGCTACCTCAACCAGCGCGCCGTGCTCCAGCGCCGTGCCGCCGACGTGGCCCGCCTGCACGCCGAGCCCCGGGACCCGGACGTGCTGCGGGTGGATTGAGCTTGGGCTCGCGCATCGGCGCGCGCTGCCGGTCGGGATCACGCCTTGCGGACACGCAGCACCAAGAAACGGGAGTTCCTGAGGTTGCAGGAATTTTTTATCCATCTGCTGCTTTTGTGTTCAAATTCCTGCGTTCATAGGAATTTATATGCAACTCAGGCTTGAATCGGTGGCAGACCTTGGCATGGCGCTGCGCGCAGCGCGCAAGGGGGCGGCGGTGCGTTTGGACGACCTGGCCGATATGGCAGGGGTCAGCAAGCAGTTTGTCTCGGATGTGGAGTACGGCAAGCAGACGGTGCAGTTGGGCCTGGTGCTGAAGCTGCTTGCGGAAATGGGTTTGCACCTGAGCATCGACCTGCCTGCAAACGCAGAGCCAGCCTTGCTGGCCCTCAAAGCCAGGGGCGGCGTGGGCAAGCGACAGACCAACAAGGACTGACCCATGCGCACCTTGACGGTTTACTTGAATGACCGGCAGGTAGGGGTTCTGGCGGAAGGCGATGGTCTGTGGTCCTTCGAATACGCCCCAGACTGGGCCGCTTCGGCCGACAGTTTCGATCTGGCGCCTGGCCTGAGCCGGTCCGTCCTGCGCCATGTCGATGGCGGCACCTTGCGCCCGGTCCAGTGGTACTTCGATAACCTTCTGCCGGAAGAAAGGTTGCGTGAGACGGTGAGCAAGGAGGCTGACCTCCAAGGTGACGATGCCTTTTCCCTGCTGGAATATCTGGGCGCGGAGTCCGCTGGATCGCTGGTGCTGTTGCCGCCCGGTCAATCCTTGCCTGAGTCAGGCAGTCTGCAAGCACTGACCGACCAAGCGCTGAGCCAGCGTATCCGTGATCTGCCAAGGGTGTCCCTGGCCAAGGGCGCGCCCAAGCGGATGTCCGTGGCAGGCGCGCAGAACAAGCTGCTGGTGGTCTATCGCGACGGCCAGCTGTTCGAGCCGGTCGGGATGGAGCCGTCCACCCACCTCCTCAAGCCGGACCACACGAGCGATGACTATCCGGCATCGGTGATCAACGAGTACGTCACCATGCGGCTGGCAGACAAGTTGGGGCTGCCGGTACCCCGGGTTTTTCGGCGCTACGTGCCAGAGCCGGTGTACCTCGTTGAGCGCTTCGACCGCGATGTGGACGCATCTGGCCGGACCCGGCGGCGCCACATCATTGATGCCTGCCAGCTCTTGGGCAAGTCGCGCTTGTTCAAGAACAGCGCGGCCACACTGGCCACCTTGTCGGAGTGCATCGCCCGCTGCCGCAACCGTGCCAGTGCCCGCCTGGGGCTGTACCGGTGGCTGGTGTTCAACCTGCTGGTCGCCAACGATGACAACCACCTCAAGAACATCTCGTTCAGCGTGGGACCCGAAGGGATCGAGCTCTGTCCGTCTTACGACTTGCTGAGCACTGGCACTTACCATACCCGTGCCTTCGCTGATTACCGTGCGACCTGGCCAGCCGTGCCGATCATGATTCCATTGCCAGGCGCCACGACCTTTGGCGAGGTCAACCGGTCCGCCGTGCTTGCTGCGGCTGGTGCATTGGGACTGACGCAACGCATTGGCGAGCGGGAACTGAACCGGATGGCCGAGGCTATGCCAGGGGCACTGGCTTCCTTGGTCTGGGAGGTGGAGCGCGAAAACATACAGTACCCGCCGCTGGTACACGCACAGCTGGGGGGGGAGCTGCGACTGTTGCGCACGATGCAGCACCTCGTCGTCCCTGAAATGCTGTCGCGCGTCAGCACTTGAGTGCTCCAGCGCCCCTTGGGGCTTGACCGCGCTCACCCAGGTTGGGGGTCTGCGAGGGGCCCTTGGGCCAAAGATGGGAAAATTGCACCCCTTTGCATCCCCCGCTGTTTTTCCATGCTGTACCCCCAGGAATTTGATGTCATCGTCGTCGGCGGTGGCCATGCCGGCACCGAGGCCGCACTGGCCGCTGCGCGCATGGGCGCCCAAACGCTGCTGCTCACCCACAACATCGAGACGCTGGGCCAGATGAGCTGCAACCCCAGCATCGGCGGCATCGGCAAGGGCCACCTGGTCAAGGAGGTGGACGCGCTGGGCGGTGCGATGGCGCTGGCCACCGACGAGGGCGGCATCCAGTTCCGCATCCTCAACAGCAGCAAGGGCCCCGCCGTGCGCGCCACCCGGGCGCAGGCCGACCGCATCCTCTACAAAGCCGCCATTCGCCGCATGCTGGAGAACCAGCCCAACCTGTGGCTGTTCCAGCAGGCGGTGGACGACCTGATGGTCGAGGGCGACAAGGTGGTGGGTGCCATCACGCAGATCGGGTTGCGCTTCCGCTCCCGCACCGTGGTGCTGACAGCGGGCACCTTCCTGGACGGCAAGATCCACGTGGGTCTGAACAACTACAGCGCCGGCCGCGCGGGCGACCCTCCTGCCGTGAGTCTGTCCGCGCGCCTGAAGGAGTTGCAGCTGCCCCAGGGCCGCCTGAAGACCGGCACGCCGCCGCGCATCGACGGCCGCAGCATCGATTTCTCGCAGTGCACCGAGCAGCCCGGCG
>CAYZPX010000240.1:0-3628 GCA_964480105.1 uncultured Burkholderiaceae bacterium | reverse complement strand
GCCGCGCCAGACCCAGGGCAACCCTTGCCATGGTGAGAATCCGGACGTACTTTCCACAAAAAGCCCGAGATTATAAATCGCCGGGCTCAAACCGCCAAATCAGCCGCCTCGGCGCATGGCTTCGAAGAACTCGGTGTTGTTTTTGGTTTCTTTCATCTTCTTGATCATCAGTTCCATGGACTCGATTTCATCCATGTTGTACATGAACTGACGCAGGATACGGGTCTTTTGCAGGATCTCCGGTACCAGCAGCAATTCCTCACGGCGGGTACCGCTCTTGTTCATCTCGATCGCAGGGAACACGCGCTTTTCGTACAGGCGGCGGTTCAGGTGGATTTCGCAGTTACCCGTACCTTTGAATTCCTCAAAGATCACCTCGTCCATGCGGCTGCCAGTGTCCACCAGTGCCGTGGCGATGATGGTCAGCGAGCCGCCTTCTTCGACCTTGCGTGCGGCGCCAAAGAAACGCTTGGGCCGTTGCAGTGCATTCGAATCCACACCGCCCGACAGCACTTTGCCGCTGGAAGGAACGACGTTGTTGTAAGCGCGTGCCAAGCGGGTGATGGAGTCCAGCAGGATCACCACGTCTTTTTTGAGTTCGACCAGCCGCTTGGCCCGTTCGATCACCATTTCCGCCACATGCACGTGGCGGGCGGCGGGTTCGTCAAAGGTAGAGGCAATGATCTCGCCCTTGACAGTGCGCTGCATCTCGGTCACTTCTTCGGGGCGCTCGTCCACCAGCAGCACCATCAGGTGCACATCGGGATTGTTGGCGGTGATGGCATGGGCGATGTGCTGCATCATCACCGTCTTGCCGCTCTTGGGTGGGGCGACGATCAGCGCGCGCTGCCCCCGACCCAAGGGGGCGATGATGTCGATGATGCGGCCCGTGATGTTCTCTTCACCGCGCAGGTCGCGTTCCAGGCGCATCTGCTCCTTGGGGAACAGCGGCGTCAGGTTTTCGAACATCACCTTGTGTTTGTTTTGCTCGGGCGGGCCACCGTTGACCTTGTCGAGCTTGGTCAGGGCAAAGTAACGCTCGCCATCCTTGGGCGTGCGCACCTCCCCTTCGATCATGTCGCCGGTGTGCAGGTTGAAGCGACGCACCTGGCTGGGGGAGATGTAGATGTCATCCGTGCTGGCGGTGTAACTGGTGTCCGGGCTGCGCAAAAAGCCAAAGCCGTCGGGCAGGATTTCCAGCACGCCATCGGCAAATACCTGTTCACCCGCCTTTGCCCGTTTCTTGATGATCGCAAACATCAGTTCCTGTTTGCGCATGCGGCCGGTGTTTTCGATTTCAAGCTCTTCGGCCTGCTTCAGGACTTCAGACACGTGCAGTGCCTTGAGTTCATTTAAATGCATGGGGTGACTCCTGGGCGGAGCAAATAAGAAATCAGGGGGATGTTTCTGTGCTCGGACCCGAAGAGGCTGCAGTGGACAGGTTCGGGTCTGCGAGAGGTCCTGAGAGGGTGGCAACGGTGCACACCTGGGACTGGGGCGTGATTATGGCAGCAAACCGTGGAGCGATGGTCCGCATGTGGTGCGGCGATGGACGGGATCGATGCAAGGAACCAAAAAATGGCCTGGTGGGCACACCAAGCCATGGAGCAGAGCAGCCGTCGGATCGGCGTCCGCAGGGATCAGGCCAATTGCTGGTCGATGAAGGCCGAGAGCTGGGCCTTGCTCATGGCGCCCACTTTGGTTGCAGCCAGTTGACCGCCCTTGAACACCATCAGCGTGGGAATGCCGCGAATGCCGAACTTGGCGGGAATGTCGCGGTTTTCGTCCACGTTCATTTTTGCCACTTTGAGCTTGCCCTGGTAGGCTGCTGCCACTTCGTCCAGGATGGGGGCAATCATCTTGCAGGGGCCACACCACTCGGCCCAATAGTCCACCAGCACGGGGGCGGAGGCTTGCAGCACTTCGGTTTCGAAGGTGGCATCGGTCAGGTGGGTGATCAGGTCGCTGGCCATGGTTTTCCTTTGAAAAATGAAAAAGACAGTAAGTCCGAAGAAAAAGTGAATGCATTGTGACAGAAACGGACTTTTCAGCCCGTGCGCACCACCGCAAAAAATGCTATGAATACAATAGCTAATACCGATGGTGAAATGGGCATTCAGGCCTGATTTCGATCAAAAAATTTTCTGGGCTGTCCCCGGTGGCACCCTGGAGTACTCGCAGGAGGGGGACACATGGGTGCGATGGAACAAGCACAAGGCTGGGACGGTGTGCAAGCGGTGGTCGTGGGCGCAGGCCCCAGCGGCTTGATGGCGGCCGAGCGCCTGGCCCAGCAGGGCTACCGCGTGCACGTGGCGGATGCCATGCCCTCGGTCGGGCGCAAATTCTTGCTGGCAGGCAAGGGCGGGCTCAACCTCACCCATTCTGAGTCCAAACCCGACTTCCTCGCGCGCTACAGCGCTTCCGAGGCGCACTGGCATCGCCTCATGCGGGAGTTCGATGCCGATGCCCTGCGTGCTTGGGCGCAGGATCTTGGCGTGGAGACTTTCGTGGGCACATCGGGGCGGGTCTTCCCACGCGACATGAAAGCGGCTCCTTTGCTGCGTGCCTGGCTGCAGCGCTTGAAGGTCTTGGGCGTGCAGTTCCACATGCGCCATCGCTGGCAGGGCTGGACGCCGGATGGACAACTGCAGTTCACCAATCCGCAGGGTTTGGTGCAGATCGCCGCCCCGGTCACGGTGCTGGCGCTGGGTGGGGCCAGCTGGTCTCGCCTGGGCTCGGATGCGGCCTGGGTGCCTTGGTTACAGGCGCGTGGCGTGGATGTTTCACCCTTGCAGCCATCCAACTGTGGTTTTGAGGTCGTCTCAGCCCGGGGGCCGCAGGGCGAGACACGGCGCGACTTTTTCAAGGAACTGCTGGGCGGCGCCACACCGGTCGCCGGGTGGTCGGCCCATTTTTCGGAGCGCCACGCCGGGCAGCCGTTCAAGTCGGTGGCGCTGGCCTTCACCGACCACCAGGGGCGGCATTTCCAGCGCCGGGGCGAATTTGTCGCCACCGCCACGGGAGTGGAGGGCAGCCTGATCTACGCCGTCTCCGCGCTGCTGCGCGACGAAATCACGGCCCGGGGGCATGCGACCTTTACCCTGGACTTGTTGCCCGACCATGACCCCGACCGCGTGTTGGCCGCCGTGCGCCATCCGCGTGGTTCACGCTCCCTGTCCAGCCACCTCAAGAGCCGGTTGGGGCTGGACGGCATCAAGGCCGCCATCTTGTTCGAGCAACTGGACAAGGCCCAGCTGGCCGACCCGGTCGCTTTGGCCCAGGCCATCAAGGCTTTGCCGATCACGGTGCTGGCGCCACGGCCCATCGACGAAGCCATCAGCACCGCTGGCGGCGTCGCCTGGGATGCCCTGAACGAGCACCTGATGCTGCGTGCCTTGCCTGGCGTGTTCTGTGCGGGGGAGATGCTCGACTGGGAAGCGCCGACGGGCGGCTACCTGCTCACCGCCTGTTTTGCCAGTGGCCTGGCGGCGGGGGAGGGGGCGGCAGACTACCTGGCCAGCGAGCGCGGGCACAAGGCATAGCCCATGGAGGGCTGGCAACGGTGAGGGGATGGGGGAGGGCGCTGAAGCGCGCGACTGAGAAAACGAAAGGTGGCGAGCCTTACCCC
>CAYZPX010000239.1:0-3632 GCA_964480105.1 uncultured Burkholderiaceae bacterium | reverse complement strand
ACGCCCTCAACCACCTGATCCACAACTACCCCAAGCCCTACATCGCCTTCATGGATGGCATCGTCATGGGCGGGGGTATGGGTATCAGCCAGGGCGGATCGCTGCGCATCGTCACCGAGCGCACCAAGATGGCCATGCCCGAAACGGCGATTGGCCTGTTCCCCGACGTGGGCGGCGGCTATTTCCTCAGCCGCTGCCCCGGCCGCGTGGGCGAGTGGCTGGCCCTGACGGGCGACACCATCGGCGCCGGTGATGCGATGGCCTTTGGCTTGGCCGACGGCTGCCTGCCCGCCGACCAGCAGGCCGCGGTGTGGGAGGCGCTGGGCAGCCAATCCTTTGCCAATGGCGACGCCGTGCAGGCGTTTGTTGCTTCGAAACTGATAGCTGCTACCGCCCGATTCCAGGGGCTTCAGGCCCAAATTGACCACTATTTCGCGCTGTCGAATGTGGGCGCCATCGTCAAGGCTTTGGAAGCCGCCGAGGGCGAATGGGAACGCGCCACGGCCGCCACGCTGCGCAAGCGCTCGCCGCTGATGCTGCATGTGGTGCTGGAGCAAATCCGCCGCGCCCGCACCATGGGCCTGGCCGATGACCTGCGCATGGAGCGCGACATGGTGCGCCACTGCTTCTTCCTGCGCACGGGCCAAAGCGAAACCATCGAAGGCATCCGTGCCCTGGCGGTGGACAAGGACCACGCTCCGCAGTGGAACCCCGTGCGCATCGAGGACGTGGGGCCGGACATGGTGGCGCCGTTCTTTGCCAGCCCCTGGCCGTCCCACGCCCATCCACTGGCCGCACTGGCTTGAATTTTGCGGGAGTGTGTACTCCTGAAATGAGAGCTAGCACCGCTCGTCTTTATTGGCCTGCGGTGCTTTTTCGCTTCTAAGCTGGCTTGAAATGCTCAGCGATTGCGGCTCTTCATCGCGCGCTCGACCTCGCGCTTGCCTTCGCGGTCCTTGATGGTGTCGCGCTTGTCGTGTTCGGCCTTGCCCTTGGCCAGGGCAAT
Organism: uncultured Burkholderiaceae bacterium; assembly: GCA_964480105.1. Lineage (GTDB taxonomy): Bacteria > Pseudomonadota > Gammaproteobacteria > Burkholderiales > Burkholderiaceae_C > CAYZPX01. Next base: position 2,626 of record CAYZPX010000239.1, on the reverse strand, counting down.
TTCGCATTTCACATAGCCGTTTTTCCAGTGCAGGTTCAGTGGCACCAGGGTGTAGCCTTTTTGCTCGACCTTGCCGATCAGGCGCTTGATTTCGTCTTTTTTCAGCAGCAGCTTGCGCGTGCGCGCCGATTCGGGGTTGACGTGGGTGGAGGCCGTCTTGAGCGGGTTGATCAGGCAGCCGATCAGGTACAGCTCCCCGTCGCGGATCAGCACATAGCCATCGGTCAGCTGGACCTTGCCTTCGCGCAGGGCCTTGACTTCCCAGCCTTGCAGCACCATGCCGGCTTCGTGGCGCTCTTCAAAGAAATAGTTGAAAGCCGCTTTCTTGTTTTCAGCAATGCGGGCGTTGGAATCGTTTTTTTTGGCCATAGGTCTCAGGGGGAAACGGGCGAGGGTGCCAGATGGGGGCGGCTTGGCTCCCTACAATCCACCCGTCCACGGTCCCCGATTCTAAGTTTCCCGGGCTTTGCGGGCGCCCATCCGCCCGGTTCAGCCTTTTTTGTTTGCATGAAAACTGTCCACAAATCCGTTGCCATTCGTTTTCGACCGGAAGAAATGTTCGCCCTGGTCACCGGGGTGGAGCAGTATCCGCAGTTCTTGCCCTGGTGCGACCGCGCCAGGGTGATCGCCCGCACCGAACAGGGCATGACGGCGGAAATTGGCATGGCGATGGGGCCAGTGCGCCAGTCGTTTGTCACCGCCAACACCCACGAGCCCGGTCGACGTGTGCAGATGCGGCTGGTCAAGGGACCTTTCTCCCGGCTCGATGGCGATTGGCATTTCCACCCGGTGGGGGGGGCGGGGGCGACCAAGTGCGGGTGTCGGGTGGAACTGCGCTTGCACTATGGGTTTAGCAGCGGGTTGCTGGCCACCCTGGTCGGGCCGGTGTTTGACCGGATTGCCGCCAGCATGGTGGACGCTTTTGTCCAGCGGGCCGAGCAGGTGTATGGCGGGCGCTGAAGCGCATCCCATCGCACCGACTGCGTCCCAGGTGACTGTGTCGGTGGTGTTGTCGCTGGCCCCGCGCCGCGTGCAAGAAGCGGTGTTGGTGCTGCCCCGGGGCGCCACCTTGGCCGAGGCCGTCGCCCAGGCCGTCCAGCTCCTGCCCGGTGCCCAACAGACCGCGCTGCTGGCGTGGAGTGTCTGGGGACGCCAGGTACCGGCATCGCACCGCCTGCAGGAGGGCGACCGCGTGGAAGGCACCCGGGCCCTGCGCGTGGATCCGAAGGTGGCCCGCCGGGAGCGTTTTGCCCGCCAGGGTGCGCGTGCGACGGGGCTGTTTTCCAAACGCCAGCAGCGCCGCGTGCCTGCCGCTTCTGCGGTGGTGGAAGGAGCTGACGCTGGGGGTCAGCGGGGGCAGTCGCTGGACAGGATGCCCTGAATCCTTTGCATCTCTGCCGCCTTGGTGGCTTCGTCCATCAGGACACGGTGGCCTTGGGCGTTGATTTGCATCAGTGGCAAGCCCGAGTCCAGATTGGCCTTGGCTTGCCGGGCGCGCGTGCAGTTGTCCGCACGGATCTGTGCCTGACGTTCGGCGTCGGCCTGTTGCTGGGCTTTTTGCGCCGCCTGAGCCTGCAGCTTTTTCGCCTCCAGTTCAGGGTCGGTACTGGGTGGGGCGCTGCCGTTGTTGCCCGAGACCGCGCCGGTTGCGGGAGGTTTGTCGCCTGCCTTGGCTTCCGTGTCAGAAGACGGGGCGTCCTTGCCCAGAGCAGGCTTGGCATGCGTGTCGGGGCTGCGTGGGGCAGGGCGCTTGACGATGTTCTTCTCGGGCACCTCCAGCGGCGGTGGCCGATCACTGAACACGGACCGGCCCTGGGCGTCTGTCCACTGCCATTGGGCCTGCACGGCGAGGGGTTGCAGGGCGGCCCCTGCCGCCATCCACAGTGCAAAAGAGACAAGGTTTTTCATGCGCCGCAGTGTAGTCGGGACGCTGTCGTCCGGCCTTTGTGGCGTGCCAGTGCCCAGGCACTCCCAGCAGGCCGTGGCTGGCCTGCCGGTCCGGGGGCTGGCCAAAGCTACAATTCCTCTTTTGGAGCTTACTCATGCGTCTTCTCGGTAAAGCGCTCACCTTCGACGACGTGTTGCTGGTGCCGGCCTTCTCCCAGGTCCTGCCCAAGGACACCTCCCTGGCCACGCGCCTGTCCCGCAACATTCCCCTGAACCTGCCCTTGGTGTCCGCTGCGATGGACACAGTGACCGAGGCACGCCTAGCGATTGCCATCGCCCAGGAAGGCGGCATCGGCATCGTGCACAAAAACCTGACCCCGCAGGAGCAGGCCGCCCACGTGGCCAAGGTCAAGCGCTATGAGTCCGGCGTGTTGCGCGACCCCGTGGTCATTACCCCGGAACACACGGTGTACCAAGTGCTGCAATTGTCGGAACAACTGGGCATTTCGGGCTTCCCGGTGTGCGACGGTGGCAAGGTGATTGGCATCGTCACGGGCCGAGACCTGCGCTTCGAGACCCGCTATGACGTCAAGGTCCGCGACATCATGACCCCGCGCGAGCGCCTGATCACCGTCAACGAGAAAGACGGCACCACGCCCGCCCAGGCCAAGGCCCTGCTGAACAAGCACCTGCTCCACCGTGGCCATGCCGCGCGTCACCGGGCGCACACGCGCCACGC
>CAYZPX010000238.1:0-3642 GCA_964480105.1 uncultured Burkholderiaceae bacterium | reverse complement strand
TCGCCGAGGTGCTGGTGGGCGACCGGCTGGTGGTGCGCCCCGGCGAGCGCATCCCGGTCGATGGCCAGGTGCTGGAGGGAGAGACGCAGGTGGACGAGTCCATGCTGACCGGCGAGCCCCTGCCCGTGCCGCGTGGCGTCGGCTCAGCGCTGACGGGCGGCTCGATCAATGGCGAAGGCCGCATCGTGATGCAGGTCACCGCCGTGGGCGCCGAGACGGTGCTGGCCCGCATCATCCGCCTGGTGGAAGACGCCCAGGCCGCCAAGGCGCCGATCCAGCGGCTGGTGGACCAGGTCTCCGCCGTGTTCGTCCCGGCCGTGCTGGCGGTGGCGCTGCTCACATTGGCGGGCTGGCTGTGGGCTGGCGCCGGGCTGGAGGCGGCGCTGATCCACGCCGTCGCGGTGATGGTGATTGCCTGCCCCTGCGCCCTGGGCCTGGCCACGCCGGCAGCCATCATGGCGGGCACCGGCGTGGCGGCCAAGCATGGCATCTTGATCAAGGACGCGCAGGCGCTGGAGCTGGCGCACCAGGTGGACACGGTGGCCTTTGACAAGACCGGCACCCTCACCCTGGGCCAGCCGCAGCTGACGGTGTTTCACGTGGAACATGCAGGCGATGAAGCAGCGCTGCTGCAGGCCGTGGCCAGCGTGCAGTCCGGCAGCGAACACCCGCTGGCCCGCGCCGTGGTTCAGGCCGCCCAGGCACGGGGGCTGACGCTGCTGTCGCCCGAGGCGGTGCGCGCTGTACCCGGTCGCGGCACCGAGGGCGAGGTCCAAGGCCGCAGCTATCGGGTCGGCAGCCTGCGCTGGATGGAGGAACTGGGCGTGCGCTTGGGCCCCCTGGCCGATCGCGCCCAGGCGCTGCAGCAAGACGGCGCCACCGTCTCCGCGCTGGTCGAGCGCAGTACGGGCGGATTGACCGCCCGCGCCTTGCTGGCCTTTGGCGATGCGCCCAAGCCCGGCGCGCGCGAGGCGCTCGCGGCGCTCAAAGCCCGGGGCATTCGCACGGTGATGGTCTCGGGCGACAACCGGGGCGCCGCCGAGGCCATGGCCCGCCGCCTGGGCCTGGACCCCGCCGCGGGCGAGGTGCTGGCCGAAGTGCTGCCTGGCGACAAGGCGGCGGCCGTGGCCGGCCTGCAAAAAAGCGGCTCGGGCGGCCACACCGTAGCCATGGTGGGCGATGGCGTCAACGACGCGCCGGCGCTGGCCGCCGCCGATGTCGGCATGGCCATGGGCAACGGCACCGATGTGGCCATGCACGCGGCGGGCATCACGCTGATGCGTGGCGACCCGCGGCTGGTGGCGGCGGCGCTGGACATCTCGCGGCGCACGGTGGCCAAGATTCGGCAGAACCTGTTTTGGGCTTTTGCCTACAACGTGGCCGGCATTCCGCTGGCGGCGCTGGGCTACCTCAATCCGGTGGTGGCCGGCGCGGCGATGGCGCTGAGTTCGGTCAGCGTGATGGGCAATGCGCTGCTGCTCAAGCGCTGGCGCGGACCCCGGCCGGACGGGGCGCCGGGCGGTGTATAACCGTTGACAGGGGGCGGTCTGTGGGCCGCCCCGCCATGTTTCTAGGGAGTTTTCCATGCCTTTTCTCGGGATGATGCGGCAGTTCACCATTCGCTTTCGCATGTGGGGCGCGATTGCCGTGGTGCTGGCCTTGTTGGGGTTGATGGGGGTGTCGGGCCTGGTGGGCATCCAGCGGCTGGCCGACCTGGGCGGTGCGTTCATGGCCCAGTCGGCACAGCAGTCGCAGCAGTTGGCCGCGGTGCGCGCCGATTTGCTGGCGGCCCGCCAGCAGGCGCTCAACAGCGTGCCGCCCGCATCGCCTGCCGCCCTGGCCGTACGCCTGGGGGCCGCTGAAACCGCCTTGCACACCCTGGAGGGCCAGCAGCAAGGTGCCCTGGAATCGGCCCGTGCCAGCCAGCAGCGCCTGGTGGCACAGGCCCAGTGGGTGTTTGCGCTGGTGGTGGTGCTGGCGCTGGTGGTGGTCGTCCCCCTGACGCTGATGAACATGCGGTCGATCTGCCAACCCCTGGAAGAAGCCCGGCGCATTGCCCAGCAGATTGCGGGGGGCGACCTGTCGCAGCGCATTGCGGCCGAGGGCAAGGACGAGCTGTCCGACCTGCAGCGTGCGCTGGCCGGCATGCAGGACAGCCTGGGCCTGATGGTGGCCAAGGTGCGCGATGCCAGCGCCAGCATTGCCCGCGCCAGCCAGGAGATTGCCTCGGGCAACCAGGACCTGTCCAACCGCACCGAGCAGACCGCCAGCCATGCGCAGGACGTGGTGGGCTCGCTGTCCGAGCTGACCGCCACGGTGCAGCAGACGGCCACCTCCTCGCAGGCGGCCACCCAGCTGTCGCGCACGGCGACGGGGTCCGCGCAGCAGGCAGGGTCGGTGGTGTCGCAGGCCGTGGACAGCATGCGCGAGATTGCTGCCTCCAGCCGCAAGATCCACGACATCGTCGGCCTGATCGACAGCATTGCGTTCCAGACCAACATCCTGGCGCTGAATGCCGCCGTGGAGGCCGCCCGCGCAGGCGAGCAAGGCCGGGGGTTTGCCGTGGTGGCTGGCGAGGTCCGCAGCCTGGCCCAGCGCTCGGCCAGCGCCGCCAGCGAGATCAAGGACCTGATCGGCACCAGCGTCAAAGCGATCGAGGGCGGGGTGCACCATGTCGAAGAAGCGGGCGCGGCGATGCAGGACATCATGGCCGGCGCCCAGCGCGTGGGCGACATCATTGGCGAGATCAACGCCGCGGCCTCCGAGCAGTCTGCCGGCATCGGCCAGGTCAACCAGTCGGTCGGGGAGATCGACCGCATGACCCAGCAGAACGCCGCCCTGGTCGAGGAGTCCGCCGCCGCCGCCGAATCCCTGCGCGAGCAGGCATCTCGCCTGTCGCAGGTGGTGCAGCAGTTCCGCCTCGCCGGAGGCTGAGCGGCGCCAGGTGCTGTTGGCAGACGGTCCAGGCAAAAGGGCTGGAGGTTTTGGCCTCCAGCCCTTTGTTTTTGCGCGGTATGCGCTATGAAATCAGGAGTTCCTGATCATTGGCCGCGGATCACGCATCGGCCAGCGTGGGGTAGTCGGTGTAGCCCTTGGTACCGCCACCGTAGAAGGTGCTGCGGTCCTGCTCGTTGAACGGGCCACCCCGGCGCAGGCGCAGGACCAGGTCGGGGTTGCTGATGAACGGGCGGCCAAAGGCCACCAGGTCGGCGCCTTCGGTCAGGGACTGGTCGGCCAGGGCCTTGTCGTAGCCGTTGTTCACCATCCAGGCGCCCTGGCCGCCGGCCTTGCGGTAGACGGCGCGCAGGCTGCCGTAGTCGAAGGGTTGCTCTGGGATCTCGCGCGGGCCGCCGGTCGCGCCTTCGATCACATGCACATAGGCCAGGCCCAGCGGGCCCAGCTGGTGCAGCACGTAGTCAAACAGCTGCTGCGGGTCTTCGTCGGAGATGCCGTTGGCCGGCGTGACCGGCGACAGGCGGATGCCGGTGCGCTCGCCCCCGATTTCTTCGGTCACGGCGCGCACCACTTCCAGCAGCAGGCGGGCGCGGTTCTTGATGCTGCCGCCATAGTCGTCGTGGCGCTGGTTGGCACCGGTTTTCAGGAACTGGTCCAGCAGGTAGCCGTTGGCGGCGTGGATTTCCA
>CAYZPX010000237.1:0-3655 GCA_964480105.1 uncultured Burkholderiaceae bacterium | reverse complement strand
CCGACATCGTCTCAGCATTGCTGTGGGGGGGGCGAAAGATGTGGGTAATGGGATGAGTTCGTAGGGGGGCTTGTCCTGGGGGCGCAGCACGGCCAGGATTTCGCGGGTGTCGCCGTCGTCGCGCAGGGGCAGTGCCATGGTGTGGCGGTAGCCCTGGGGCTTGAGGAACTCGGCATAGACGGGGTTCAGGTCCATCTCTGTGGCGGAGAGGTGCTCGTGGTCCCACATCACCTCGCCCAGGCGGGTGCGAAACACCAGCGGGATGCGCGGGTCCAGGTGGATGAGGTGGTTCTCGTATTCGGCCAGCTTGTCGGGGCGGACCGCCTCATTCGTCAGGCTGGAGCGCACTTCCCGCGTGCGCTTGCACACCGTGAAATGGTGAAACGCTGCACCCCCCAGGGCTTTGCGCAGTTCGTCCAGCGCGCCGTGCCAGTGCTGGGGGTGGAGCAATCCGTCGTAGAGCGAGTCACTCAGGTTTCTGAGGGTTTGGGGCATGGGTGTTGTGACGGGACTTTGGGCAAACCCTAGGCCGTTTGAATTGCACAGAACTTACCAGCCTGTTGCTTTAACGCCATACCGCATTTGCGGTATTGACACATCAGCGGTTTTGTGGAAGGTGAATCCCTTCCCGACACCAGACCATGGCCCCTGCCGCTTCACCGCGCACACCAATCCCCCCATGCATCCTTGCAAATCGGGAGTTGGACTCCATCATTGCAAGGATGTTTGGGCGCCATCGCCTCCCCATCGGTACCGAAGATCAACCCCCTTGGTTCAAGCCCGCCAGCCGCTCGGGCGTGCCCACATCGGTCCAGCGGCCGGTGTAGAGGCTGGCGCCCACGCGGCCGGCGTCCATGGCGCGGCGCAGCAGCGGGCCCAGCGGGGCGGCCTGGCCCTGGGGGTTGCCGGGGGGGATGTCGCACCAGGGCGGGCTAAACAGCGCCGCGCGCAAGAGCGCGATGGTGCTGTAGGTGAAACGCGGGCCGGGGTGCTCGGCCGGCAGGTTCAGCGCCCGGCCTTCGGGCGAGAGGCCAAAGTCACCGCGCGGGTGGTGCGCCGGGTTGGGCACCAGCCACAGGTGGGCCAGGTCGTCGCTGGCGGCAAAGGCCTGGACGGCAGCGGCGTCGAAGCGAAAGTCGGGCGCATGCACATCGCCCGCCGCCAGCCAGAAGATGCCGCCCATGCCGCCCAATTGCGGCAAGGCGCGGGCAATGCCGCCGGCCGTTTCCAGCGCCTGGCCAAAGTCCCGGCCCTCGTGCGAGTATGAAATCGATAGCACGTACCGCTGGTCTTTATTGGCCTGGAAGGCAATTTCACTCCCAAAGTGCGCCGGGATCTGTTCGCCCAGCCAGGCGGTGTTGACCACGGCCCGCGCCACCCCGGCCTGGGCCAGCGCTTGCAAATGCCAGTGCAGCAACGGCTGGCCCTGCACGGTGAGCAGCGGCTTGGGCGTGTGGTCGGTCAAGGGGCGCATGCGCTCGCCACGGCCGGCGGCCAGGAGCATGGCGGGGGCTTGGGGGAGATGGGGTTTCATGGGCGCTGCGGTGGGCATTGGGGGAGGGATGGGCACTGTACACGGGCGCAAAAATTTCCCGATCAGGACTTTTGCAAGCCAAAAGCCCAACATCCGCGCATAATTTCCCGAACAGGAAATCCACCATGCCAACCCTGATCGACACCCCCGAGCAACTGGGCCACGCCGTGCGCAAGGCCCGCAAGGCCCTGGGCCTGACCCAGCCCCAGCTGGCCCTGGCCGCCGGCGTGGGGGTGCGCTTCATCGTGGAGCTGGAAGCCGGCAAGCCCACCGTGCGGCTGGCCCATGTGCTGCGCGTGCTGCAAGCGCTGGGCGGCACGCTGGCGGTCACGGGGCTGGATGACGCCGCATCGATGGAGACAAGCGCATGAGCCGCGTGCTGAACGTCTGGCTGCTGGGGGAGCTGGTCGGCGAACTGGCCCTGGTCGATGGCCGATTGAACTTCCGCTATGCGCCGGCCTGGCTCGCGTCAGAGGCGGCCCGGCCACTGTCCCACGCCCTGCCCTTGCGGGCCGAAGCGTTTGACGACAAGGCCACGCGGCCTTTCTTTGCCGGCCTCTTGCCCGAAGGGGCGCCGCGCAAGGGCGTTGCGCTGGCACTGCACGTGTCGCGCCAGAACGACTTTGGGCTGCTGCATGGGATTGGCGGCGAATGCGCGGGCGCCGTCAGCCTGTTGGCGCCGGGCGAACAGCTTACGGCAACACCCGACCCACCAGCCATCCGTTGGCTGGACGACGCAGCGCTGTTGACCGTGCTGGCGGAATTGCCCCGCCGCCCCATGCTGGCCGGAGACGATGGCCTGCGCCTGTCGCTGGCCGGCGCGCAGGACAAATTACCAGTGGTCTTCGGCGAGGGACGCATCGGCCTGCCCCTGCGCAACACGCCCAGCTCCCACATCCTCAAGCCCGCCATTGCGGCGGTGGAGGGCAGTGTCTTCAACGAGGGCTTCTGCCTGGCCCTGGCCGAGCGCCTGAAGCTGCCGACCGCGAAAGCAGCGATTCGGCAGGTGGCCGGCACGAGCTACCTGCTGGTCGAGCGCTATGACCGCCAGCGCCTGGCCGATGGCACGCTGCAGCGCCTGCACCAAGAAGATTTCTGCCAGGCGCTGGGTGTGGTCCCAGAGCACAAATACCAGAACGAGGGCGGACCGGACCTGGCCCAATGCTTTGCGCTGCTGCGGCAGGCCACACGCCCCAGCGCACCGCAGGTCTTGCGCCTGTTGGACGGTGTGGTCTTCAACGCCCTGATCGGCAACCACGACGCGCATGGCAAAAATTTCTCGCTGCTCTACACGCCACGGGGTGCCGTTTTGGCGCCGCTGTACGACGCCTTGTCCACGGCGGTGTACCCGCACCTGACCGAGAAGATGGCGATGAAGATCGGCAGCCGGTACAAGTTCAGCGAATTGCAGGCCCGGCATTGGGAGCAGTTCGCGCAGGCCGCGCAACTGTCACCCGCGCAGGTCAAAAAGCGCATCCTGGACCTTGCCCAGCAGTTGCCTGCCCAAGCGCAGGCCTTGCAGATCGAATTCACCGCCGCAGGCCACGGCCACCCGGTGCTGGCGGAGATCACGGCCCTGATCGAACGCCGGTGCCGGCTGACGGTGGAGCGCTTGCGCAACCCTGGGCCTCAAGCCCCTGGTCCAAGCTAGCTTCCCACCCCCGCCGCAGCGCCTGCCGCTGCACCACGCCGGGCTGAAACAGCGCCAGCAGGCTGTCCAACAGCTGCCGCGCCTTGGCGGAATGGTCGGCACCAAAGTTGCAAACGTACACATCCAGCGTCACGCCGGCGCATTCGGGCCAGGTGTGGATGCACAGGTGGGATTCGGCCAGCAGCACGGTAGCGGTGACGCCGCCGGGCCCGCGTTCTGTGGCAGGAAAGGGATGGAACAGCTGGCCCACGGGCTGCAGGCCGGCATCGCGCACGGCAGACAAGGCGGCCCGGCCCAGGGCCTGGGCGTCGCACAGCCACTGGGGGGCACAGCGGCAATCGCGCAAGTCGGCGGTCAGGTGCAGTCCTTCCATGGGGTCCGCACTGTAGTGCATGCGCCCGCGGGACAGGCCCCAGTGGGGGCGTCGGTAAAATGCGCGGTTTTTTGAACCTCCCCCCGGAGCGACAGGC
>CAYZPX010000236.1:0-3680 GCA_964480105.1 uncultured Burkholderiaceae bacterium | reverse complement strand
GGCCGCGGTCAAGGCCGCCCAGTCCTGCAGCCGCCGGCGGCCATGCAGGCCCAGGCCCTCTTCGGCGTGCAGGGCGGCCCCCAGGTAGGCGGCCTGCAGGCGGGGCAGGGTTTCGGTGCGGGCCACGTCCAGATCGCGCAGGCGGCCCAACGCGCCCCAGAGCACGGGCAGGGCCTCGGTTTGCGGCGGCGGCAGGGCTTGGCACAGCGGGCGCACCAGGCGCAGCAGACTGCGGAAACGCCGCCAGCCCACCCGGGCCTGGTGGACCAGCTCGGAGGTGTCGGCAAAGCGCAGGGCGTGGAGGTTGTCACCGCACTGTGCCAGGGCCTCGGCCAACACCGGGCGGGCCAGGTCGGCCCAGCGGGCAACCTCGCGCACGGCGGGTGGATGGGCGCGGCGCGGCGCGTACAGGGTCGCCGCACGCAAGGCATGGCCGCGTTGCGCCTTGCTGGCTGCCAGGGGCCAGACGGCAACTTCGCGGGCGATGTGGCGGGCCAGGGTGAAGAGCGCTTCGGGCGGGCCTTCGCGCAGTTCCAGCTCCAGCTCGCACAGGGGTGCGCGGTCCGCGTCGGCGGTGATCTCGCCAATGTCCAGCGCCACTTCGACCACCACGCCCTCGCGCGGGCGCACGACCCAGGTGCGGCGCTCAAAGGCGGTGCCAAAGCGTGGCAGCAACTGGGCAAACAGGCGGCCTTCCGGGTCCAGGGCTTTCCAGGGCGCAGCCTGGCGCAGCAGGGCTTCGTCCAGCGCGGGACCCGGCACGGGATGCTCCCATTCGCCCCGCTGGCTCAGGGCCGAATTGCCGGCATCGGCGGTCTTGAAGGTCTGCAGCCACTGCGGCGCCTCGGCGCTGCCCACGCGGCGCAGGCGCAGCGCCATGCGCGCCGCCTGCAGGTGGCCGTCGGGCGTATCGACATAGCGGTTCTCCAGGACTTGGACCGTGGACACGCAGGCCGCCAGCATCGGTACCCGGGCCAGGCGCTGGGCCAGGCCAGCAGGATCGCTGGTGGGCAGCGCCAGCTTGAGTTCGACCTCGACGGGCGCGGGCTTGGGCGGGGCTTTGCGGTGTTTGGCCATGGCGGGGGTCCTGGAGGGCGGCCTTATTCTTCGAGCAGCGAGCGCAGCATCCAGGCCGTCTGCTCGTGCACCGTCAGGCGCTGGGTCAGCAGGTCGGCGGTGGGCTCGTCGCTGGCCTGGTCGGCCAAGGGGAACAGGCTGCGCGCGGTGCGGGCCACGGCCTCGTGGCCTTCGACCAGCAGGCGCACCATTTCCAGCGCCTTGGGCGGTTTGGCGGGCGCGTCGGGCACAGTGGCCAGCTTGCCAAATTCAGCGTAGGAGCCCGGGGCGATGTGGCCCAGCGAGCGGATGCGCTCGGCAATCGGATCCACCGCATTCCACAGCTCGGTGTACTGCGCCATGAACATGGTGTGCAGGGTGTTGAACATGGGCCCTGTCACGTTCCAGTGGAAGTTGTGCGTGGTCAGGTACAGGGTGTAGGTGTCGGCCAGCAGGCGCGACAGGCCCTGGGCGATGGCCGCACGGTCCTGGTCACTGATGCCGATGTGGATGGCGGGTGCCGAAGTGGCAATTGCCGCTGTCTTTTTGCTGGAAGCCTTGGCCATGAAAACGCTCCTTGGGTCTGAACGGAAATGGACAACGCGCCGCCTCCCAGCAGCACGCGTTCGCCAGCCCAACACTGTAGCCTAGCCCGGCCTCACGACAGCCGTGTGACGCCGGGCAACTCGCAGGCGTAGATCGCGTTGCGCAGCGCGGCGATCGCCTCGTAGCGGGTGAAGCTGCGCCGCCAAGCCAGCACCACGCGGCGGGTAGGCGGCGGGCTGCCGTCGGCCTCGGTGATGGGCAGGTAGCGGATGTAGGCCTCGTCGGTCTTGCGCCGGCGGGACGCCAGGGCCTCGCGGGGCACCGACAGGCGCGGGACCAGCGTCACACCCATGCCGGCAGCCACCATGTGCTTGATGGTCTCCAGCGACGAGCCTTCAAAAGACTTGCGGATGCCCTCAGCGTTGCTGGAAAAACGGGCGAACTCGGGGCAGACCTCCAGCACATGGTCCCGAAAGCAATGGCCCGCGCCCAGCAGCAGCATGGTCTCGTTCTTAAGCTGGTCGGCGGTGATGGACTTCTGCGTGGCCAGCGGGTGGCTGCTGGGCACCGCCGCCATGAAAGGCTCGTCGTACAGCGGCGCGATCGCCAGGCCGGCATCAGGAAAAGGCTCGGCCAGGATGGCGCAGTCGATCTCGCCCATGCGCAGCATCTCCAGCAGCTTGACGGTGAAGTTCTCCTGCAGCATCAGCGGCATCTGCGGAATGCGGTCAATCGCCTGGCGCACCAGCTCGGGCAGGATGTAGGGGCCAATCGTGTAGATCACGCCCAAGGTCAGCGGGCCCGCCAGCGGGTTCTTGCCGCGCTTGGCAATCTCCTTGATCTCCGCCGCCTGCTCCAGCACGCTCTGGGCTTGGCGCACGATCTCCTCGCCCAGCGGCGTGACGGACACCTCGCCCGCGCTGCGCTCAAACAGCTTGACGTCCAGCTCTTCTTCGAGCTTCTTGATCGCCACCGACAACGTGGGCTGCGACACAAAACAGGCTTCCGCCGCCTTGCCAAAGTGCTTTTCGCGGGCGACGGCAACGATGTATTTGAGTTCGGTCAGGGTCATGGGCGACCGGGCAGCGTGCAGCCCGTGCGGGTTTCAAGCAAGCGCATCGGAGGCCTCAATTTCCCGCCAGCACTTCCAGGGCCAGCTCACGGGGGTTGTCCGCCGTTTGGCTGACGTTGAGCATTTCAATGCCCAGCACCTTGCCATTCGCGTCGTAGTCCAGGATGAAGCCCGGGCGCACCTCGTCGGTCTCCGCCACGGTGCCAGCAGCCAGGCGGATGTACAGCGCATCGGCTTGGGGGTCGTATTCAAATTTCATTGCTCACTCCATATTTGGCGAACTTGCTGGTCGCCATGACGGTGATGACCGAGATCACCACCCCATCCCGGTAAATCACCCGCAACAGCTCGCGTTTCCCATCGCGATCCAGCCAGCCCTGGGCCTCCAGGCTACCGTTCTGGGCATCCACTTGGCGCAGTGGGGCCATCAAGGTGGCCCGAACCTCGGCCTCGGTGATGTGGCGCTCCTGCATTCGCGCAAGCGCATGGCGGGTGAAATGGATGTCCATCGGGGCAAGTTTAGGGCGCTTCACGCCTTCAAAAATTCCGCCCGCCCGCCCAACCAGCGGGCCACATGCCGGCGGGCAAGCTCGGGGTGGCGGTCGAGCATCTGGGGGGCCAGTTCGCGGGCCCATTCGAGCAGGGCGGTGTCGGTGGCCAGGTCGGCAAAGCGCAGCAGCGCATCGCCCGACTGGCGGGCGCCCAGGAACTCGCCAGGGCCACGGATGTCCAGGTCGCGGCGGGCGATCTCGAAGCCGTCGTTGGTCTCGGCCATGGCGCGCAGGCGCTCCTTGGCGGTCTCGCCGACGCGGCCACTCTCGTTGGTGGCATACAGCAGCACGCAGGCCGACGCCGCCGCGCCCCGCCCCACGCGGCCGCGCAGCTGGTGCAGCTGCGAGAGGCCAAAGCGCTCGGCGTGCTCGATGACCATCAGCGAGGCGTTGGGCACGTCCACGCCCACCTCGATCACCGTGGTGCTGACCAGCACGCCCATCTGCCCGGCGCT